>JBARXR010000072.1:0-12288 GCA_049647445.1 Jannaschia sp. | reverse complement strand
TTGACATCGACCTTCACTCCCGCCCGATGCAATGCATCGCTGGCCGCTTCGGCCGCCGCGACAAGGACCTCACGACCGTCGCGCAGACGAAGCGTGAAGGGATGGTTCTCTTGTGGCGCCGTTTCCGGCACCGAGAAATATTCGAGGTGCCGCGCCGCCTCGGGAAACCCTGCGAGCCGGGCCGCGTCCATGACGGCTGCCATGTAGCGGTCCGGACCGCACGCATAGACGTGGTCGCCGTCTGACCAACCTCCAAGCAGGGTCTGAAAATCCGCGCGCGTGCCTTCATCGGCGACATGCACGCGAACGCGGTCGGCCCATGAAACGGTCGCCAGATCCTCCAGAAATCCGGCTTCGGCGCGCGACCGGATCGAGTAGTCAAGCACGAAGATCTGTCCCAGCGCATGCAGCCGATGCGCCATCGCGATCATCGGCGTGATGCCGATACCGCCGCCCATCAGTCGCGAGGTTGCCGCGTTCTCGACCAGAGGGAAATGGTTGATCGGCGGCGCGATGAACACACGCCTGCCCGGCGTGAAGATGCGGTGCAGCAGCTTGGACCCGCCCCGCCCCGCATCATCGCGCAGCACCCCGATCTGATAGCGGCTGCGGTCGGCGGGATCGCCGGACATGGAATATTGCCTGAGGTATTCGGGCGCCACGACGATGTCGAGATGCGCGCCGGCGGTCCACTCGGGCAGATCGCTGCCGTCGGCGGCCACGAACTCATACTTTGTCACCGTCGGCGACATGGCTTCCACCCGCGCGATCGTCACGGCGAGGACCGGACTGTCCGCATCGGCCGTGTAGCGGTGGACATGGCTGTCGTCCCCCGCCGCGATCCGCGCGCGATACTCGTCTGCGGACACCAGCGCCCGATAGGCCGCAATCCCTGCCTCGCGGTCCATGGGATCGGGATAGGGGAAGGGATGCGCCGCGAGCGGGGCAGGATAGACTGCGAGGGTCTGGTCCTGGTGGCGCAGATCCAGGTCGGGCCGGATGCCACGGGCGTTCACCGGATGACGCGTCGGTCGATAGCCGCCGTCATCGTACAGTTCCAGGTCCCACCACCACTTCTTGACCGGGTTCAAACCTCCCCGGCCCAGCGCATCGTCCAGCCGGGCGAGCAGGGGCGCGGCTTTCGGCACGTTCATCGCGGCCCAGCGAAAAGGCTTTTCCGCAAACAACCCTTCCAGATTCCACGGACAAGTCTTCATACAACGCCCGCACATCGCTCCGCCTTCGGTCGTGATGCGGTAGGTCGCGCATTTCTGGCTGTCGGACTTCCAGATCTCGTAGCCGTTGAACATCCGTTTCGGGCCTGCCGTGATCGCGCCGGATGGGCATTCCCGGGCACATTTGTTGCAGGACTCGCAAAACGTCTGAAGACCGAAGTCTATGGGCCGGTCGTGGTGCATCGGCATGTCGGTCGTAATGACGCCGGACTTGAGCCGGGGCCCGAGGAAAGGGTTCAGGATCACCTCGCCAATCCTGCTGACCTCGCCCAGACCGGACAGCAGCAGGAGCGGCGGTTGCAGGACTTCGCCGTCGATCACGGTATGTGCCTTCGCGCGGTAACCGAGGGATCGGATCATCCGGGCCACGACACCACCCAGCAGCGAGAAACGCAGGTAGGCGCGCATCGACTGTGCCACGCTGATCCAGTCGTCACCCGATGCACCCTCCATTGTCTCATATCCCTGATCGACAATCATGCTGATCGCCTGATCGTGCGGCGGGTCGATGGGCGCTCCGGCAGCGTCGTGGGAATACCATGCCCAGTCTGGACAGCGACTTATGCCGACGGCATCGATCCCGAGCCAATAGGCGGCAGCTTTGACGTTCGCCGCGTTGCGCGTGGCATCGGTCGGGCGTGGGCCGCCCTCGGGCTCCCCGTCCTGCAGAAGCGTGAAGGCGCCGAGCATACGTCGCTGCGCCGAGGACGTGGCAGCCTTGCGTACGTAGTGCCCCCCCGTCGCGCCCGCCTGCACGGCTTTTCCCATGTCACCGAACTGGGCACGCGCGAACAGGTCGGCGCGCTTCGGCACGCGGGGCACGCGCGGCTCATCGATGTACGTCGTCGGGATGTCGCGCCGTTTCAGCGTCTCGAAGGGATGCGGCCCGAGAACATAATCGCGCGAATTGAACGGATCAGGGCTGGCCGCGGACCGACGCGTCCCAATCCCCAGCCACCACCGTGCGTCGAACGGCTGCACGGCCGCGAGCGGCAGATCTTGGGTCATCCCGAATGTCGTCGTGACCGCCGCGACGCCGAACCGGTTCCCGAGAAACGGCGCGCGGACGCACCCGTCCCGGATCGTCAAAACGCCCGCCGCGACACCGAGCGAATGGAGGTTCACATCCGTCGAGGTGATCGTGTGCGCCTTTGCATCGAACCCCAAAAGACGAAGGTATGTGGCTAGGACCACCGCCGTCTCGGAAGCCCTGAGGGCTGCGCGATGGGCGCACGCTCCTCGGATCCAGTCGCTGCCCGGCTCATTCGGGCGCGGTGCCCGCGGCATTTCCTGCACGATCACGACGGCATGGGTGTGGTCGCCGATGGCGGTGACAGGCGCGTCCATCTGGTCGCGAAGATCGGCCATGATCCCATCGATGCCTGATGCGAGCGTCTTGGTCTGTCGGGTTCGCAATGCCTCCGCCAAGGCATCTATCCCGGGATTGCGGCGCGGCACGTCAAGATGGTCGTCCAGCCGCACCGGTCCGATCCCCATCAGAGCCGCGTCGTTGAAATAGCCGAACGCCTTGAGGTGCCGCGCCCGCGCATCGGGATCATCGGGGCATTCGGACCTGACCTTGTTGACGAGGCCATCGCGAATCGCGTCCATCGTTGCCTGATACTCTTTCATGGCAGCCGCGATCGGACCCGCTCCGGTCGACGCGAGCGGCGCGGGCAAGGGCACCGGTCCCCGAACAGATGGATCGCGGCGCAGTCGCTCCAACGGGAAAGGCCCCAGGTGAACAGGACGGGCGGCGGTGGAAAATACGGGCATTCGCTGATGAAGCGCTTTGGATTTCCCGAATGCAAGCGGTGCGAAACGCTAGAAATCGCATCTAATTCTAGAAACTACCCGAGCGATCTTAGGATTGGCTTAAGGGACGCCGGGATACGCCCAACCTGCCAAGAATGGCACTCGCGGGCCTCGCCCGAAGGCAGAATGTCGTGATGTCCACATGTCGTGGACGCTTCTCAGCCTGCGAAGCAGGCACATTCCAAAGGAACTGAAATGTCCAGCATTCTGACCAACAACGGCGCGATGATCGCGCTGCAGACCCTGCAATCCATCAACAAAAACCTCGGCATGACGCAGTCCGAGATCTCGACCGGCAAATCGGTCGCGACTGCCAAGGACAATTCCGCCGTCTGGGCCATCTCCAAGCAGATGGAGTCCGACGTTCAGGGCTTCAAGTCCATTCAGGAAAGCCTGGCGCTCGGTGAATCGACGACGTCCGTCGCCCGCAACGCGGCCGAGACCGTCACGGATCTGCTGACCCAGATCAAGGGCAAGATCGTCGCCTCCCAGGAAGAGAACGTCGACCGCACCAAGATCCAAACCGACATCGCGGCCCTGCGCGACCAGATCGGCTCGGTCGTCGGCGCCGCGCAGTTCAACGGCCTCAACATGTTGGGCAATACGTCCCGCACCGCAGGGGAAGGTTCGGTCAACGTGCTGTCGTCGCTCGACCGGAGCGGCAGTGGCGTCACCGCAAGCTCGATCAACATTTCCAAGCAGGACCTTGGCACCGCGAAAGCAGCCTATACCGGCACCACGGCGCTGACCGCGGGCACCGCCGCGAACCTGAACGCAACACAGACCCAGAACATCATCATCACAACGGCATCGGTAAAGACCGGGCAGGCCTATTCCATCGGCATCGCCGGCACGGACGCGGACGCGAGCCTCTTTACCCCGGCCGACTATACCACCGGTACGGCGGCGACCGACCAGTCCAAGATCCTCTACATCGCCCGTGAAGGCGACACGGCATCCGACGTCGCCCGCGGTCTGGCGGCAGCCTACAACGGCTATGCGTCCAAGAACGGCCTCGACCTCGACATTCTGTCCGTCTCGGCCGGAAGCACGGTGACCACGGGCGTCAACCTGACCTTCACGTCCAAGAAAACGGACGGCACCGACAGCCTCGCCGTCCGCGTCGACAGCGGCGCAACCACCGCAGCAGTGGCCGCAAGCGCAGGAAGCATCGGCGGCGCCCTGTCGTCCCTTGCCGACTTCGACGTGACAACGAAGAACGGGGCCAAGGCTGCGCTCGCCGGGATCGAGGGTCTGATCTCGACGGCGATCGATTCCGCTGCCGCACTCGGTTCGGCCCAGGGCCGGATCGAGACGCAAACATCGTTCGTGTCCAAGCTGAGCGACTCGCTCAAGTCCGGGATCGGTGCGCTTGTAGACGCCAACATGGAGGAGGCTTCGGCCCGCCTGCAGGCCCTTCAGGTACAGCAGCAGCTGGCAACCCAGTCGCTGTCGATAGCCAACCAGGCGCCGCAGTCGATCCTGTCACTGTTCCGGTAAGCAAGGCGGTCGCTCCGGTCCGATCCGGGCCGGGGCGACCAACCCGATGACATGATCGGCCTCGCCGACCTGCCGCCAAAGCGCGGCTTGCCTTGCAGAAAGTGAACAGACCAGATGCTTGACGCTCATTCCGCCGCTGTCGCGGCATATGGACGATTGGACTCCCAGCTCGTTGAACCTGCGCGCGCTGAAGCGCTTGTTTTCTCGGGGGTTACGCGCCGTATGGAAGCTGTGTTTGCCGACAAGACCTCGAGCCATTCAGCCAAGGCGACGGTTCTCCACGACAACCGTCGCTTGTGGTTGGCCGCCGCTGCCGCGACGGCGGACGACGGCAATGCCCTGCCCGATGCACTTCGGGCCAGCATCCTCGGGCTGGCTGGCTTTGTGGAGCGTCAGACCCGCGCGATCCTGAAAGGTGAGGGTGACCCGGCGATTCTGTCCGAGATCAACCGCCGGATTGTCGGCGGCCTGTCCCGGGGAGCCCGTTGAGATGGCCGGCCTCATGCTGAAATTTCCGGCAGGTGACCGTATCGTCCTGAACGGTGCCGTCATCGAGAACGTCGGTCGCGGTGCCCGCTTGCGAGTCCTTACTCCTGACACGCAGCTGCTGCGGTTGCGGGACGCAATCAATCCCGAGGAGGCCTGCACGCCCGTTGGGCGCCTGACACACGCGGTGCAGTTGATGCTCGTCGGAGAGTGCGACATCGAACGCGTCCTGCCGGATACCGTCAAGGCCTTCGCCCCCCTGCGCATCGCCTTCATCGACGATGCCGACCGCGCCTGTGTCGATGACGTCGTTGCCCATCTGGAACGGCGGCAATTCTATCAGGCGCTGCGGACCTTGGGACGGTTGCGCAAGAGAGAGGCAGACCTGATGGCTCAGCGCTTCGACTGACGTCGCAGACACTGGCTCGGCTACGCGGGTGAGACAGGATACGCTGCGCGCAGAGCGCTCTGAAAGGGGGGCCCGAACCCCTTTGGCGGATGGCGTGCATTTCACGTGTCGGCAGTGCCATGGTGTGTTGACGGAATGACGCATCGACAACTCCGGCGGATCGATAGCCCCGCTTCAAGGATACACTTTGTTCACAGCTCGTCGGAAGAACGTCCGATGCCAAACCGGTCGCGGCTGGCAGAGCGAAATGCAGGAAGATCAAGGCGTGTCGATTTCCCTGGGCGGACCCGCGTACCGCCGAGGGATCAGGCATTCGCGTTTGTGTCGGATTTAGCCCGGTGGCTCGTCTTCTCGGCGGATCAGCGGACGCTCGCCTCAATTTTTAGATCTGTGCGGTCCGTGGGTTCGCAAGGCTTTGCGGACCGATCCCCGTCTGCGGTGGCGATCCCTGTCCTGCCTGAACGACTTGGTCGAACGCACCTTGCGGGCTTCGCGATGCGGCCGAAATATCGCCCAGCGAGACGCCACCCCGAACCCTCCGAGACGAGGTGGCAGCGTGGATCGGGCGTGACATCGGAGCGCTGGAATTTTCCTTTCGGAAAGGGGGTCGGGAAACTCACCCCGCATCAGGGCACGGACCGTCCGGAATAGTTTCTGCCGAGGATCGTCGCGATCTGTCTAAATCCATCCGTACAATCGGCGAGTTCGGTCTGGGAGAAAACCTCGTGCAGACGGGGCACGAGCGCGACGGCCCGATCGATGTCCGCGCTCGATCCGCGCTCATAGAGGCCGGAACTTACCATCATCTCATTTCGGTCCAGAATACCGAGAATTCTGCGCACTTCGATCAACAATTTGTTCTCCTCGTCCGAGGCGGCCGCAGGCAGGCTGCGGGAGACTGACCGAAGCACGTCCACTGCCGGAAACCGACCGGCCTCGGCAATTTCGCGCGAGAGAACAATGTGCCCGTCCAGCTGCCCGCGAACGATGTCGGCGACCGGTTCTTCCATGTCCGATCCCGCGACCAGGACCGAGAAAATGGCGGATATGTCGCCCTGCCTCCCGACTCCCGGCCCCGCCCTTTCGGCCAGAGATGCCAGAACCGGCGTAAGACTCGGCGGGTATCCCCGCAACTCCGCCGTCTCGCCCGCAGCGGTCGCGACTTCGCGATGTGCCTCGGCAAGACGGGTCACACTGTCGAGCAGGTACAAAACCCGCGCGCCGCGATCCCGGAAATACTCCGCCACGGCCATCGCCGAAAAGGCGCAGCGACGCCGAAGCGGGGCCGGGGTGTCGGATGTCGCGGCAATGACGACAGTACGTTTCATGCCGTCGGGGCCGAGAACGGTGTTTACGAAGTCCGAGACCTCTCTCCCCCGTTCACCGACAAGGGCCAGGACGCAGACATCCGCTTCCATCCGGCGTGCAAGCTGACCCAAGAGGGTCGATTTCCCGACCCCCGATCCGGCGAAAAGTCCGACCCTCTGACCGGCTGCGATGGGCAGCATCGTGTCTATGACGGCGATGCCGGTGTGCTGGCGTGCACCCATCGCATTCCGCTGCCCCGCCGCAGGCGGTACGGCGCGCAGTGGTTGTGCAAGCCCACCGCCGATCGGCAATCCGTCGAGCGGCCGACCGAACGGGTCGACGACACGACCGATCCAGCTTCGATCCGGACATAAGGTCGGTGCCCCGCCGGCCTGCACAGGCAGGTCGATGTGCAGGCCGGCAGCGGTCCCGAAGGGCGACGCCCAAAGACCATCCCGCGTAAGCCGTATGACCTCCGCACGTTCCGGCAGGCCGTCATCTCCTCGATAGATGACATCGTCCCCGAGCCGGGCGTGGTCAGCGAGTCCGTCCACGAAGAACCCGGTCGAATCAAGCCGCGAAATCCGCCCGACGGGCGTCGATCGACAGATTCCCTCAAGGGTATGTCGAATGCCGGTAAAGGGGTCGAGTGTGCGCGTTGGCATGGGAATCCTCCTGCTGTTGAAACGATTTCTAAAGGAATCAGTCTTAAGGCTTCGTTTCAGGAATGACGGAGAATCCGCCTGTGACCGAGATGCCTGCCTTGCTTCGCCTGGCGTCGGATGCTGCCACCCACGCAGCTTCCCGCCAGACTGTGATCGCCACGAATGTCGCGAATGCCGATACCCCCGGCTACCGCGCCCGTGACGTCGCCCCGTTTCAACCGATGTCGTCGGAACTTGCCCTGAGACGCACCCACGCGGGTCATATGGCGGGCATCGGGCGCACGCCTCGCATCTTCGAAGAACTGAACGCGCCAGAGGATCCGAACGGCAACACGGTCGTTCTGCAGGATCAGGTGTTGCGCGGGATCGAAGCGTCCCGCGCCCACAATCAGGCGCTCACCGTGTATCGGGCCTCCCTCGACATGATGCGCGCCAGCATCGGTCGCAACTGAGGGCGGGGACCATGACCGGATTATCAAACGCGATGACGATCCTCGGTTCCGGGATGCGCGGCCAAAGCCAGCGACTGACCCATATCGCCGAGAACATAGCCAATGCCGATACCCCCGGGTATCGCCGCAAGACGGTCGAGTTCCGCGCTGAGGTCGAGGCCGGGCAACGCACGGGCGCGATCGAAATGGGCCGGGTCCGTCTCGACCGTCGCGACCTCGAGCGCGTGCACGATCCCTCGCATCCGCTTGCGGACGAACAGGGTTACTACAATGGATCGAACGTCGATCTTGTGACGGAACTGGCCGACGCCCGCGAGGCGCAGCGCAGTTACGAGGCAAGTCTCAAGATGTTCGAACAGGTTCGCCGGATGTCTTCGGCGATCCTCGATATCCTCAAACGATAGGAGAAGATCATGGATCTCAGCAAGATCTCGGCCCTTGTCTCGGGGGCCGGGCAGGCGAAAGGCTTGCCAAACGACACCCCCAGTTCCGCCATGGATGCGGTGACCGGATTTGCCCAGGCACTGCAGGCAGCCGAAGCTCAGGGCACGCAAGCCGTGACGAGCGGGGCCGACCCCCATGCCCTTGTAACCGCGCTGGCCGAAAGCAAGCTTGCCATCGACACGGTCGTCACCATCCGCGACCGCGTTGTGGAAGCCTATCAGGAAATCCTGCGGATGCCGGTCTGATCCCGTGTCGGATGCCCTCTTCTTCGACACGCTCCGACAGGGTCTCTGGATCGCGGTGCTGATGTCTGCACCGATCCTCGTGGTCGCGCTGATTGTCGGCCTCGCCATCGGCCTGTTCCAGGCCTTGACGTCCATCCAGGAAATGACCCTGACCTTCGTGCCGAAGATGGCGGCCATGCTGGCTGTCTTCTGGATGTCCATGGGTTTCATGACCCTGACACTGGCTGGGTATTTCACCGACACGCTCGTCCCGATCATAGAAGGATTCTGACATGTCAGACGGCATCTATCCCACTTTAGGCCGCCAGACGGGCCTGCTGCGCGAACTGAACTCGATCGCCCAGAATATCGCAAACGCCTCGACGACCGGCTATCGGGCCGGGGGCATGATCTTTTCGGAATTCGTGGTGGACGCGGGCCGTGGACATCCTTCGGTTTCGATGGCCAATGCGAACATCGAACGGACGCGCCAGATGCAGGGTGCGCTGGAACAGACGGGCGGAACCTTCGATCTTGCGATCGAGGGCGACGGCTTCTTCCTCGTGGATCGCGCTGGCCAGCAGTTCCTGACGCGCGCCGGCGCCTTTCTGACCGGTCCGGACGGCGGGGTCGTCACAGCCGAGGGCGACCCGGTACTCGATGCGGGCGGCGCACCGGTGTTCGTCCCGCCAGGATCGGGTTCGATCTTCGTCGCACCTGACGGCACCCTGTCCGCGGATGGTCAACCGGTGGCGCAAATCGGCGTGGTGACCCCCGCCGAGCCGGATCGCTTGAGCCGCGAAGCCGGCACACTCTTTGCCGCCGACGCCGGCTTCGAGCCCGTCGAAAGCCCGCGCGTCCTGCAGGGCTTTCTCGAGGCATCGAACGTGGACCCGGTACTGGAGATCGCCCGGATGGTCAGCGTCCAGAATGCCTATGAACTCGGCCAGAGCTTCATGGAGCGGGAGGATCAACGCCTCCGCTCCGTGTTTCGATTGATGGAACAGTAACAAGGAGGTCCGCCCATGCGCGCCCTGAGTATCGCCGCCACCGGAATGTCGGCACAGCAGATGCGGGTAGAGGTTATTTCGAACAACCTCGCCAATATGAACACCACCGCCTACAACGCCCGCCGGGCCGAGTTCGCGGACCTGCATTACCAACAGGTTACGCGCGCCGGGTCCATCGCGGCCTCGACGGGTGCGATTATCCCCACGGGCGTGCAGATGGGCCTCGGCGTGCGCGCGGCCTCAGTAGCGATGGAGGTCGCGCAAGGGACCATCGCGCAGACCAATGGCGATCTGGATGTCGCGATCGAGGGGCGAGGCTATCTTGAAGTGACGCTTCCGTCGGGCGGCGCGGCCTATACCCGTGACGGCGCCCTGAAGCGGACGGGTGACGGCCTGCTCGTGACCTCCGACGGGCATCCCGTCGTGCCCGACATCACGATCCCCGACGACACCCGGTCTATCAGCATAAATCCGGAGGGCGAAGTATTTGCCTATTTCCTGGACCGGACAGAACCCGAGCAACTGGGTCAGCTGACACTCGTCGGCTTCAGCAACGAAAAGGGCCTCGAGGCACTGGGCAGCAATCTTTACGCCGAGACCAACGCTTCCGGTGCACCGCTTGTGGGATTTGCAGGTGAAGACGGGCTCGGCATGTTCCGCCAGGGCTATCTGGAAGACAGCTCTGTCGACGCGGTGCGCGAAATTACCGATCTTATAGAGGCCCAGCGCGGTTATGAGATGAATGCGAAGGTCATCACCGCCGCCGACCAGATGCTCGGCGCGACGACCCAGATCCGCTGATCGCATGCGTCATTTCCTCCTTTCCCTGGTCCTTGTCGCAACGGCGGCGCCGGCTCTGGCGCAGTCTGTCATGGTCCTGCGAGCAGTGCGCGCGGGCGAAAGTCTCTCGGCGGACGATCTGTCTTTCGCCGAGGTCGAGATCGAGGACGGGTTCGTGGATCCGCGCGACATGATCGGTCTGGAAGCGCGTGTGAACCTCTATCCCGGACGCCCCGTCCGACTGCACGAGGTCGGCCTGCCAACGGTCGTGAACCGCAACGATGTTGTCCCGCTGATTTTCCGCCGGGGTGGCCTCACGATCACGCTTGAGGGCCGCGCCCTTCAACGCGCGGGCGATGGCGAAATCCTGCGCGTGATGAACCTGTCGTCCCGAACCACCGTGACCGGCGTCGCAACCGCGTCCGGTGCGGTTGTCGTAAACTGAATTCCCCCCTGCCTTCGGAGAAACCGATGCACCTGCGCAAACTCCTTCCCCTGTCCGTCCTCATCCTGTCGGCAAGCGCCTGCGGGCGCATCTCCGACGTCGGTCGCGCGCCCGAACTCACCCCCATTGCCCAAGGCAATGAACACATGGCGATGGCTGCACCCTTTCCGATCGCGGTATTCGAGGAGCCGGAGCCGATGGACGGCGCCTCCCTCTGGACGGCGGGGCGACAATCGCTCTTGGGGGATCGGCGGGCAAGCGAACGCGGCGATATCATGACAGTCGTGATCGAGATCGACGAGAACGCCGAGATCAACAATTCCACGAACAGGTCGCGCAGCGGCTCGGAAAGTATGGCAATTCCGGAGCTGCTTGGTCTGCCCCAGAGCCTCGACCGCCGCCTGCCAGAGGGCGCCTCGCTGGCGAATGCCGTCTCCACCGACAGTTCGAGCGCGTCGCAGGGCCAGGGCGGCGTGCGGCGGCAGGAGCGCCTGACCCTGCGGATCGCGGCGACCGTCACAGGCGTTCTGCCCACGGGTGTCCTGCAGATCGAGGGTCGGCAAGAGGTACGGGTGAACTTCGAGCTGCGCGAAATGCTCGTCACCGGCTATGTGCGCCCAAACGACGTCTCCCGTCAGAATGAGATAACGTACGACAAGATCGCCTCCGCGCGCATATCCTATGGCGGACGCGGTCAGATCACGGATGTTCAGCAACCCCGATATGGACAGCAGGTTGCCGACATCCTGCTGCCGTTCTGATGATGGTCAAGATCATCGCAGCCGGCGCTATCCTGATTGCCCTGCTCGGCGGGGCGACCGCCGGTCATTTCCTGCGCCCTGTCCCTCCCGAAAGCGAGGCAGTTGCAGAGGACACCGATCCGATGCCGGACCTGTCGGCGCCGGAGGTGGTCTCCCTGCGGGACATGTTCGTTGTGCCCGTCCTGCGGGACGGGCGGGTCTGGTCGCACGTGGTGCTATCGCTGGGGATCGAAACCCATGCCGTCACGCGCGACGAGGTGCTGCTCAAGGAACCGCTTTTGCGGGACGGGATGAACGAGGCCCTGTTCATGCATGCCTCGCTGGGTGGCTTTGACGGCGATTTCACGGCGGCCGTGTCGATGAACCGACTGCGCACGCGTCTCAACGATGTCGTGACGGCGATGCTTGCGGACAAGGCGGCACGGGTCCTGATCATCTCGCTCGCCCGTCAGAACGGCTGAAGATCCGAAGCGTCGCTTTGCGCCGCCATGGCTCCGTCCGTCCGTCGGTGCGGGGCTATCTGCGTTTGCTGAGCTTGCTGACAACCTGTTGCCGCGCCACGTCACGGGCATGGGCTTCGCGCAGTGGTTGCGCAACGGCATTCGCTTTGGCCAGCTGGAGCGTGAGCTTGCTCAATTCGGCATGGCGCCAGGCATCGTGCCGGTCCTGAACGATCAGTTCGGCGATGGTCGTCGCTTCCACCGTCCCGGCGTCGCGCAGACCAACGGCACGTCGTTGCAATTCGTTCACGGCG
>JBARXR010000071.1:0-3071 GCA_049647445.1 Jannaschia sp. | reverse complement strand
GCCTGTCGCGTCATGCGACGCCGGAACTCAGCCGCGCTGTGGGCCGCTCTCGTGGCGTGCTCGAGAAGGCCGCCGAGGACCTGTCGCAGCATATCCCCGCCGCGCGGCGGCCCCCCGCCGCGATGGTCAGCGCCCATATCTGGGCCATGAGTCACGGCGGGGTCGAATTATGCGCGCGCGGCAAGCCCGGCGCGAACACGCCGTTTCCGCCCGAGGATCTGCTGGAGGCGGGAATCGGCGTCTATCTGCGCGGACTGGGCCTCGTGCCCGCGGAAACCTGAGAGGCCGCCCGCAGATCGGGTGACGATTCTCTGCGCCTGCGAGAGCGCCCTCAATTCAAGTGTCTCAGTTGTTGCGGTTTTCGGCCCTCCGGTGCCGTCGCCGTGAACCTTCGTCGCGGTGCGGTGATGATGGTGCGGCAAGCGGCAGATCATGTGCATCAACGCACTTACATCTCGTATGTATCACAGCTCTGTTCATTGATGTGGCGATATTCGTGCCTTAAGTCTGGGTCATCGGCAGGCAAACACGCCTCGCCAAGCAACCAACAGACCTGAAGCCCACAACGCAACGGTCTGGCAGAAAAGGAAAAGACAAATGAAAGCCATCTTCGCATCCGCCCTGATCGCAACCGCAGCCCTGACGGGTCTGGCCAACGCGCAGCAAGTCGCGCCGGGCGCCGCCGCCGCCATCGCCCACTTCAACGAAAGCAAGAACACCGGCGACAAGGTCCAGATCATCGGCTCCGTCTCGGACGGCACGACCGTCTCGACCCGCTCGGGCGACCTCAGCGCGATCTACGGCCGCTTGAACGCCGACGTCGATGCCGCAGGCGACCTGCGCGGTCAGAACGGCGCCACCGTGTTCCCGAGCACTCCGGCCTACGGCGCGGACGTCTTCGCCCGTCTCGAAGCCGAAAAGCAAGGCGGCGAATAAGCCGGTCTGACGACGGTCGTCATCGCGGGGTCCCCTCGCCAGTGATCGCGACATGCCGTCAGCACCAAACGCCCCCCGTCCCATCCGGACGGGGGGCGCTTTCGTTTCAGGCGACGAGACTTCCCAGGATGCGAGCCCAACTGCGGGTGCCGATGTGGAAAGACTTCAGGTCGTACTTCTCGTTCGGCGAATGGATCTGGTCGTCGGATCTGGCAAAGCCGGTCAGCATGGAGTCCATCCCGAGCACGGTCTGGAAATATCCGGCGATCGGGATCGATCCGCCGCCGCCGACGAATGCCGCCTGTCGCTGCCATTCCGCGCTCAATGCCTGCTGGGTGGCGGCAAACACCGGGTGGTCAAGTCCCATCGTCGATGCGGGCGACGCGCCATGATCGCCAAAACTGACGCGACAGTCCTTCGGGATCTGGGCAATGACCCAATCGCGGAAGGCCGTCCGCAGGCGCAGCGGATCCTGCCCGCCGACAAGGCGGAAGCTGACTTTCGCCGTCGCCTCGGACGGCAGGACGGTCTTGAATCCCGCGCCGGTATATCCTGAGGAGATACCGTTGATCTCGGCCGTGGGACGCGACCAGAGCATCTCGAGCGGGGTGAAGCCGGTTTCCCCCGACGGCTCTGAAAGGCCGACAGCACCCAGAAAACGCTCCGCCGAAAATCCCAGGTTCTTCCATCCCTCCAGCACCTGCGTCGGCGGCGATCCGACACCGTCGTAAAAGCCAGGGATCGTCACGCGTCCGTCTTCGTCGTGCATCCGGCCGAGAATACGCGTCAGGACCCGCGCGGGGTTCATCGCAAGACCGCCGAAACCGCCCGAATGGAGATCACGATCGGGGCCGGTCACGGTGATTTCCTCGCCGACGAGGCCGCGCAGGGATGTGACGATGGACGGCACGCGCCCCTCGAACATGCCGGTATCGCAAATCAGCGCGATCTCGGCGCGCAATTCGTCGGCATTTGCCTCGAGGAACGGAATGAGGGAAGGCGAACCCGATTCCTCCTCGCCTTCGAACAGGCAGGTTATCTTGCACGGCAGGCTGCCTGTCTCGTCGCGCCATGCTCGGCAGGCCTCGAGGAACGTCATCAATTGCCCCTTGTCGTCCGACGCGCCGCGCGCGCGCAGAACCGGGCCCGATGCCGTCTGCTCGACCGCCGGATCGAACGGGTCCCGGTTCCACAAGGAGAGGGGGTCGACGGGTTGGACGTCGTAATGCCCGTAAAACAGCACATGTCGCCCACCCTCGCCCCCATGCGCCACGACCATCGGGTGACCGGCCGTCTTGCGTTTGGAGGCATCGAACCCGAGGTCCGTCAACTCGGCGACCAGCCAATCGGCAGCGGTGTCGCAGTCCCCCGCGTGTTCGGGGTCGGTCGAGATCGACGGGATCCGCAGAAACTCCTTCAGACGGTCGAGTGCGGCGGGTTGTGCGTCGTCGATGCGCCTGAGAATGGCTGGAATCGGATCGGTCATGTCGCGCCTCGCATCAGGGGATGTCACGGCACCGTGCGCGCGCCGCACCGCAGTGTCCAGATGCAGGCGGGTTGACCGGCGGACCAGAGGGCGCATGGTGTCGGGATATTGGTCAGACATGGAGATTATTCATGAAACCCTTCAAGCTTGCGGCCGCTCTCTGCCTTGCCGCAACGGCCGCCAACGCTGATTTCGCGATTTCATTCGATTGGAGCGGCCTTGCCTCCTGCACCAACGGACGCCCAAATACGGTGGGCAGCCCGGCGTTCGTGCTTCGGGACGTGCCCGCGGGAACGACCGAAATTCGCTTTCGCCTCGTCGACCTGAACGTGCCGCAATTCAACCATGGCGGCGGGACGGTCCGGGTCGGTCAAAGCGGGCAACTTCCGCCGGGTCTGTTTCGCTACAAAAGTCCCTGCCCGCCGAACGGTGCCCACACATATGAATGGCGCGCGGAGGCCCGAGCCGGACGACAGGTGATTGCGCGCGCAAGTGCGCAGCGCCGCTATCCGGAATGAACCGTCGGCCACCCGGGCGGCGGGGTCACGCGAATTGTGAGCCGCCGCCAGAATTCCAGGTTTGCGCGACAATCTGTAACCTGTTTAAACCCCCCACGCGGCCCTAAATCCCCGATGACGGCGGGCGGACG
>JBARXR010000070.1:0-4062 GCA_049647445.1 Jannaschia sp. | reverse complement strand
GGACCGGCGGCTTGCGCGGCAATGGCCTGATCGGCACCCTGATCGTGGTGGCCGTGGTTCTCGGGGTCTCGGTGCTCGCCTATACCCGCATCGGCGCCCCCGGCTATTCCGACATGCCCCTCGGCGCGCGCATCGACGCGATCGAAAGCGCGCGCGCCGCGCGTCCCGGACAGGCCGTCGCCGAGGCGGAGACCCCCAACCAGATCGACACGTCCCGCCCCGACGTGACGCAGATGGCCGAGCAGTTGCGGACCGTGCTGGCGGCGCGCCCCGACGATCTGCGCGGTTGGGAACTGGCGGTTCAGACCGAAAGCGGTCTTGGCGACATGGAAGCGGCGTGGCGTGCGCAGGACCGCGTGATCGCCATCAAGGGGCCGGATGCCGCGACCGGCGAGGACTATGCGCTTCTGGCCGAACTCATGATCCTCGCCGCCGGTGGCTACGTCTCGCCGGAGGCCGAGCGCGCGCTGGCCGAGACGCTCCGCATCGATCCCGGCAACGGAACCGCCCGCTATTTCGCAGGCTTGATGTATGCGCAGGGCGGGCGACCCGATCTTGCCTGGCCGATCTGGCGCCGCCTGATCGGGGACAGCCAGCCCGACGCGCCCTGGCTTCCGCCGATTTATGCGCAGATCGAAGCGGTGTCCTCGGCTGCGGGCGACCCGACGCCGCTCGACCAGCTTCCGCGCCCCCGCGGGCCCTCCGCCGAAGACATCGACGCCGCCGGCCAGATGACCCTCGATGAGCGGATGTCGATGATCGGCGGCATGGTCGAAGGTCTCGCCGCACGCCTTGCCTCGGATGGCGGGCCACCGTCCGACTGGGGCCGCCTGATCACCGCCTACGGCGTGCTCGGACGCCTCGACGACGCAGCCGCCGTCTACGCCGAGGCCCGACAGGTGTTCGGCGACGATCAAGGCGCTCTGGACACGCTTGCGGCGGCTGCGGACCGCGCGGGGATCACTCCGTGATCCTCGAAAGCGTGACGCTGCTGGCCCCTGCCCTGCCCGCGTTCGGCGCGATCATGGGGCTGGATCTCGGGACCAGGACGATCGGGGTCGCCGTGTCGGATTCGATGCGGTCGATCGCGACACCGCTCCTGACGGTGCGCCGCACGAAGTTCACCGCCGACGCCCTCGCGCTCGAGGCGATCATCGCGCACCGCGACATCAAGGCCGTCGTCCTCGGCCTGCCCCTCAACATGAACGGATCCGAAGGGCCGCGCATCCAGTCGACGCAGGCTTTCGCGCGCAATCTGTCGCGCCGGATTGACCTGCCGATCACATTCTGGGACGAACGCCTGTCGACCGTCGCCGCCGAACGCGCCCTTCTGGAGGCGGACACGACACGCAAACGTCGCGCCGAGGTCATCGACCACGTCGCGGCGGGATATATTCTTCAAGGGGCGCTCGACCGCCTGCGCCACATCGGAGCCGCGACGTGACCCATGACCCGACCTCCGACCGCATCTGGTCGCGCGCCGAAATCGAAAGCCCTTGCGTCAAGCTCTGCGTCGTGCATCCTGAGACGCGCCTGTGCACCGGCTGTCTGCGCTCGATCGACGAGATCGGCGCGTGGTCGGGCATGACGCCCGAGGACCGTCGCGCAGTCATGGCCGACCTTCCCGCCCGCAAGGCGCTTCACCAGCGCCGCCGCGGCGGGCGTGCGGCGCGCCTCAAACGCTGACGGGCGGTCTGTACAAAATGTGAAACGGCTCTCCGAAAGTTACCCCGGAGTGTCCATAACCCTCACAGCAGCACCTTGCGCAGCATGTTGAGCGCCACCAGAAACAGGAACACCGCGAACGCCCGCTTGAGCGGCGCGGGGTTCATCGCATGCGCCAGCTTCGCGCCCAGCGGCGCGGTCAGAACCGTCATCGCCACGACGACCAGAAACGCGGGCCCGTTCACGAGGCCAAGCGTGAACGGAGGTCTGATACCTTCGGCGGGAAGGACCAGAAACAACAGGACCGAAGGCACGGCGATCAGCATCCCGAACCCGGCAGCAGTGGCGACCGCACGATGGATCACAACCCCGTGCAGCGTCATGAGAGGTACACCGAAACTGCCTCCGCCGATCCCCATCAGCACCGACAGAAATCCGACGCCCGGTGAATAAATATAGCGTTTCCAACCCTTTGGCATCTCATCCGCCAGCCGCCAGTGGGGCCTGGAAAACGTCATGTAAAGCGCGACGATCAAGGCCAGGACGGCAAAGATCGCCGTCAGCGTCTCCGAGCGGAGCCGCGTCGCGACCAGCACTCCGACCAGCGCGCCAAGTGCGATCCCCGGCCCCCAGCCCTTGAGGATCGCGAAATCCACCGAATTTTTCGCGGCATGGGCTTTCACCGACCGCCAGGACGTGACCACGATGGTGGCCAGCGACGTCGCCACGCAGACCTGCATGATGTTCGGCCCGTCATAGCCAAGAACTTGAAAGACATAATAGAATGCGGGAACCAGAACAATCCCGCCGCCGACGCCAAGAAGCCCCGCCAGGACCCCGGCGAACGCCCCGACCGCCAGCAGGAAGGCGATCAGCGGCAGGAGCGTGGCAAGTTCGGGCATGGTGGCCTCCGGAATGCATATTCCCCGCGCATACAGGGGCTTCGACTCCGTCACCAGTGCCGATTGACGCACAGTCGGTCGTGGTCGATGCGAGGGTCAGCGTCGTCGGGCGGTGACCGCGATAAGGCTTGAACACGACACCCGGAACCGCCTCAAGGCCAGCCTGCACGACTGCCTAAATTCTATATACACGTCAACAGGTTACGCTGGAAACAGACAGGCTCAGGCAGCGGCGCTCTCGACCTGATCGAGCGCCGAATAGAGCACCTCAATCCCGGCACCCGGCTTTGCAGCCCCCTCCGACAGGGTCCGCCGCCAATGACGTGCGCCCGGTAGCCCGTTGAAAAGGCCCAGCATATGCCGCGTCACCTGCCCCAGCCGCCCACCGGCACGAAGATGACGCTCGATATACGGCACCATTTTCAAGGCCGCCGTGACACGATCGGGACAGGGATCGACCCCCCCGTAGATGCGACTGTCCGCCCTCAGAAGGATTGCCGCCGGATCGTGATACGCGGCCCGCCCGATCATCACGCCGTCCATGTGCTCGAGGTGCGCGCACGCCTCGTCGAGCGTCGCGATCCCGCCATTGACCGAAAGGTGCATGTCGGGAAAGCGCACCTTCATCCCGTGGACAAGGTCATGGTCGAGCGGTGGAATATCGCGGTTTTCCTTGGGGCTGAGGCCCTGCAACCAGGCCTTTCGCGCGTGAATGCTCATCCGCCGGACCCCGACGTCGCGAAGGCGCCCGATGAAGTCGGGCAAGACCACGGAGGGCTCCTGATCGTCGACGCCTATCCTGCATTTGACGGTCACTGGCCTGTCCCCAGCCGCGTCGATCATCGCGCGCACACATCGCGCCACGAGGTCTGGCTGCTCCATCAGGATCGCGCCGAAGCAGCCCGATTGAACCCGGTCCGACGGGCATCCCACGTTCAGATTGACCTCCGCGTAGCCGCGCTCCAGCGCCAATTCGGTTGCCCGCGCCAACTCGGACGGATCAGCGCCACCCAGCTGGATCGCCACAGGATGTTCGGCCGGATCGAAGTCAAGCAAATGCAAGGCCCCGCCCCGGACCAACGCCGCTGCGGTCACCAGTTCCGTATAAAGCAGAACCTCGCGGGACATCCCGCGATGAAAGGACCGACAATGACGGTCGGTCCAGTCCATCATAGGGGCGACGGACAATCGTGCGGCCGGGGTGGCGGCGGTCGAGGGCATGAGGCGTTCTCCTCGGGGCCGCTCGTCTTCGACACGGACCCGCGGTGAAGACCATACGCACAGGATGCATGAAGCGCCACCCTGCCCCGTGCAAAGACAGGCCTTCGGCGGTGTTTGGGCGCAAGCATCCGGCGAAGGCCGCGGTCGGGCGGCGTGGCGGATGTCCGCGGATTTCCGGGTCCGGGGAAACAGGTCCGGCACCGGCGAAGCGGTGATGTTCGGCAATTGAGCGAGGACGTCGGCCAACCATGCCCGAGGGTCGATGTCGTTCATC
>JBARXR010000069.1:0-9585 GCA_049647445.1 Jannaschia sp. | reverse complement strand
GACGTCGCCGTTGCCATCAAGGTCGTCGAGGGCCGCACCAGCCGTCGCGATGACATCCGGCTGCGGCTCTTGCGGGGCCGGAGCTTCCGCTGCCTGGATGATCTGCTCTTCGGCGACAGGGTCGGGTGCATCGGCAAGGGCCTCGGGCGCGCTGGCCGCCGGAGCGGCCGAAGGCTCCTCGACCTCTTCACGGCGCAGGGCAACGACGTCGATGGTGGTCGGCTGTCCAGCGATGATGCCGAGCGCCGTAGCCGCATCCGACGACAATTGCAGGGACGGGCCGGGGTTGTCGCGTTCGCGCTTGAACAGCGCACCGATCACGAACTTGCCGTTGGCCTCGTTGCGGATGATGACCCGCTCCGGGTCCTTGACGCCCGGAGAGGCGACCCAGACACCGCCGAGACTGGGCCGACCGTCCCAGAGTGCGCGATCATTGGCCTGAAACACTTCGGGCGCTTCGATGTCGCGTTCGATCAACTGGACGCTGGTGCCGACCGACGCGCCACGCGTCGCGGCCCCCGCATTCGGCCCCGTACCGCCGGATTGGCAGGCTGACAGGGCCGCGATAACGGCTGCGGATGTCAAAAGACGTGTGGTGATTTTAGGGACACCAGCCCCATAGATTACCTGTCGCACTGTCCTGCGCCCCGTGCTCTGCTCATGCCATGGCGATCCGTTGACCGAACCTGCCTTGCTGCGACCCTAGCGCATGTTGCGTTACCTGTGAAGCCTTTGGCGCTCAGCCCCCCATATCTTGCGCAATCGTCCCCAAGGTGGTGCCCATTTGCGCCTTGACCTTGAAGAAACCCGCAGTGGCGTGGGGCCAGACCGCCCCGTCCCAGGCCCGCAACGGACGGATCACGGGGATGTCGAGGCGATCCGCCAGCGCGTCGAGCTTGGTGCGGGCGGGGCCGACAGGGGTGTGGGGAACGACGATCTGACGGAGGTCGGCATCGCGCGCCCACGCGACGATCGCATCGACATTCGCCGTCGGCGCGTCGCATGGACACCGGTCGCGGAGGCGTTCGGCGGCGTCCGCAGCCAGGCCTTCGGTGAAGGCGATGACTTCTGGCGCAACCTTCAGGGATGATCGGCCCTCTGCCGCGGTCAGGATCGCGGCTGCCACAGGCGCGAGGCCGCGCGCGAACAGAAAGTCCGGGTGCAGGTCGTCTTCGGTCAGCAGCAGGCCGGTGCGCAGGGCCTCGTCCCACACGGCGTCCTCGGGGCTTTGGCGCGGGGCCGGATTGTCGGGGCCGTCCAGCGGTGTCACCTGATCCTCGCGCGCAAGGCGATGCCCTAGGGCAGAGGCATCCCAGCGGCCATCCGAATACTTGGCGATGTTGGAGGCGCGGGCGCGGTAGACCTTGCCCCGCGTATGAAGCCCGCCGACCCACCGCCATGAGCAGGTGTTCGATGCCGGATCTCCGTCCAGCAGATGGCGCAGGAAGAAATCCGCGCCCAGTTCCCAAGGCAGGCGCAGCGTGTGCATCCAGATCGACGCGAACCACATGCGGGCATGGTTGTGCAGATAGCCGGTCGCCACAAGCTCCTGTGCCCAATGGTCGAAGGGCGCGATGCCGGTCCGACCCGCGCAGGCGTCTTCCCAAGCGGATCGCAAGCCGCCTTCGGTCGCAAGACGGTTGCGGGCATGTGACAGCCCCTGTCGGTAGCCCGTCCAGACCGATGGACGGCGCTCCAGCCAGCCCTTGAAATACGTGCGCCAGAGAACTTCCTGCAGAAATTTCTCCGCGGTGGACGGTGCAAAGCGGTCGAGAACCGCTTGCGCGACCTCGGCCTCCGTGATGGCGCGGTGGCGCAGGTAGGGCGACAGGCGGCTGACATGCGGATGTTCGGGCAAATCGTGGTTTCGCCCCTCCGCATAAGCGCGGCCGGCCCGGGGTGCGAAGTCGGCAAGGCGGTCGAGGGCGGCGGCGCGGGTGGGGGGCGTGTTTTCCATGCCGCTCGAGATAGGGCAGGCGGGCGGGTCGTCACCGGGCAGACCGCAAAAAGCCCCCGCCCGGTGGCGACGGCCGTTGCGAGGTCGGGCCGTCGGGTCAGCCCGCTGACGCAGGTTCCTTCTTGTCGTCGGAATGGATCAGAAGCGGTTTGACTTCACGCCGCACGGCCTCCTCGTTGACGACGACTTCATCGACCGTATCGAGGCCCGGCAATTCGAACATCGTATCCAGCAGGATGTCCTCCATGATCGAACGCAGACCGCGTGCCCCGGTCTTGCGCTCGATGGCGCGCTTGGCGATCGCGATCAGGGCATCGTCGGTGAAGGTCAGTTGCACCCCCTCCAACTCGAACAGGCGCTGATATTGCTTGACCAGCGCGTTCTTGGGCTGGGTGAGGATGATGACGAGCGCGTCCTGATCAAGGTCGGTCAGGGTCGCGATGACCGGAAGGCGACCAACGAATTCCGGGATCAGGCCGAATTTCAGCAGATCCTCGGGCTCCAGCTCCTTGAAGAACTCGCCCACGGTCTTTTCGTTCGGGGCTTTCACATCGGCACCGAAGCCCATGGACGATCCCTTGCCACGCTGCGCGATGATCTTGTCGAGACCGGCAAAGGCCCCGCCGCAGACGAACAGGATGTTCGTGGTGTCGACCTGCAGGAATTCCTGCTGCGGATGCTTGCGCCCGCCCTGCGGCGGCACGGATGCGACTGTGCCTTCCATGATCTTGAGCAAGGCCTGCTGCACACCTTCGCCCGACACGTCGCGGGTGATCGATGGGTTGTCCGATTTGCGGGTGATCTTGTCGACCTCGTCGATGTAGACGATGCCGCGTTGGGCGCGCTCGACGTTGTATTCGGAGGCCTGAAGCAGCTTGAGGATGATGTTCTCGACGTCTTCGCCCACGTAACCGGCCTCGGTCAGCGTGGTGGCGTCCGCCATGGTGAACGGCACATCGAGGATGCGCGCCAGCGTCTGCGCAAGCAGGGTCTTGCCGCACCCGGTCGGGCCGATCAGCAGGATGTTCGATTTGGCCAGTTCGATGTCGGATTTGTCCGAGTGGTCGAGACGCTTGTAGTGGTTGTGGACAGCCACCGACAGGACCCGCTTGGCGTGTTCCTGCCCGATCACGTAGTCGTCCAGCACGGCGCAGATATCGCGGGGTGTAGGGGTCCCGTCGGACGTCTTGAGACCCGCGGCCTTGGTTTCTTCGCGGATGATGTCCATGCAAAGCTCGACGCATTCGTCGCAGATGAAAACCGTCGGGCCCGCGATCAGCTTGCGGACCTCATGCTGGGATTTGCCGCAAAAACTGCAATAGAGGGTATTCTTGCTATCCCCGGAGCTGTTGTTGGCCATGATCGAAGCCTCCTCGATAGCGACACTTGGCTGGTCGCCGCTACGGGATGTGCGTGTCCCGCGCTGATGTTTCCGTCGGTTTCGGGTACCCTAGAAAGTTCGCTTGCCAGCCACAATGGCAAAAACCCCACGTTGTCCCGCGGGCAGCACCGGCCCGTGCCGCACCGGGGCAGGGCGGGGCCGACCCGGCGATCCGGTGGCCTCGTCCCTTGATTTATCCCGTCGAATCAGGATTTGACGGCGTCTTCCGCCGCATCCCGGCTTTCGACGATCTCGTCGATATGACCCCAGTCCTTTGCCTCCTGCGGCATCATCCAGGTGTCACGATCAAGCGCCCGCTGGACCGTGTCGTAATCCTGGCCGGTGTGTTTCATGTAGAGGTGATAGAGCCGCTCGCGCGTGGCCTCGATGCTCTTGGCCGAGATCAGGATGTCCGAAGCCGTGCCCCGCGCGCCGCCCGAGGGCTGGTGAACGAGGAACTCGGCGTTCGGCAGGGCAAACCGCATGCCCTTCTCGCCGCCGACGGCGATCACCGATCCCATGGACGCGGCCATGCCGCAGACGAGGGTGGACACCTTCGGCCGGATGTATTGCATCGTGTCATAGATGCTCATCCCCGCGACGACGCTGCCGCCGGGCGAGTTGATGTACATGCTGATTTCCTTCGACGGATTCTCGGCCTCGAGGTGCAGCAACTGTGCCACCACAAGCTGACTCATCCCGTCGTGGACGGGGCCGTTCACGAAGATGATCCGCTCCTTGAGCAGGCGTGAAAAGATATCGTAGGCCCGCTCGCCGCGGCTGGTCTGTTCGACCACCATCGGCACGAGGTTGTTCTGGAAATAGTCGACTGGATCGTGCATCTGCGTTCGCCCTCTGCTGCCCGTGCCGCGCCTGTCGCGAAGGGCCTTGGATGCGAACCTATGGCGCGGGGACGGGGGCTTCAAGCGGATGCGGACATCTCGGGACATATCCATGGCGCCGCGCCGCCTGTGCGTCATCGGGTCGCGCGTGATGGTTGACCCGTCTGCACGCCCCGTGGAAAGGCATGTCCCATGACACCCGAGGCGATCTTGACCGCGCTTGCAGACCCGACACGCCGCGCCATTCTGGACCGGTTGCGCGACGGGCCCCTGTCCGTCGGCGTGATCGCGGATCCACTTCCGGTCTCGCGGCCCGCGGTATCCCAGCACCTGCGCCTGATGGTGGACGCCGGTCTCGTCACCTTGACGCCGGTCGGTCGCCGGAACCTCTATGGCCTCGCATCGGGCGGGGCCGCCCCGCTTGTCGGCTGGCTCGGCGACCTGTCCGCGCGGGTCCTCGAGGACGTCGAGACGGGATTGGTGCTGAGCCTGACGGTGCGCCTTTCTCCGGTCGAGACGTGGCAGTTGTTCTGCGACGATCTGGCGCTCTGGTGGCCGGTCGCCGTCGTCTCGCTCTCGGCCCGGACTGCTGGGGCGCTGCCGCAAGCCGTCGTTCTGGAGGATGTGATCGGCGGGGCGCTGCGCGAGGTCCTGTTCGACGGCCAGGACGCCATCTGGGCCACGGTCGTCGCGCACCATGCGGGCGCGATGCTGGTTCTCGATTGGCGACTGGGCACGCCGGACGGATCACGCGTCGAAATCAGCGTGGCGCCCGAAGCAGGCGGCGCGCGGCTGACGCTGCGGCATGACGCCGACACGCCCGAGATGGCCGAGATGTGGGACCTTGTCCTGATGCAGCGGTTCGCGGCGGCTGCAGCATCCAGCCTGTCGAACTATTGAAGCCTCAGCGCTGCACCCAGAGCTTGGCGCGTTTCAACTGGTTGCGGATCGCCTGTTCCTTGCGGGGCAGGTCCGCGCGGTCGAACATCTCGCGCGCCTTGAGACCTTTAGGCTGATAGAGAAACCGCTTGAACGGCTCGTAGTCTTTCAGAACCTTCTTGATCCGGTTCGGCGCCACTGCAGCATCGACGGCGGCGACCACGTGATCGGGGGCCGTTGCATACATCAACGGCATGTATCGATAGTGAAATGAATGACTTCCATCGAAGACTTCATCCGCTATACCCCCCTTGTCCCCCGGTCGCCCGCCCCCCATCTCGTGGATCGCCAGCGGCAGCGCCACCTGGTCTAGCCAGGGGTCGAGCGTCTGCACGACGATCTCCTCCGGTGGGTCGTCCCGCACCATCAGGGCCGAGGCAAGGAACGCTTCGTGGAAAACCTTCGGGTCGGCCCCGAAGAACCACCCGGCGTTGAAGTACAGATAGCGCCGCCAATGTTCGTCGGGCCACGAGGTATCGATCGTTTTCTCAAGCAGACCGCCGCGCCGGGCGTGAAGCGCGCCCCATATCTCATTGTAGCCCGGTCCATAAAGCTCGATCACGGGCCAGGTTCCCTCGCGTTTCATGGAGGCGGACGGACGGGTGAAGTCGATCGTCAGGTCGGTCAGTTCGTCGGTGATGACGGTATCGGTATCGAAGAACACGAATGGGCCGTCGGGAAGCGCCGCGAGTCCCTCGATCTTGTTGCCATTCGGATAAGAGTTGCCGAAATGCCGGTTCTCGAAGGGCACGATTTCCGCGCCAAGCTCGATCAGCAACTCCCGCTGCGGGCCGTCCGGAATGCGCGGGTCCTCGGGCCAGCGGGGGCCGGGCAGCGGTTCGGCTATGATCAGTTTTCCCTGCCATTTCGGCGCGTTATGTCGCAACGTCGCCGCGAACAGGGTCGCCTCGTGGGTGAGGCGACCGTTCTGGCCGACGATCATGATGTTGAACGACATGAGCGTCAGGTCATCCGAGTTCGGCGAGGCTGTCGAGGGCGGATCGAAGGACGGCTGCTTCCGCTTCGCGGGCGACGAGATTGGCGCGGCTTTCCTCGACCACCTCTCGCGGGGCGGACTGCGCGAACTTGGGGTTGTTCACCTTGCCTTGCAGGCCTTTGATTTCCTTGCCGAGTTTGTCCATCGACTTCTCCAGCCGCGCGCGTTCAGCCGCAACGTCGATGACATCGCCAAGAGGCAGCGCGAAGCGTCCTGCGCCGACCGTGACGGCGATGGCGCCCTTCGGGGCGGTGCCTTCGATGAGGGTCTCGGTCCGGGCCAGCGCGGATATCATTTCGGCATTGGTTTCATAGGCTTGCCGCGCTTCGTTCGACCAATCGACGGCGATGACCGGGACGTGGGCCGAGGCGGGGACGTTCATCTGCGCACGCGCCGAGCGGATCGCCTCGATGAAGGAGATGATCCAGCGGATTTCGGTTTCGGCTTCGGAATCAATGAGTTCAGCGGTGATGTCTTCGGGCCATGTGCCGTGGACCAGCATGCCGTCGTGGCCGGTGACGGCCCAGAGCTCCTCGGTGATGAAGGGCATGAAGGGGTGCAGCAGGGTCATGCACCGGGTCAGCACCCAACCCATCACGGCCTGAGTTTCATATTTTATATCAGAGGCTTCACCTTGCAGGACGGGTTTGGAAAATTCCACGTACCAATCGCAGACGACGTTCCAGACGAACTTGTAGAGTGCATTCGCGGCGTCGTCGAAACGGTAGGCGGCGAGGGCGGCATCGACCTCCTCGCGGACCCGCGCCGTCTCGCCGATGATCCAGCGGTTGACGGTCAAATTCACAGTCCGGGGTAACTTCGAGGACCCGTTCTGTACAAAATTCACATCGTACATTTCCGCGAACCGGACGGCGTTCCAGAGCTTGGTCCCGAAGTTGCGGTAGCCCGCGATCCGCTGGGTGTCGAGTTTGAGCGCGCCGCCCAGGCTCGCCATCGCGGCATTGGTGAAGCGCAGGGCATCGGCCCCGAATTCGTCGATCACGTCGAGCGGGTCCACGACGTTGCCGGTGGACTTGGACATCTTCTTGCCCTTGGCGTCCCGCACGAGGCCATGGAGGTAAACCTTTTTGAAAGGAATCCGGTCTATCACGGGGGTGTCGTCAGGCAGGACGGCGAGTTGCATCATGACCATGCGGGCGACCCAGAAGAACAGGATGTCGGTGCCGGTAATCAGCGTGGAGGTAGGGAAGTATTTTTTGAGCTCATCGGTGGGTTCGGGCCAGCCGAGGGTGCCCAGCGGCCAGAGTCCGGAGGAGAACCATGTGTCGAGGACGTCGGGGTCGCGGAAGGCGGGAATAACCTTCGGTGCCTGCTGCTGACGGATTTTGCCTTCGGTGCGAACATTGTTGGCTGGCATGTCTTGCGCGAGGATGTCGATGGCGGCCTCGCTGTTGCTGACAAAGCGGATGTCAGCACCATCGTGGAGGAGCGAAATACGGGCGCGGGCGTCGTCTTCCGTGGTGGCGCAGACTGGCAGCCAATCGTCGCCGCCCGAGGGGTCGAGCGTGTACCAGACCGGCACCTGATGGCCCCACCAAAGTTGGCGGGAAATGCACCACGGCTCGATATTCTCCAGCCAGTGGAAATACACCTTGCGGTCGCTCTCGGGCATGATCTCGATCGTGCCGTCGCGGACGGCGTCCAGCGCGGGGCCGACGATCTGGGCGGTGTCGACGAACCATTGGTCGGTCAGCATGGGCTCGATGACGACCTTGGAGCGGTCGCCGTAGGGCTGCATGATCGGTTTGGACTCGACGAGGGGGACAAGCTGTTCTTCCTCCGTCCGGTCTTCGCCGCCTTCTTCCGGCGCAACCGGTTTCCTGACCGGGCCAAGGCGCGGGTCGGTTTCCGGGACCATGACGGCCAGCCCCTCGGCGGTGATGTCGTCGACGACGGCGCGGCGCGCCTCGAACCGGTCCATGCCGCGATAGGCTTCGGGCACGAGGTTGATCGCGTCGATTTCGGCCTCGGACATGGTCGCGCCCCGGAGCATGCCCTGGGCCTTCGCGGCCTCCTCGGCATAGGGTGCGCCGTCGGCCCGCATCGCGGCGCGGGTGTCCATCAGGCGGAAACAGGGGATATTGCCGCGTTTGGCGACGGCGTAATCGTTGAAATCATGCGCGCCGGTGATCTTCACGGCGCCGGACCCGAAGGTCATGTCGGGGTATTCGTCGGTGATGATCGGGATCAGGCGGCGGCTTTCCTTCGGCCCGACGGGAATTTCGCACAGTTTGCCGACGATGGGCGCATAGCGGGCGTCGTCCGGGTGCACGGCCACCGCGCCGTCGCCCAGCATGGTTTCGGGGCGGGTCGTGGCGATGGAGATATAGTCGCGGATCTCGGTGAACAGGACCTCTCCGTCCGCGTCCTTCTCGACGTATTCATAGGTCTCGCCGCCAGCGAGCGGATATTTGAAGTGCCACATGTGGCCGGGCGTTTCGGTGTTCTCGACTTCGAGATCGGAAATCGCGGTCTCGAAATGCGGGTCCCAGTTCACCAGCCGTTTGCCGCGATAGATCAGGCCCTTGTCGTACATTTCGACAAAGACCTTGATGACGGCGTCGTGGAAGTTCTGGTTGGTCGCGTCCGGGTCGCCCGGCGCGCCGCCCATGGTGAACGCCTCGCGGTCCCAGTCGCAGGACGCCCCGAGGCGCTGCAACTGGCCGATGATGGTGCCGCGCGATTTTTGTTTCTGCTGCCAGACCCGCTCCAGAAAGGCCTCGCGGCCCATCTGCTGACGGGTCGGTTCGCCGTTTTTGGCCATCTCGCGTTCGGTCACCATCTGGGTGGCGATGCCCGCGTGGTCGGTGCCCGGCTGCCACAGGGTGTCGAAGCCGCGCATGCGGTGCCAGCGCGTCAGGATATCCTGCAGCGTGTTGTTGAACGCGTGCCCGATGTGCAGCGAGCCGGTGACGTTCGGGGGCGGGATGACGATGCTGAACGTCTCGGGGCGCGACGCGTTGGCACCGGCGGCGAAATACTTGCCGTCGATCCAGGCCTTGCTGATCCGGGCCTCGGCCTCGGCCGCGTTGAAGGTCTTGTCCATCGCCATCGTGTCGCTCTCCGCTTCCTTGCGTGCCGGGTTAGCGCGGGCCGGGGCCAAGGGGAACCCCCGCGCAGATCGTCGCGCGTGCAGGGCAGGCACTGGACAGTGGGGCGGCGCCCGCTAAGGTCCGGTCGACAGATCATCCTCCTGAGGTATCCCATGGAAAAGTTCGGCCTGAGCCAGTCCAACCGCCGCTCCGAAGACCCGCGTCACCTGACCGGGGGCGGCAGTTTCGTGGACGATCGTGTGCCGGAGGGCGCATTGCATACCTTCGTGCTGCGCGCGCCCGTCGCCCATGCCGACATCACCGAGCTGGACGTGAGCGAGGCCGAGGCGATGCCCGGTGTGCATCTCGTGATGACCAGCGCCAGCATCGAGGCCGACGGGATCGACAACCGGCTG
>JBARXR010000068.1:0-3326 GCA_049647445.1 Jannaschia sp. | reverse complement strand
CCGCCATGACGGGTCCGGCCACAAGCGACAGGGCGCAGAGGGCACGGCGGATCATGCGGCCCCCAGATGGATCTGTTTCCAGATCGCCGGTTCGTCGTAGACGGTCCATTCGCGACGGATCGACCAGCCGTCCGGCCCCCAGGGGCCGAATTCGGCGTGGGTGATGCCCATGACATAGACCATGGTCCCGGTCGGCGTGCCAAATCCGCCCCAGCCCGAGTGCTTGCCCCAAAGCGACCAGCGCACCGCGGCACGCGGCGGCATCATCGGGTCGTCCCGCCCGATGACGTGATGGATTTCGAAGGCCGCCGCCGGAAACGCGGCGCGCAGCGCTGTCCAGAAGCGGTCGGCGCCCTCGAAGCTGTGCGCCGTCACCCCGCCGGGATATTCGAGATGGGCGGCGCGGTCATAGGTCTGCGGGATGGCCCGCAGATCCGCACCCATGATGCGCGTCAGCGTCTCGGCCAGCCGCGCGCCCCAGATGTTGTCGTTGCCGCGCCCGGAATAGGGCCCTCGCTGGTCCGTCTCCGGTGTCAGCGGCCGCGTGGCTTCGTGCGGGCCACCCTCACGTTCGATGAGGTCGGCCGCATAATCCTCCGGCGTCCATCCAAGCTGTCGGACGATGGCCCCCTGGTCGCGGATCAGCCATTCGTCGTCGATCGCGATTCCGTCGACGTGACAATCGGCGATGATGCGGTAGACCAGCTTCTTGCCGGTCGCCCGCCCATAGACCCCATCCCCCGCGTGGGTCGCCGTCGACAGCAGGCGATGGGACGACAGAAATCCGCTGTCGATGTCGCCCGACCATATGACATCCTCGCCCAGCAGGGTCCGGTCGGGAAATTCCGCCAGCGTCGCCAGTGTCGCCCCCATCACCGGCTCGTTGCCCACCACAAGCGATGCGGGCGAGCGGACCACGATTTGCGGTGCGTAATACTCATGCAGCGTGGCGATTCCGCGCTCTTCCCAGATTTCCCGGGTGATCCCGAGAATGTAGTCGGGCAGATCTTTCCAGCGATTGTTGAAGGTCACGGCGTATATCCTTCGGGTATGCGGGCAGAGGTGCGAACGATCAGGGGGCCGTCGATCTCGATCTTCTGCGGCGGACGATCCGGCGTCTCGATCCGGGCCATCACTTCGCTCACGGTCCGCTCCACCATGCGGCGTGCGGGCTGTCGGATCGTCGTGAGGTCGTAGGACGGCCATGCCGCCATTGCGATATCGTCATATCCGACGATGCTGACGTCGCCGGGGACCGCCAGGCGCAGGTCATGGCGCAACGTGTCCATCACCGCGAGGGTCATGTAGTCGTTGCCGACGAAGATGGCATCGGGCGGCGTGGCGGCATCCATCATGGTGCGGGCGGCCTCCGCTGCCGTGGTCCTGTCATACCGTCCGTCGATCTGGACATGGAGGGGCAGGCCTGCCTCCGCGAGGCCCGCCGCGAACCCCTGGGCCCGGTCGCGTCCCGTGGAGGAGCCTTGCCATCCCGAGATATGGGCGATGCGGCGATGGCCACCCGACGCGAGGAACGCGGCGGCCCGCCGTCCGCCCGCCCGGTTGTCGGACGTCACCGCCGACAGGCCCGACCCGGCGATGCCCCGGTTGAACAGAACCACCGGCAGACCGGCCTCGGCACAACGTTCGACCAGCGCACCCGACAGATCGACTGACGCCGCAATCAGCCCATCGACCTGATAATCCATCAGTTCGTCCACGATCCGGTCGATATCGACGCCGGAGTTGCCGATCGTGAATATCAGCAGGTGATATCCTTCGGCCTGAAGCGCATGCGAGAGTTTCTCGACCGCATCGGCGAAGAACGGGTTGTCGAGATAGGCCACCACGAGGCCGATGATCCGCGATCGCCCGGTAATCAGGCTTCGGGCCAGCACGTTGGGCCGATATCCGAGGTCGGCGGCGGCGGCGCGCACACGCTTGGCCATGGCGGGGCTGACAGATGCGCCCTTGGTGAAAACGCGGCTGACCGCCGACTGGCTGACGCCCGCCGCCCGCGCCACATCGAGGGACGTCACCTTGCGCAGCATCGGACGCCCCCCGCCGCAGCGACGTCGCCCCGAAGGACGGCAAGACCTTCGTTCGCGTGCATCAGTCCGCCGTCCATCCGCCATCCACCAGCAAATGCGTCCCGGTGATCATCGCACTGGCGTCCGAGGCAAGAAACAGCACCGGTCCCATGATGTCCTCGACCTCGCCGATCCGGGGCAGCTTGATCTTGTCTTCGATCCACGCGCGGCGTTCGGGGTTCGCGAAGGTCGATGCCGTCAGCGGTGTCTTGATGAATGTCGGACAGATCGTGTTGACCCGGATGTTGCGTGGACCCCATTCGATGGCCATGGCCTTGGTCATCCCCTCGACCCCGTGCTTGGTCGCGCAATAGACCGCCCGGTCCACGCCGCCGACATGCCCCATCTGGCTGCTGATCTGGATGATCGACCCGCCGTTGCGCATGCCCGCCGCGACCTTCTGCGCCAGAAAATAGGCCGCGCGCAGGTTCACGCGCGTGACGGCGTCGAAATCCTCGGGCGTTGTCTCCGCAGACGGGCCGTGGCGGGCGATACCGGCGGAATTGCACAGGATATCGAAGGGTTCTTGCCCGGCCAGCACGCTGTCCAGCGCATCGAGGTCCGCCACGTCGAGCGCGACGCCGTCCACCGAATATCCCGCATCGCACAAGGCCCCGACCGCTTCGGCGACGCCATCCGCCGAGCGGGCGGCGATCACGACATGCGCGCCGGCCTCCGCCAGGGCGACGGCGCACCCAAGACCGATCCCCCGCGTTCCACCGGGCACGAAGGCACGGCGTCCATCGAGGCGAAGGGATGGAGTCCGGGGAAGGCGCATGGCTCGCTCCGCTTGTTGCATACCTATGCAGACACGCTTGGGGATCCGCTTTCAAGGTCAATAAGCGAACCGGACGGCCCCGTCACGCGTTTGCGCCCAGTTGCCGCGCCCGGAGATCACATGACACAGCCAAGCGAAGTTCTGGATGCCCTGTCGGATGCCACCGCCGACACCGACCGCGTCTCGGTCGACAGGATCATGGACCATCTTGGACACCGGTCCATGGGGGCCCTGCTGGCGCTGCCCGCCGCGCTCGAGATCACCCCCGTCGGCGGCATTCCCGGCGTACCCACGGTACTGGCGGCAATTGTCGCGCTGGTTGCGGTGCAGATGCTGCTGGGACGTGATGATCTCTGGCTGCCGGACGTCCTGGGGCGCAGGGCGGTCACGGCCGACAGGATGCGCGCCGCCATTCACCGGCTGCGACCGGTGGCGCGCTGGGCGGACCGCCACCTCGGCAC
>JBARXR010000067.1:0-5452 GCA_049647445.1 Jannaschia sp. | reverse complement strand
ATCTCGAAGCGTCCCAGTTCATCACGCCCGCCATCGTCGACCGCGACCCGGTCGTCGTCGCCATCGGCACCGAAGGCGCGGCCCCCGTGCTGGCGCGCAAGATCAAGGCCGACCTCGAGGCGAAACTCCCCGTCAGCCTCGGCTTTCTCGCCCGGATCGGGAAAACGTTCCGCAGCGCGGCCAATGCCCTGCCCTTCGGTTCCCCCCGCCGCCGCTTCTGGTCCGACTTCTACGAAACCGCCGGCCCCCGCGCCGCCGGACATGGCGAAGCAGCCGTCCGCGATGCCCTCGACACGCTGCTGGCGGATCACATGGAAACGGAAACGCGTCCCGGCCACGTCGATCTTGTGGGTGCCGGCCCCGGCGACCCGGAGTTGCTGACCCTGAAGGCGCGCAAGGCACTCGATCGCGCGGATGTGGTCGTCCACGACCGGCTGGTGACGCCGGAAATCCTTGAGCTCGCCCGCCGCGAGGCCTTGATCATCGACGCGGGCAAAGAGGGCTTCGGGCCGTCCATGACGCAAGCCGAGATCAACGCGCTGATCGTGGAGCACGGGCTGAACGGGTCCTACGTCGTGCGCCTCAAGGGCGGCGATCCGACCCTTTTCGGACGGATCGACGAGGAGATCGAGGCGCTGGACGCCGCGGGCCTCGACTGGTCGATCGTGCCGGGGATCACCTCCGCCAGCGCCGCCGTCGCCACCATCGGCCAGTCCCTCACAAAGCGGGGCCGGAACGCCTCCGTGCGGTATCTCACGGGCCACGACATGAAGGGGTTCGCCGATCAGGACTGGCGCGCACTGGCACAGCCCGGCGAGGTTGCCGCGATCTACATGGGCAAGCGCGCGGCGCGCTGGATGCAGGGGCGTCTCCTGATGCATGGCGCGTCCCCGGCGACGCCCGTCACGATCGTCGAGAATGCCTCGCGGCACGACCAGCGTATCGTCGCCGCGTCCCTCGCGACCCTGCCGGAGGCGCTGAGCGATGTGACCGGGCCTGCCCTCATTCTTCACGGTCTCGCTCCGCGTGCCGCCACCGCCGTCCTGAAAACGGAGATCGCCCTATGACCCGCCGCCCCTTCACCCCCAAGGTCGTCACCGGCAACCTGCTGGTCGACGGCGACGTCGTCTACCTGGCGGCGACCGACACATGGGTCAAGGCCCTCGGCGACGCCGAGGTCCTGACGGACGAGGCCGTTGCCGACGACCGCCTGCTGGACGGCGCGCGGCAGTCCGGAACGGTCGTCGGTGTCTACCTGGCGGATGTGACCCAGACCGCCGAGGGGCCGCAACCCGTCCACTTCCGCGAAGCGTTCCGTGCGACGGGGCCGACGAATTATCCCCACGGCAAAGCCCACGAGGCCCTGTGATGTATCACTATACCGACTTCGACCGAGACTTCCTCAGCCAGCGCAACGCGCAGTTCCGCGCGCAGGTGGCGCGTCGCCTCGATGGCTCGCTCACCGAGGACGAATTCAAGCCGCTGCGCCTGATGAACGGCGTCTACCTGCAACTGCATGCCTACATGCTGCGGGTCGCGATCCCCTATGGCACGTTGTCGGCACCGCAGATGCGCGTGCTGGCCGACCTCGCGCAGGATTTCGACAAGGGCTATGGCCATTTCACGACCCGCCAGAACATCCAGTACAACTGGCCCAAACTGTCGGACATCCCCGACATGCTGGACCGGCTGGGCGAGGTCGGGATGCACGCGATCCAGACCAGCGGCAACACCATCCGCAACGTGACCGCCGACCATTTCGCGGGCGCCGCGGCGGACGAGATCATTGACCCGCGCCCCGTCGCCGAATTGCTGCGCCAGTGGTCCACCGATCACCCGGAATTCCAGTTCTTGCCCCGCAAGTTCAAGATCGCCGTGACCGGTTCGCCAAACGACCGTGCCGTGACGCGCGCCCATGACATCGGGCTGGTCGCGGTTGAAAAGGATGGCGAGGTCGGGTTCGAAGTCATCGTCGGCGGTGGCCTCGGTCGCACGCCGATGGTCGGCAAGACGCTGCGGGCCTTCCTGCACAAAGCCGACCTGCTGCCCTACTGCGAAGCGATCGTATCGGTCTACAATCGCCTCGGACGGCGCGACAACAAGTACAAGGCGCGGATCAAGATCACGGTGCACGAGAACGGGATCGAGGATATCCGCGACCGCGTGGAGGCCCGGTTCGCAGAACTGCGTCCGCTCTTCACCGGTGTCGACCAGCAGATGCTGGCGGATATCGAGGCGCAATTCGCCTTGCCCGCCTTCCGTGCGTCGTCGCAGCTTCCGCCGATCCTGGACCCGATCCTGCAAGCGTGGCTCGACACCAACGTCACGGCACACCGGCGCGACGATCATGCCATCGTCACGATCTCTATCAAGAAGCACGGCGCGACGCCCGGCGATGCCAGCGCCGAGCAGATGCGCGTGATGGCGGACCTCGCCGAACGCCACGGCTACGGCGAATTGCGCATCAGCCATGAGCAGAACGTCATCCTGCCCCATGTCCGCCGCGCCGACCTGCCGGCCGTCCACGCCGCGTTGCGCAACGCGGGCCTCGGCACCGCGAACGTCGGCCTCGCAAGCGACATCATCGCCTGCCCCGGCATGGATTACTGTGCGCTCGCCACGGCCCGCTCGATCCCCGTCGCGCAACAGATCGCCACCCGGATCGACGCGATGGGGATCGAACACGATATCGGCGCGCTCAAGATCAAGATCTCCGGCTGCATCAACGCCTGCGGCCATCACCACGTGGGCCATATCGGGATCCTCGGTCTCGATCGGGCGGGGGTCGAGAACTACCAGATCACGCTCGGTGGCGACGGGACCGAGACGATGGCCGTCGGCGAACGGGCCGGCCCCGGCTTTGCCTATGACGCGATCGTGCCCGCGGTGGAGCGCCTGATCCGCGCCTATCTCGAGGTCCGGACCGATGCGTCCGAGACCTTCCTCGCCGCCTATCGCCGCCTTGGGGCCGCGCCGTTCAAGGCCGCCCTCTACCCCGCTACGGAGACACAAGATGCCGCTTGACGTCCACGCCCTTCTGTCCGCGCGCGCAGCCCGGCTGAACGCCGATCTGGCGGATGCCTCCGCCGCAACCATCCTCGAGCACGCCCTGCGCGACGCCCGCCTCGGCGAGATCGCGATGGTCTCGTCGTTCGGGGCGGATTCGGTGGTCCTGCTGCACCTGCTCTCGCAGGTCGATCCCGCGACCCCGGTGCTCTTTTTGGAAACCGGGATGCTGTTCGCCGAGACGCTCGCGTATCAGCAGCAGGTGGCCGAGACGCTGGGTCTGCGCGATGTGCGCATCATTCGCCCGGATCCGACCGACCTGTTCCTGCACGATCCGGACGGCGCGTTGCACACGGCCGACACCGACGCCTGCTGCACGATCCGCAAGGTCAAGCCACTGGACCTCGCGCTTCAGGGGTTCGACGCCTGGATCACCGGTCGCAAGCGCATCCATGGCGGCGACCGCGCGACGCTGCCGGTGTTCGAACTGGACGGTGGCGCGATCAAGATCAATCCCCTCGCGGCCTGGTCCGGTGCCGACCTCGCCGCCTACATCGCAAAGCACGATCTGCCCCGGCACCCGCTGGTGTCCAAGGGCTTTACCTCCATCGGCTGCGCGCCCTGCACCACGTCGACCCTGCCGGGCGAGAACCCGCGCGCAGGTCGCTGGCGTGCCTCGGAGAAGACCGAATGCGGGATCCACTTCGACGGGGCCCGCATCTGGCCCGCAGCGCGGAAAGGGTGACCGACATGCCCATCGTCACCGATACCGGCTTCGCGCCGGACGACCTGAACCACGGGTTCATCGCGTCCGACGACCTGCCCGAAAGCGGCCCGCTGGCCATTGACGTGGCCTCGGATGCGGACCTCGCCCCCGTGATGGCCCGGCTGGCCGAGGCAACTGCCATCCGGGTTGATTTTCCCAGCTTCGCGGACGGGCGCGGCTTCAGCATCGCACGGCAGTTGCGGCAGGCGGGCTATGGCGGGCGGCTGCGGGCAAAGGGCCACGTCATCGCGGATCAATACGCCATGGCCCGCCGTGCCGGGTTCGACGAGGTGGAGATCGACGACGCGCTTGCCGCCCGCCAAACCGAGGCGCACTGGCTGGCCCGCGCCGACTGGCAGGCGCATGACTATCAAAGTCGCCTGGGCCGTCGCCGCGCCGGTTGAACGCCTTTCCCTGACACGGATCAACGACTAATAAGCGGAGGGGTGCAGGACGCGCCCGAGATATCCATGACCAAGCAAAGCCCCGTGACCCAAGCAAAATCCGCCCCCGTCAACGCGACCGCCAACGCGGTTCTGCCCGATGCGCAGACCGTGACCGCCGTCACGCACTGGACGGATCGGCTGTTCTCGTTCCGCGTCAGCCGTCCCGCCTCGCTCAGGTTCCGGTCCGGCGAATTCGTGATGATCGGATTGATGGGCGATCCGGACCCGGCCACCGGCAAGCAGAAACCCCTGCTGCGCGCCTATTCCATCGCCTCCCCGTCCTGGGACGAGGAATTGGAATTCTATTCGATCAAGGTGCAGGACGGCCCCCTGACCTCGCGCCTTCAGCACATCGTGCCGGGCGACAAGATCATCCTGCGCCCCAAGCCGGTGGGCACGCTGGTTCATGACGCGCTGCTGCCCGGAAAGCGGCTGTGGTTCTTTGCGACCGGCACCGGGTTCGCGCCCTTCGCCTCTCTCTTGCGGGATCCGCAGACGTTCGAAGATTACGACGAGATCATCGTCACCCACACCTGCCGCGATGTCGCCGAACTGGCGTACGGGCAAGAGGTGATCGACGGCCTGCACGGCGACGAGATGATGCAGGAGTTGCTGGGCCCCGAGAACCTCGCCAAGCTGAAATACTATCCGACCACCACGCGCGAGACCTCGCCCAGGATGGGCCGCATCACCGACCTTCTGCGATCGGGCCAGGCGCAGGCCGACCTTGGCGTGGACCGGATCAGCCCGGAGACGGATCGCGCCATGGTCTGCGGCTCGCTCGACCTCAACACCGAAATCAAGGAGATCCTCGAAGGCTTCGGCCTCGAGGAAGGTGCGAACTCGGACCCGAGGCACTATGTTGTCGAAAAGGCCTTCGTGGGCTGACCGGGCGCCTCGGTCTTCCTCTGGCCGTAAATACCTCGGGGGGGTCGGCAAAGCCGACCGGGGCAGCGCCCCCTCCCCGATGAAATGGCAACGCGGCGCTGCCGCTCCGTTCGGTCAGACCCAGCCGATCTCTTCGGTCAGACCCAGCCGATCTCTTCGCCGCTCTCCAGCATCGCCTTGATAAGCCCGACCTCCGCAAGCCCGGCCTCGACGTCCCGGTCAAGGGCATGTTCCGCCTCGGCCACCTTGCGGACGGCGATGATGACTGCGTCCAGCAGTGCGAACGGGATCACCACGACGCCATCCCGGTCGGCCACGATCATGTCGCCCGTCTCGACCCGCTGGC
>JBARXR010000066.1:0-7940 GCA_049647445.1 Jannaschia sp. | reverse complement strand
ACCTTGTGGCGCTGCCGCGGGTCTTCGTTCTTGGGCGACGGGAGGCGGATCTGGCGGTGACGGTCAGCGCTCCGAAGGCCGGGCGCCTGCGGGTGCGCAAGATCTGCGACTATCACCTGAGCCTTGCGGCGCACCGCGATTATCTTGCCAAGGCACCGCCGCTGGCCAGTCGGGCGGACCTGAAGGATCACGCGATCGTGGGCTACATCCCCGACATGATCTTCGATGCGGACCTCGATTACCTGACCGAAGTGGGGGCCGGGTCGCCGGGCCTCGCGTCCAATTCCGCCGCGGTCCAGCTTGGGTTCATCCGCGCGGGTGCGGGCGTGGGCGTGGTGCATGATTTCATGTTGTCTTCGGATGCCGGGCTGGTGCGTGTGCTGGGGGCGGACGTGCGTCTGGCCCGGGCGTTCCATCTGGTCCGCCACAACGATGCGGGCGGGCCCCTTATTACGCGCACGGCGGAGATGCTGGCCGAAGGTCTGCGCGCGGAGGTGGCGCGGCTGGAGGGAGGCTAGCCGGTGATCCGGCGCGCGGCCCCGAGCAGGATCGCGGCACCCGGCGCGATCAGGTCGTCGTCGAAATCATAGTCCGGATTGTGCAGGGCGGGGCCGGGGCCTGCGCCCAGCAGCAGCATTGCGGCGGGGCAGTCGTGGCCGAAGCGGCCGAAGTCCTCGGAGGCGAGCAGCGGGTTGCCGGGGCTGGTGTCGAGGCCCGCCTCTGTCGCGGCTTCGGTCAGTATGGCGGCGGCGGCGGGATCGTTGACCCCGGCGAGAAAGCGGTCGTGTTCGGTGATCGTGCAGGTGACCCCGCGGTATGACGCGGCCTCTTCCGCATCGGCACGGACGAGGGTGACCAAGGCGTCCAGTTCGACGTCCGAGGCGGTGCGCAGGGTCGCCTGCACCACGGCGTCCCCCGGTGCGATCCCGAAGTTCGGGGACCCGAGGCGCGCGTGGCACACAGTGATCTGCCGGTAGTCGTGGTTCGGAAAATCCCCGCGCCGCCTGGTCGGAAGGGCGGTGACAAGGCCCGCCATGACCAAGGCGGGCGAGGTGCCTGTCCAGGGCGCACAGGCGTGGGCCTCCTTGCCCGACAGCGCGATGCGCAGGCCGACCGAGGGCGCGGACGCGAGGCCGACGGGGACATGCGCCTGTCCGCGCGGAATGTCCGGTTCATTGTGAAGGGCAAAGGCCCAGTCCGGGGCAAGGGCGGCGAAGGCCGGATCGGCGCAGACGGCGATCGCCCCGGAGCCGTCCTCCTCCGCCGGTTGGAACATCAGGATGATGCGGCCCGCCGCCGGGCGCGCGCGGGCGAGCATGTGGCCGACGCCAAGCACCGTCGCCATGTGCCCGTCATGGCCGCAGAGGTGCGCCTGACCGGGGACCTGGCTGCGCCAGTCGGGCGTTCCCGTCTCATGGATGGGCAGCGCGTCGAGTTCGCAGCGCACCAGCACCGTGGGGCCGGGGGCCGCGCCGTGGAACACGCCCGCGACACCGTGGCCCCCGAGACCGGTGACGACGTCATCCGCCGGAAGTGCGCGGAGGGCGCGGGCGATGCGATCCGCGGTGCGGATTTCGTGGCCGGAAACCTCCGGGTGGCGATGCAGGTCCCGCCGCAGGGCGACGAGGGACGACAGGTCGGAATTGCTGAGGCGGTCCATGGATTTCACCATGCGCCTTTGCCGTCGAATGTCACGCATGCTTGACTTGACGCAGCGTCAGGACGACGCTGTCTCCAGCGACACCGTACGGGAGGACGAGACATGTTCGTGACCAAGATCCTTGCTGGCAAAGCGACACAGGGCGTATTGACCATCGCGCCGTCCGCCCGACTGACCGATGCGGTGGCAGAACTGGCGAAGCGCAAGATCGGTGCGCTGGTCGTGTCCAGTGACGGCAGGCGGGCGGAGGGCATTCTGTCGGAACGCGACGTGGTGCGCGAACTGGGCAATTCCGGTCCCGGTGTCCTGTCCAGAACGGTGGCCGATCTGATGACGCGGGCGCTGCAGACCTGTGCGCCCGGCGACCAGTCGGCCGACATCCTGGCGCGGATGACCGCAGGCCGGTTCCGGCACATGCCGGTCGAGGAGGACGGATTGCTGATCGGGCTGATCTCGCTCGGGGATGTGGTCAAGGCGCAATTGTCGGAAGTCTCGATGGAGAAGAGCGCGCTCGAGGCGATGATCACAGGGAACGCCTGACCCCCGGACCGCCCGGGCAGGCGCCGGGGCGGCGCGGCTTGAACCCGGGGCCGATGCGTGCAACGCAAGGCGCAGATCATCCAGACGGAGGGTGCCCATGCGCACGGCCCTGTATCCCGGCACCTTTGACCCGATCACGCTTGGTCATATCGATATCATCAAGCGGGCCTGCACACTGGTCGACCGGCTGGTGATCGGCGTGGCGATAAACCGGGACAAGGGACCCCTGTTCTCGCTGGAGGAACGGGTCGCGATGGTCGAGGCGGAATGCCTGTTCTGGTCGGAGCGGACCGGGACCCAGATCGTGTGCCATCCGTTCGAGAACCTGCTCATAGATTGCGCCCGTGACGTGGGCGCGCAGATGATCGTGCGCGGGCTGCGTGCGGTTGCTGACTTCGAATACGAATACCAGATGGTCGGCATGAACCGCCTGCTGAACGACCAGATCGAGACGGTTTTCCTGATGGCCGAGGCCCAGCATCAGGCGATCGCGTCCAAGCTGGTGAAGGAAATCGCGCGGCTGGGCGGGGATGTCTCGGCCTTCGTCACGCCGCCGGTGAACGCCGCGCTGAAAGACCGCTTCACGCGCTGACCGACCGTGCGGCGCGTCTTTGAAATGCCCTGATTTTTCTTAAAATTGCCCAAGGATCGGCCCCACCGCTGACACCCTGTGCCGTCATGTCGAGTCGCGGGGCGCGAGCAGCGCCGTTCCGACAGGTCTCTGTCGAATTGGATTTCAACGGGACACGCGCCGCCCTGCGCCGCCGCCCGAGCACAAGGAAGACAGGCGATGCCGACGATCACAACCGAGCAGATTACCTTCAAGGACGGTCGCATCATCACGATGACCTATTCCGACGCCATCCTTCAAAGTCGTCTGACCCAGGACGCGGGCGGCGTTCATGACTATGACACGATCGAAATCATCTATGACGCCGCCGGAAATACGATCCAGCGCATCGAGACGCTGGACGTGGGCACGGTCGAGCGGAAGGATTTCACCGACGGCATCCTGACGAGGCAGACGCTGACCGATGGCGGCGGCCTCTACGACTGGGCCACGCGCGTCACGGATTACGACACGCTGGGGGTCAAGACGCTCGACACGGCGATATTCGACGACGGCTCCACCGCCGTCGAGACCTTCGTGGACGGTGTCCTGAGCACATCCGTCCGCACCAGCGCGGACCCGACCAACGAATGGCAGACGATCACCAAGACGTTCGATGCGTTGGGCGAGACGACGTCGGTCGTGGTTCTCGACAAGGACGGCGTGGTCCAGACAAACACCTATGTGGATGCGGTCCTGACGACGATGGCGGCCAGCGACGACGCGCTTGCGTTCAACTGGACCAGCTGGACCAAGACGTTCGATGCCACAGGCGCCACCACGGGGTATTCGATCACCCGCGACAACGGCACCGTCACGACCGAAAGCTATACGGATGGCGTGCTGACCCAGAAGGTCGCGACGGATGGCGGCGCGGCGCACAGCTGGGCCACGCGGACGGTCAATTTCGACACCGACGGCGACAAGACCAGTTCCGTCGTCGTCAAGGACAACGGCATGGAGACGACGAACGACTACGACGTCGATGGTGTGCTGACGCGTTCGACCGTTTCGGATCTTGGCGACGCGCGCAGCTTCGAGACCATCGAGCGGACCTTCGACGCCGCCGGGAACCGCGTGTCGACGCTCAAGACCAACGATGACGGCACGACCGTCGCGCATACCTTCGTCAACGACGTCCGCGCAACCCAGACCGAGACGGATGTCGATAACCTCTACAATTGGTCGACGGTCGAGCGGACGTTCGATGCCGCCGGCGTCAAGACGCAGGAGGTCATCACCCGAGACAACGGCAACGTGCGCACCGACACCTACACGGATGGCGTTCTGACGTCCAAGGTGACGGTCGACGGGGCCGATGGCACGGCGGCGGACCGCTTCGTCTGGTCCAGCAAGTCGTTCACCTACGATACCGCCGGGGATCTGACCGCATCGGTCAAGACGCTCGACACCGGACTGCGCAGCACGATCAGCTGGGATGGCGGTCTGCGGACCGGTGTTCTGGAGGAAGACCTTGGCGCGGAGTTCGCGTGGGACACGAGATCGGAGGCCTATGACGCCGCAGGCTCCGTCACCTCTGCGGTCGAGACGCTGGACGGTGGCCTGAAGACCACGAGCATCTACGAGGCAGACCGCCTGGTGCGGGTGATCCAGGAAGATCTGGGCGATGAGTTCGCCTATGTCGGCACGGTCACGGATTACGACGCCGGCGGTGCGGTGGTCGGCACCTACACGGCGTTCGACGACCTTTCGACCGCCTTGACCGGCACGCTGAACACCGTGACCGATCCGGCCGGGGCCTACAGCTTCTGACCTGCCGTCTGCCGACACGACGGCCCCGCACGGACAGTCCCGTGCGGGGCCTTTGTCGTTCAGGCGCAGCCCATGTCGCGGAGACGGGTTTCGAGGGGCCGGGCGCGGGCGTCGCCTGTCTCAAGCGCGAAGATCCAGGCCTGCGTCAGGAAGAATGGGATGGCGGGCCCGTCGGCTTCCTCCGCTGCCCGGACATAAAGGCCCACGAGCGATCGGTGATCCCCGGCGTCATGCGCCGCGAGGAGGGCGGTCTCGAGGTCGGTCATGCGCCCAGAGCGCGCGCCACCCAGTCATGAAAACGGTGGGTGGGACCGTCCATCGCCGGGCTGAACCGGCCCCCGTCGAAGCCCGGGGCCGCGCGCCCGCGCTGCATGCCCTCGACGACAAAGACGTCCTCCTCGAACACGCCCTGCCACAGTGCGGTGTTGCGGTCGGCAAGCGCCGCGTCGAAATCGGGCGTGGCGTAATAGATGTGGACGTGTTCGTGCGTCCGCGCCGGGCCGTCGGGGTGCAGCAGGATGGCGAAGGCGTGGTCGCGGTGTGCGCCCATCAGGACGTTGGGAAAGACCGACAGGTATTCGGCGGCGGTGTCCCATGTTTCGGGCAGATCCGCAAAATCGGGGAAGGTCGCGCCGTCGTCCGACAGTTGGCGATAGACGAGGGTTCCCTGCCCGGAATGGGCGGCGTCCTCGATATGGTAGTGGTCCTCCAGTCGGGAATAGGCGTTCAGGCCGGGATGGACCCACGGCAGGTGATAGCTTTCGCAGTAGTTCTCGACCGCCAGTTTCCAGTTGCAGGCGACGTCGAAGGAAAAGCTGCGACCGTCGTGATAGAGGGGTCCGGCGCGGCTTTCGTCGAAGTCGGCCCAGCGGGCGATGGCGGCGGCATTGACCTGCTCGAAGGGCGGGGCTGTCCCGTCGACGTTGACGAAGACCACGTCGCGCCAGATGTGGCTGGGCACTTCGATCAACCCGAGCGTGTCCTTGTCGATCCGTGCATCCGTGTTCCGCCCCGGCCCACCGACGTGGGGCGTGGCGACCAGCTTGCCTCGGGTGGAGTAGCACCAGGAATGATAGGGGCAGCGGATCGCGCCCTCGATCCGGGTGGGTTCGGACACGAGGATCATGCCGCGATGACGGCAGACGTTCTGGAACACGCGCACGGTCCCCTCGCGGTCCCGGATCAGCAGGAGGGGGACGCCGGCGAGCGCCACGGGAATGGCATCGCCGGGGGTCGGCACCTGTGCCGCGACCGCAAGGCCCGCCCATTGGCCAAGCAGCACAGCGGCGGCTTCCTCCCGACAGGTTGCGGGGTCGGTGTACTGCGCGTTGGGCAGGCCGTGGGCCGTCTCAAGAGGCTGACGCACGGCTGCCAGAGCATGGGTGTCTTTCATCGCGATGCCCCCGGTAGATGTCGCCCGAGGGTGCGGGGACGGGGGGATCACGTCTCGCCGGATCGCGACATCCCCGTGTGGGGGGCACTACGCCAACACTGCGCGAAATGGGACAGGTTATCGTTCCGAGTCAGATTGATAGAGGGCCATCCATTGCCAACGCAGCGATTCCGGCGCGCATGAAAACGACCATCTCTGCCGCTCCGTGTCCGGCGTCATCGAGGCGATCGCGGAGGAAACCGAACCCCCGGGCGTGATCCGCCGGGAGTTCGGTGCTGCGTCAGGCGAACCTGACGCCGCCATTTATCATCGGCAGGGCCGCGACGACGGTGCCGACATTTGCGATGGCGTTCGCGAGGGCCGGGGCCGCCGGTGGCGTGCCGGGCTCACCGATGCCGGTCGGGGCGTCCGCCGAGGCGATGATATGCGTCTCGATCGCCTTGATGTCGCCGATCCGCAGCGGTTCGTAGTCGGGGAAGTTGTATTGATCCACGACACCGCCCGTCAGCGTGATCTCGTCGCGCATGGCATGACCGAGGCCGTAGCCCACGGCGCCTTCGATCTGGGCCTTGATCACGTCGGGGTTCACGGCGATGCCGCAATCGACGGCGCAGGTGACCTTTTCGATCTGCACACCGGACGCGGGATCGCCCGATATCTCGACGACTTCGGCGACGAAGCTGCCGAACGATTTGTGCACGGCGATCCCCTGGGTGCGACCCGCCGGGGCGTTGCCCCAGTCGGCCTTTTCTGCGGCCAGTCTGAGGACCGCCGCCTTGCGCACCTGATCCGGGCCGTCACCGGCCAGATGGGCCAGTCGGAATTCCACAGGGTCGCGTCCCGCGGCGCGGGCGGCCATGTCCATCATGACCTCCATGGCATAGGCGGTGTGCGTGTGTCCGACCGATCGCCACCAGAGCGTGCTGGTGGCCTTCCTCGTGTCGGTCAGGCCGATATGCATGCCGGGGATCGCGTAGGGTGTGCCGTGCACGCCTTCGATCGAGGACATGTCCACGCCGTCCTGCACCAGAAACGCCTCGAACGGGGTGCCCTTGGCGATCGACTGCCCGGCGATGCGGTGGGTCCAGCCGACGATGTCGCCCGCTTCCGACAGGCCGACCGTGACCTTGTGCCCGAAGGCGGGCCGATACATGCCGCCGCGCACATCGTCCTCGCGGCTCCAGACCAGTTTCACGGGCCGGGACCGGTCGGTGATGATGAAGGCCAGCGCGGCCTCGACCTGATAGTCGGCGGTGGGCGTCGCGCGCCGCCCGAACGATCCGCCCGCGAGCATCGAGTTGATGCGGATCTTGTCCATCGGCAAGTCGAAGATCTGCGCGAGGGCCATGTGCGGGCCCGTCGGCATCTGCGCGCCGTCATGCAGCGTGATGCCACCGTCGGCATCAGCCTCGATTGTGCAGTTCAGCGGCTCCATCGGAGAATGGGCGAGCAGCGGGAAATAGAACGTCTGTTCCAGCGTCGTCGCCGCGGTGTCCATCGAGGCCGGATCGTTCTTGAGGATGTTGTAGTCCGCGGGGGCCTCCAGGGCCGCCAGGATCTCGTCCCGGATCTGGCTGCTGTCGCGCGTTTCGGCCGCCGACAGGTCCCAGTCCACCGTCACCGCGTCGCGGGCCTGCATCGCGGCCCAGGTGTTTTCGGCATAGACGGCAACCGCCGCATCGTTTGGCAGGGTCGCGGCCCGGATGAAGCCCTTGACCGATCGGGCCGCACTGTCGTCGAAGCTCCGGACGACTCCGCCCATCTGCGGCGCGCGCGCCAGCATCACGACCATCTGGTTCGGAAGATGCACATCCATGGCGAACCGGGCGGTGCCGTTGCCCTTGTCGGCGCCGTCGAGCCGGCGGATCGCCGGATTGCCGATCAGGCGCCATTGATCCGGCGTCTTGAGCACCGGCTCGGCCGGCGCCGCCAGCGTGGCGGCGGCGGCGACGAAGGTCGCAAGG
>JBARXR010000065.1:0-4591 GCA_049647445.1 Jannaschia sp. | reverse complement strand
GGGCGATATCATCGCCACGCGCGATGCCGACCTTATCCTGTGGAACGGAATGAACCTCGAGCTGTGGTTCGAGCAGTTCTTCCGCAACCTGCGCGACACTCCGCAGGCCGTTCTGACAGCCGGGGTGGAGCCGATCTCGATCACCGGCGGCAGCTATGACGGCAAACCCAATCCGCACGCGTGGATGGCGGTCGATTCGGCATTGATCTATGTCGACAACATCGCCGCCGCCCTGTCCGAGCATGACCCGGACAATGCCGCCACATATGCGGCGAACGCCGCGGCCTACAAGGCCGAGATCGAGGCGACCCTGACCCCCCTGCGCGACGCCATTCGCGCCCTGCCGGAGGACCGCCGCTGGCTCGTGACGTCCGAGGGTGCGTTCAGCTACCTCGCCCGCGACTACGGCCTGCGTGAACTCTATCTCTGGCCGATCAATGCCGACCAGCAGGGCACCCCGCAACAGGTCCGGGCGGTGATCGACGGGGTCCGGGAGCACGATATTCCCGCCATCTTCTCGGAATCCACCGTTTCAGCCGATCCTGCGCAGCAGGTCGCGCGCGAGACCGGCGCGACATACGGGGGCGTTCTCTATGTCGACAGCCTGTCGGGTGCGGATGGACCGGTGCCCACCTATCTGGACCTTCTGCGGGTCACCTCCGAGACGATCCTCGCGGGACTGTCGGCCGGACTGCCGCAATGACGGACACGCACCAGACCGAAGGCATCGCCGCCGAACACCTGTCGGTCACATACGCCGGTGGCGTGACGGCCCTGCGCGACGCGTCGTTCTCCCTGCCCACGGGGACGATTGCGGGCCTCGTGGGCGTGAACGGCGCCGGAAAATCCACCCTCTTCAAGGCCCTCATGGGGTTCCTGCCGGTGCGTGCCGAACGGATCGCCCTCTTGGGGTATCCCATCGAGGAAGCGCTGCGCCGCAACCTCGTCGCCTACGTGCCGCAGGCCGAGGAGGTGGACTGGACCTTTCCGGTCCTCGTGCGCGACGTCGTCATGATGGGCCGCTACGGCCACATGGGCTTCCTGCGTCGCCCCTCCGCCGCCGACCGGGACGCCGTGACCGCATCCCTTGCGCGCGTCCGCATGACCGACTTCGCCGACCGTCAGATCGGGGCCCTGTCGGGTGGCCAGAAGAAACGCGTGTTCCTGGCCCGCGCGCTGGCGCAGGACGCCCGCGTCATTCTGCTCGATGAGCCGTTCACCGGCGTCGACGTAAAGACCGAGGACGCGATCATCGCCCTGCTGCGGGAAATGCGGGACGAGGGCCGCGTGATGCTCGTCTCGACCCATAACCTCGGGTCCGTGCCGCAGTTCTGCGACCGCGCGATCTTCATCAAGGGCACCGTGCTCGACTACGGCCTGACCGAAGACGTCTTTACCCCGGCGAACCTGCAACGGGCGTTCGGCGGCCTGTTGCGCCGCTATGACCTGGGCGGGGACGACCTGCACGAGGACGACACCGACAAGCGTCGCGTGACGGTCCTGACCGACGACGAGCGGCCCTTCGTGATCTACGGCGATGAGCATGACTGACCCGTCACGGCGCGCGCCGCGCGGGCCCCTTCCTCTTGGTTCAAATATCCCGGGGGTCCGGGGGCTGGCCCCCGGCGCGCTCCTGTCGAACGCGCTGCCCAGATGACCGCCCTGCTCGAACCTTTCGCCTATAATTACATGGTCAACGCCATATGGGTCTCGGCCCTCGTCGGGGGCACCTGCGCGTTCCTGTCGGCATTCCTGATGCTCAAGGGCTGGTCGCTGATCGGCGACGCCCTGTCCCATTCCGTCGTTCCGGGCGTGGCCGGGGCCTATATGCTCGGCCTGCCGTTCGCCGTCGGCGCCTTCCTGTCGGGCGGCCTTGCGGCGGCGGCGATGCTGCTTCTGACGGAACGCACCGGCCTCAAGACCGATACGGTCATCGGCGTGATCTTCACCGGTTTCTTCGGCCTCGGCCTGTTCATGGTCTCGCTGTCGCCCGCCTCCGTGGACCTGCAGACGATCGTGCTGGGCAATATCCTCGCCATCACACCGCAGGACACGCTGCAGGTCGTTCTCATCTCGGTCGTCACGCTGACAGTGCTGACGCTGAAATGGCGGGACCTGCTGGTCGTGTTCTTCGACGAGGCCCATGCCCGCGCCATCGGCCTGAACCCGCGTTTCTGGAAGGCCGTCCTGTTTACCCTGCTCTCCGCCTGTGCCGTGGCCGCGATGCAGACGGTCGGCGCCTTTCTGGTGGTGGCCATGGTCGTGACGCCGGGGGCCACGGCCTATCTGCTGACCGACCGCTTCGGACATCTCTTGTGCATCGCGGTGGCCATGGGCGTCCTGTCCTGCGCGCTCGGCGCCTACCTGAGCTATTTCGTGAACGGGGCAACCGGGGGCGTCATCGTGGTCCTGCAGACCCTCGCGTTCGGGGCGGCTTTCCTCTTCGCGCCGACCCACGGCCTTCTGGCCGCCCGGCGACGGGTGCGCGGATGATCGACGCCCTGCTCCTCCCGTTCCAGTTGCCGTTCCTGCGCGATGCGATGCTGGTCGCGCTTCTGGTCGCGGCCCCGTGCGGCCTTCTGTCGGCATTCCTCGTCCTGAAAGGCTGGAGCCTGATCGGAGATGCCATCAGCCATGCCGTCCTGCCGGGCGTTGTCGCCGCCTATCTGCTGGGTCTGCCGCTGATCGTCGGGGCGTTCGCGGCCGGAATGGGGTCTGCCCTGCTGACCGGGTGGCTCGACACCCATTCCCGCGTGAAGCGCGATACGCTGATGGGGGTCGTGTTTTCAGGCATGTTCGCCACCGGCATCGTGGCGGTCACCTGGATCGCGCCGGAAATCCACCTCGATCATATCCTGTTCGGCAACCTGCTGGGTGTCGGACACCTCGAACTCTGGACGGCCGGCGTGATCGCCGCCGTCATCCTGACGGTCATGGCGCTGCGCTGGCGCGATTTCCTGCTGCACGCCTTCGATCCGACGCAGGCGCGCGCGGCGGGACTGCGGATCCAGTGGCTTCACAACGGTCTTCTCGCCATGATTTCGGCGGCGGTCGTGTCGGCGCTCGGGGCGGTCGGAATCATCCTCGTGATTGCGCTGCTCGTGACCCCCGGGGCCATCGCCTTTCTGTTGGTCCGGCGCTTCGGCCCGATGCTCCTGCTCAGCATGGGACTAGCCTGCGTTTCCGCGATTCTGGGCCTCTATCTCTCGATCGCGCTCGACTCGACCCCGGCCGCGACGATCGTGGTCGTTCTGACCGCGGGCTTTCTTGCGGCACTTGGTTGGCGTGCCCTGCGGGGAGCGTTGCAACCGGGACACGAATGATCGTCTATGGGTCGCATCGCTCAATTACCGGGCAGGATTGAAACGCGATTCATTATAAACGTTTGCCTGAATTGGACATTTTCTGTCTTTCTGGGCCGATCCCGGTAATTTCTGCAACTGCACAATTGACGGTTCTGCGGCGCAGCTTAAAGTTGAGATATCGAAGCGGCGAGCCTCTCCTCCTCCCTGGTTCCGCTCCTTCGGGGAAAAGACGCGACCCTGTCCTCTCCTCCTCCCTGGGCAGGGTCGCATTCCCAAACACCCCACTCTGGTGCAAGCGGCGCGGACGACTGAACAAAACAGTCCCGAACGCGGGTCATGCGTGTCTTCCGAGACACCCGCAGGCATCTTTTCGCCAAGCCGCATTCCCGCCACTTTCTTGCCGCTTACTCTTCATTGTTTCCCGATTAGAGACAGGCACCGCGACACTCTCAGGACGAATCCAATGATGCAGCCAACCCCCACCCCGCAATCCGCTCCGGCGCAAACGCCCGTGAAACGTCAGCCGCGCCCGTCGCCCGTTCGGTTCACCGACTGGGCGTCGATCTAGGTCTGGACAACGGGTGCCCGTCTGGCACCTTTTCGGCATGTCCGACAAAGACGGGTTGCCCGTGTCCACCCTTCCGAACCTCGGCCCCGCCGTCGAGGCAGCCTGCGCCCGCGCCGGCATCCTGACGGTGGGTGAGCTTCGGGCGCTTGGCACGGACGCGGCCTATGCGCGTTTGATCGCGACCGGCACACGACCCCATTTCATCGGCTTTTACGTCCTAGAAATGGCGTTGCAGGGCCGCCCGTGGAACGACTGCAAGGGCGAGGAGAAAGCCGCTCTCCGACGTCGGTTCGACAGGGTAAAATCGCGCACCGTCGATACGAAGCGCGACGCCTTCGAGGCGATGATGAACGCGATCGGCGTGATCGACGTCCCCTGAGGGGCTATCGCGCGACGCGGATCGCGGGACGCAGGCGGCGCGGCGTCTCGTTGGTCCAGACACCCTGCGACTGGTAGTCGCCTTCCAGCGTGCGCGGTCCGCGAAGCGGGTTCAGCCGTCCATCGTCCCACGCGGCGCGATAGCCCTCGGGCGGATGCGTCACATCGAACGTGCTGCGTGCGGCGGGGACGACCACGACCCTTTGGCCCCGTGTCGAGGCCCGCGTCACCGAGGGCTGCACCGCGACCGAGGAGCGGTCCTGGCCGGACGACGCCGCGCCGCAACCGGGCGTATTCGCCAGATACCGGGCCGACAGGGCGGAGGCACCGCAATTCGTCG
>JBARXR010000064.1:0-2452 GCA_049647445.1 Jannaschia sp. | reverse complement strand
GTCGTCACCCCTCCGGCGGCGGCGGCCCGCCCGGCGGTCCGGAAACTTTCCTTGTGGCGTTCGCCCGGTTCGCCGACCTTCACCCCAAGATCGACGAGGCCCGGCGCAAGGCACTTGCCCCGACAATCGACGACCTGCGCGGCCGGCCCGGGCGCTGTGATCCGGCCGGCCTCGATCCGCAGATCGCCAAGGGTCTCGGTTCCCGAAACGGGATCGATCAGACGGGCATCGGTGAAAAGCGTGGCGGTCATGGCCACGGGGTTAGCGAGCGGCGTGCGCCATGGCAACGGCCATGAGGCGGTGTCCCGCCACTAGAGAAGCGCGACCAGCAGAGCGGCGAGCACGAGCGCGCCCGCGATGATCCACGGAACCCGGCTTGCCCTGACCGGCGGATCGGACGGCACGTCCGGCGCTGCCAGCGCCGGGTCCCTGACGGCAGGCGGAAGGTCGCGCGGCGCATTGTCCGCCTCTGCCGTGGCATAACTGCCGATATGGGTCAGTTCGCCGCGAGGATGCAATGTGCCACCGCCTTCCAGGGCCCGGGGCGCAAGGACGACGACATCGCCCGACAGGGCGTCCAGCCGGGCGGCATCGACGGCGAGAAGGTCCACGGGAATGTCGTGGGCCTGTGCCAGGTAGTCGCGCAGACTCATCGGAGAGACGTCCCCGATCGCGAAGACCTCGGCATAGGTGTTGTCGATGGGGGCTGCGAAGGCGTCTGCGAGGGAGACCGCGTCCTCCGGCGTCTCCGACAAGCGCGACAGAAAGGTCTGGTGCGCAAGCGTCAATCCGCCGTCGCTGACGGAGAAGACGTGAATGCGGGGATCGCGCGGCGGGAGGGTCAGGGTCATGCCGCAAAGGTAGGGGCGAAGGAGGCCCAGCGCAACGCGGCAGCGTATCTGCGCGCGATCCCGGCGGGTCGTCGGTCGACCGCTCGGACCGGCCCGCACGCCGACCATGCGCACCACGGGCGGGAAGCGGTGTCAGACGCTGGCCCGCAAGGTCCCCGCCAGCAGGTCCATCGCCGCCATGCGCACCGCAACGCCCATCTCGACCTGCTCCTGAATGACCGAGCGGTTGATGTCGTCGGCCAGTGTGCCGTCGATCTCCACGCCACGGTTCATCGGGCCCGGGTGCATCACGATGGCGTCGGGCTTGGCGTGGCGCAGCTTTTCGGCATCCAGCCCGAAGCGGTGGTAATATTCCCGCTCGGACGGGATGAAGGCGCCGTCCATGCGTTCCTTCTGGAGGCGCAGCATCATGACGACATCCGCATCGCGCAGCCCCTCCTCCATGTTGTCGGTGACCTCGACGCCCAATGCGGCGACTTCGGCGGGCATCAGGGTCGGCGGACCCACAAGACGGACGCGGTTCTCCATCTTGCCGAGCAGCAGCAGGTTGGAGCGGGCCACCCGCGAGTGGGCGATATCGCCGCAGATCGCCACGGTCAGGCGGTGCAGACGACCCTTGGCCCGGCGTATCGTGAGGGCATCGAGCAGGGCCTGCGTCGGATGTTCGTGACTGCCGTCACCTGCGTTGAGCACCGCACAATTCACCTTTTCCGCCAGAAGGTTGACCGCGCCGGAATGCGGGTGACGCACGACCAGAAGATCGGGCCGCATCGCGTTCAGCGTCAGCGCCGTGTCGATCAGCGTCTCGCCCTTCTTCAGGCTCGACGCCTGCATCGCCATGTTCATCACGTCCGCCCCGAGGCGTTTGCCCGCGATCTCGAAGCTCGCCTGCGTGCGGGTCGAGGCTTCGAAGAACATGTTGATCTGCGTCAGACCTTGCAGCGCGGTCCCGTGCTTTTCTCCACGCCGCGTGGCCTCCGCATAGTGATCGGCACGGTCCAGCAGGGCGGTGATCTCGACCGGGTGCAGCGGCTCGATCCCCAGAAGGTGGCGTTGGGTGAATGTCATCGGCGGGTCCCCTGTCGGCGCGCCCCGGTTGTGGGCGCGCGCGGACCGGGGATCAAGGGGCAGTCGACGGTGGCTTCGCGACGGCCTTCATTCGGCCCGAGACCGCCGTCCGATCTTGCAGCACACAGCCGGCACGGCTTCCCTCTGACCAGATGTGCTGACGTCGCGCACCGCGCCGCAAGTCCGCCCCGACGCAACCGGGACACGATGCCGTCCTACGCGCGCGACGGGCAACCGACCGGGTGACGGTCAGACGCTTGATGTCCCAAATGTTCCCGGTCCTGTTGCCGTGTCATGGTCCCCGCCGCCAGATCCCCGGGGGCCTCAGGACCGGCACGCGGGGCCAGAGACGCCGGTCGCGAAAATGGCGCGTCGCAGGACCGCCTGAAGGCTTTCGGCGGAGGACGGCGCGCGCTATCGGTGACATATGCTCGACGATCTCGATCCCCATACCTTGCGCGCGGCCCTCGAGTGGCAGTTCGAGATGGGGTGCGAGTCGGCCATCGACGCCCATCCGGTAAATCGCTTCGCGC
>JBARXR010000063.1:0-2021 GCA_049647445.1 Jannaschia sp. | reverse complement strand
GGTCGTGCTGTCCGGACCGGCGACGAGCGCGGTCATCTGCCAGTCGGAGGGCGTCTGGCCGAAAGACACGCTGCCCTTTATCGACAGGATATCAGATACATCCAGATCAGTGTTGAAGATCCCCACGCCGCCCGGTCTCAGGCCGTCGAAGATCGCCGCCTTTTCGCGCGCGATGCCCGGAACGCCGTCGACGAACGCCTCAAGATGCACAGGCGCCACCGTGGTGACCATCGCGACGTCCGGGGCCGCCTGAGCCGCAAGCGGTCCGATCTCACCGGGGTGATTCATGCCGATCTCGATGACGGCGAAATCGGCGGCGCGCGGGATGCCCGCAAGGGTCAGCGGCACGCCCCAGTGGTTGTTGAAGGACTTGATCGCCGCGTGAACCCGGCCCTGAGGGGCCAGGACATGGCGCAGCATCTCCTTGGTGGAAGTCTTGCCGACACTGCCGGTGATGGCGATGACCTTGGCGCGCGTGCGGGCCCGCCCGGCGCGCCCCAGATCCTCCAGCGCCGCCTGCACGTCGTCCACCAGCAGAAGCGGCCCATCCTCGCATCGGTCCGGCACCCGCGACACCAGGGCCGCCCCCGCCCCGGTGTCCAACGCCTGCCGGACGAAATCATGCCCGTCGCGCGCGGCCTTGAGGGCCACGAACAGATCGCCGGTCGCGATCGTTCGCGTGTCGATGCTCAGGCCCGTCACGGCCCAATTCCCGATCGCACGGCCACCGGTCGCCTCGGCTGCCTCGGAGGCGGTCCAGAGCGTCATGTCTCACGCCCCTCCAGAGCGGCGACCGCAAGGGAGGCCTGTTCCACATCGTCGAACGGCAGGACCATGTCGCCCACGATCTGTCCGGTCTCGTGCCCCTTGCCCATCACCAGAAGCGCGTCGCCCGGCTCCAGCATCGCGGCCCCGCGCAGGATGGCGGTGGCCCGGTCGCCCTCTTCCACGGCGTCCGGCGCCCCCGCCAACACGGCAGCGCGGATCGCCAAGGGGTCTTCCGAGCGCGGATTGTCGTCGGTCACGATGACCACGTCCGCGTTTTCATGCGCGGCCTGCCCCATCAGGGGCCGCTTGCCCCGGTCGCGGTCGCCGCCCGCGCCGACGATCGCGACGATCCGACCCAAGACATGCGGGCGCAAGGCGGTCAGCGCCGTCGAGACGGCATCGGGCGTATGGGCATAGTCGACGAAAACCGCGGCACCTGTGTCGCGGGTCGCCGCCAGTTGCATCCGGCCCCTGACGCCGACCAGTTTCGGAAGGGCGGCGAAGACCACCTCCGGCTCCTCGCCCGCAGCAATGACCAGACCCGCCGCAAGCAGGGCATTGGCCGCCTGAAATCCACCGATGAGTCGAAGGCGGGCCGAGCAGGCGCGGCCCTGCCAGCGAAACAGGATCTCCTGCCCGGTCGCGTCGAAGCGCTGGCCGGTCATGCGGATGCGCGCGGCCTCCCCGTGGCCGATGCCGATCACCTCTTGCCCGCGCGCCTCGCACGTCGCGGCAAGCCTGCCCCCGTGGGCATCGTCGAGGTTGATGACCGCCACGCCGTCCACGGGCAGCAACCGGTCGAACAGACCCGCCTTGGCCGCGAAATAGGCCTCCATCGTTCCGTGATAATCGAGGTGGTCCTGCGTCAGGTTGGTAAATCCGGCAGCAGCAAGCCGAACGGCCTCGAGCCGTCGCTGGTCAAGACCGTGCGACGATGCCTCCATCGCGGCATGGGTGACGTGGGCGGCGGCCATGTCGGCCAGCAGGCGATGCAGCGTGATCGGCTCGGGCGTGGTGTGCAGGGATGGCGCGTGGAACGCACCTTCGACGCCGGTCGTGCCGATATTGGCGGCGCTGAGGCCAAGCACCTCCCAGATCTGTCGGGTAAAACTGGCCACGCTTGTCTTGCCGTTGGTCCCGGTGACGGCAACCATGCAGTCGGGCTGCGACCCGGCGTGCAGGGCGGCGGCAAAGGCCAGCGCGGCGCGGGGATCCTCGACCACGATGACCGGCTGACCGGCACCGAGAATGGC
>JBARXR010000062.1:0-5697 GCA_049647445.1 Jannaschia sp. | reverse complement strand
GGTGACGGCGGGCGTGCGGCGGCTGGTCCGCTGGCTCTGGCGCGTCGTCGTCCTGGCGGTTGTCGCGGTGCTGGTCTGGGTTCTGGCCTATCGCTGGATCGACCCGCCGACGACGCCCTATGTCTGGTCGGAAGGCGCGCGGTTGGGGACGGTCAGCCGGACCTGGGTCGATCTGGAGGACGTGGCGCCGGTCATGGTGCGCGCTGCGGGCGCGGCGGAGGACGCCAATGTCTGTCGCCACTGGGGGTTCGACGTGGAGGCCATCCGGGAGGCCATCGAGGACGGCGGGACCCGCGGCGCGTCGACGATCAGCCAGCAGGTCGTGAAGAACGCGTTCCTGTGGCAGGGGCGGTCCTGGGTGCGCAAGGCGCTGGAGGCGGTGCTGACGCCGACGATGGAGACGCTCTGGCCGAAGCGGCGGATCATCGAGGTTTATCTGAACGTGGCGGAATTCGACGAGGGCGTGTTCGGCGTCGAGGCGGCGGCGCAGCGGTATTTCGGACGATCCGCCGCGGATCTGACGGCCCGGCAGGCGGGACTTCTGGCGGCGGTGCTGCCCAATCCCAAGGAGCGGGATGCGGCGCGACCCACGGACTTCCTCTCGCGGCGGGCCAATTCGGTGGCCGACGGGGCGGCGACCATTCTTGCCGACGGGCGCGCCGCCTGTTTCGAGGATTGAAAACGCCGGACGGGCGGGGCATTCCATGGCGATGATCCAGCTTTATCATTTTCCCCTGTCCCCCTTCTGCCGGAAGGTTCGCCTGACGCTGGCCGAAAAGCGGCTGGAGGTGGAGTTGGTGGATGAGAAATACTGGGAAGCCTCGTCCGAGTTCCTGCGCCGCAACCCGGCCGGCAAGGTCCCGGTGCTGCGGATCGACGGCCTGACACTGTCGGACAGCCAGGCCATCTGCGAATACCTCGAGGAAACGGTGCCGGACCCGGCCCTGTTGCCCCGTGATGCGGAGCGGCGGGCGGAGGTGCGGCGGCTGGTGGCGTGGTTCGACGACAAGTTCCACCAGGAAGTGACGTCCAAGCTGGTCTATGAGCGGGTCAACAAGAAGTTGACGCGCGCCGGGTATCCGGACGGGACGAACGTCAAGAACGGCGTCAAGGCGATCAAGTTCCACATCGACTACATGGGCTGGCTCCTGGATCAGCGGCGCTGGCTGGCGGGGCCGGACATGACGCTGGCGGATTTCGCCGCGGCCGCGCACCTGTCCTGTCTGGATTATTCGTCGGACGTCGACTGGAACCGCAATCAGGGCGTGCGGGACTGGTATTCCAAGATCAAGTCCCGACCGGCGTTCCGGTCGATCCTTGCCGATGTGGTGCCGGGATTCCGGCCCGCACCGCATTACGCCGATCTGGACTTTTGACGTTTCGGACGAGGCTTGCGGCCGAGGCGCGGGAGGCGGGGTTCGTGTCGGTGGGCGTGTGTCGCCCGGATGCGATACCGGACGCGGCGGGCGGGCTCGCGCGGTTTGTCGGGTCCGGGCATCACGGCCAGATGGCATGGATGGCGGAGCGGATGGGCTGGCGGGGCGATCCGCAGGCGCTTTGGCCCGACGCGCGGTCCGTCGTGATGCTGGCGCATTCCTATGCGCCCGAGCATGACCCGCTCGGGGACCTGGAAAGACCCGAACACGGGGCGATCTCGGTCTATGCCCACGGGCGGGATTATCACGACGTGGTTAAGAAGGCCCTGAAACGGGTGGCGCGCTGGATGGCGTCGGAGGGCGCGTGCGCGGTGAAGGTTTTCGTGGACACCGCGCCCGTGATGGAAAAGCCGCTGGCGCAGGCGGCGGGCCTCGGCTGGCAGGGGAAACACACCAACCTGCTGAGCCGTGATTTCGGCAACTGGGTTTTCCTGGGCGCAATCTTCACGACGATGGTGCTGGAGCCGGATCCCCCGGAGGAAGAGCATTGCGGGTCGTGCCGCAAGTGCCTCGACATCTGTCCGACGCGTGCCTTTCCCGCGCCGTTTCAACTGGATGCACGGCGGTGCATTTCCTATCTGACCATCGAACATCGCGGACCCGTCGATGTGGCGCTGCGGCCCGCGCTGGGCAATCGCATCTATGGCTGCGACGATTGCCTTGCGGTCTGCCCGTGGAACAAGTTCGCCGTCGAGGCATCGGACTTGCGCTATCATGGTCCGCATCGCACGCCCGCGCTGGAGGATCTTGCGGCGCTGGACGATGCGGCGTTTCGGAGCCGGTTCAGCGGCTCCCCGATCAAGCGGATCGGGCGGGACAGGATGGTGCGGAACGTCTGCTATGCGATCGGAAATTCGGCAGCCGCACGCCTCAAACCCCATGTCGAGAGACTGGTTGACGACCCTGACGCGGGCGTGGCCGACGCGGCGCGCTGGGCGGTGGAGCGGCTATGAGCGTCTTGCTGAGTTTCGGGCACGGCTATTCGGCGCGGGCGTTGACACCGCTGCTGCTGGCGCGGGGTTGGACGGTGATCGGGACGACGCGGACCGCGGAGAAGGCGGAGGTCTTGCGTTCAGAGGGCGTGGAGCCGCTGATCTTCGGGGACCCGGTCGCGACGGGCTTGGAGCGTGCGACCCATGTGCTGACCTCGGCCGGGCCCGACACCTCCGGCGATCCGGTCCTGAACGCCTATTCGTCCGAATTGGAGACGCATCTGAGGCCGGGACAGTGGGTCGGCTATCTGTCGACCACCGGGGTTTACGGAGACCATGCCGGGGGGTGGGTCGATGAGGACACGCCGCTCACCCCTGCGACGAAGCGGGGGCAGATGCGAGTGGAGGCCGAAGCGGCCTGGGCCGCGCTGGCGCAAAGGACGGGCGCCGCGCTGCATATCTTTCGACTTGCCGGGATCTACGGGCCGGGGCGCGGGCCGTTTGCCAAGGTGCGGGACGGGACGGCGCGCCGGATCGTCAAGCCGGGACAGGTGTTCAGCCGGATTCACGTGGATGACATCGCGCAGGTTCTGGCGGCGTCGATTGCGCGACCGAACCCCGGTGCGATCTATAACCTGTGCGACGACGACCCGGCGCCGCCGCAGGATGTGATCGGCCACGCCGCGGCCTTGCTGGGGCTGCCGCTGCCGCCCGCGCAGGATTTCGAGACCGCCGAGATGACGCCGATGGCGCGCAGCTTTTACGCGGAATCCAAGAAGGTCCGGAACGACCGGATCAAGACCGAACTGGGGGTCGATCTGATCCACCCGGACTATCGCAGCGGCCTTGCGGCCTTGCTGCGACACGAAGACCAAATCTGAGCGGGGCCCGTTCCCGGGGCGGCGAAAATGCGCTATGAGACCCGCAATCAAGAAACGAATGGGCACACAGGTCGGATGATGACGTTCACGAGACGGGCCGCGATGATCGGCGGCGCAGCTTTCGTTGCCGGATGCGGCGGCAAATTCATGGACTACAACGGGCCGCAGGTCTCGCGGGTCGTGGTCCACAAGAGCTCGCGCAAGATGCTGCTCCTGAACGGTCAGACCCTGCTCCGGGATTATGACGTCCAGCTTGGCTTCACCGCGACCGGACCGAAGCAGTTCGAGGGCGACGGCAAGACGCCCGAGGGGCGGTATCATATCGACCGGCGCAATCCGAATTCGGCGTTCTACCTGTCGATCGGGATCGATTACCCCAATGCGGCGGATCGCGCCTTTGCCGAGGCGCAGGGCAAGCGGCCCGGTGGGGATATCTTCATCCACGGTTGGGGCGACAAGCGCCGCAAGCGCAGCGATGACTGGACCGCCGGATGCGTCGCCGTCAAGAACGGCGAGATGAAGCATGTCTATGCGATGGTTCAGGAAGGCACGCCGGTCGACATCTTCGCCTGAGCCGGCGATGGGACCCTCAGGTCCCGACGCTGAGCATCCACCAGATCTTGCCGTTGGGTTCCTGAAAGAACGAAAAACCCATGCGGCGCGCGGCCGGGTCGAGGATGACCGGGCGAGAGACCGGGTCCTGCATCCAGGCGGCGATGGTCTCCAACTCGGATTCGTAGGTTTCGGCGACGGTTTCACCAAGCAGTGTGCCGTCATAGCCGACGCGGCGTGCCCTTTCGATGGGCGACGATCCGTCGGACCCGAACAGCCAGGCGCGATTCTGCAGGGACATGTCGCGCGAATGGGTCGCGGCGGAGGCCGTCAGGTTGTCGTCCAGTTCCAGCGTCGCGACACCGGCGCCCTGGCGGAGGGCATTGACGGCGTCGAGGGCGCGGAACGGGATGCGGCGCGCATCGGTGCTGGAAATCCGGTAGAGTTTCGGAAGCGGCCTGCCGTCGGCTCCGACGGTCGGCGGCGGCGGGGCGCAAGCGGTCAGGGCGGTGCCTGCCAGCAGGACAAGAGCGGTGCGACGGTTCATTCCGGTGGTCCCCACGACTTCGATGTGGATCCGACCTAGCGCGGAGCAGGGGGCGACGCAAATCCCCGGAATGACAGAAATGTAACCGGGCACCGAAGTCTGGCGCGAATGTCACGGACTTGCGTTGGGCGCGCGTGTGGACGATCCTGAGCACAGGAGTCCCGAATGCAGCCCCATGCAGAACATCCCAGGAGTTTTCATGCCCCAACTTCCTGACCGCCCCAGCCGTCGCAGCTTTCTTGCGACCCTGTCCGCCTCGACCACCGTTCTGGCCCTTCCGGCTCTGGCGCAGACGCTGCCCGATACCGTCCAGATGGAAGCGTCGATATCGGAGACGACGCGCCGCAATGTCGCCAGCTTCCGGTCGCGGCAGTGGCGGCCGTATTTCTCCAGCCTGCGCAACGGCGCGATCCTGGTGGATATCCAGAGCCGGGCCCTGCATTTCTGGGAGGCCGACGGGACATATCACCTTTACCCGTCGTCGGTGCCCATGTCCGAGGATCTGACGCGGCGGGGCCGCACCAGCGTCGTGCAGAAGGTCGTCGGTCCGACCTGGCGTCCGACCCCGAACATGCGGCGGCGCAACCCGGAATGGCCGGCGGTCGTCGGACCCGGTCCGGACAATCCGCTCGGGACCCACGCGCTCTACCTCGGATGGACCTATTACCGGATCCACGGCACCCACGACACGCGCAAGATCGGGCGCAAGTCCTCGTCGGGCTGCATCGGCCTCTACAACGAGCATATCGCTGAGGTTTTCGCGATGACGCGGATTGGCACCCAAGTGTTGCTTATTTGACGAGGGGGTCGCTAAAGGTGTGTTTTCCAACATGACGGAACGTTGCAAACCCCAGCCTTTGCTGCTTAACGGGAGCCACGAGGTACAGTCTTGGGTGCCATATGGTGTGGCAGCTGTCGCCTCACCGATGGCGTATCTTGGAGGATATATCATGAAGAAACTCGCTCTCGCCGCCGCTCTGGCGGTCGTCGCTTCCACCGCCTTCGCTGGCAACCCCGCTCCGGCTCCGGTCGAGCCGGTCGTCATCGTCGAGGACACCTCGTCCTCGGCTGGCGGCATCATCGTTCCGCTGCTCGCCCTGATCCTGATCGCCGCCGCCGTCGCGTCGGACTGATCCAGATCGGGTCGGAAACGGCCAGACAGGAAAGAGCGCTCCTTCGGGGGCGTTCTTTTCGTTTGGGGCGGGAATTGGGCAAAACCGGACGAATTGCACCCGGATTGCAACAGGTGCTGGCGATTTTGCGACATTTCTTGCGTTGTGCGGGACCTTTGCTAAATGCTGCGAAGTTAACCGGGGGTGATTCCACTCTCAGGTTTCACGTTCTGGAGA
>JBARXR010000061.1:0-1610 GCA_049647445.1 Jannaschia sp. | reverse complement strand
TCAAACGCAGCGCCGGGCGCTCCGCCACGGCGGCGGCAGCCTACCGTGTCGGGGAGCGCATCGAGTGCCAGCGCGAAGGCCGTGTCCACGATTACACCCGCAAGCAGGGCATCGAGGAGACCTTCATCCTGACCCCGAAGGACGCCCCGGACTGGGCCTCGGACCGGTCCCGCCTCTGGAACGAGGCCGAGGCCAGCGAGACCCGCCGCAACTCCGTCACCGCCCGCGAATGGGAGCTGGCCCTGCCCTCCGAGATCAGCGCCGAGGACCGCTCGCAGATCACCCGCGACTTTGCCCAGGAGCTGGTCAGCCGCTACGGCGTGGCCGTCGATGTGGCGATCCATGCGCCCCATCGCGAAGGCGATCAGCGCAACCACCATGCCCATGTTCTGACCTCCACCCGCAAGCTGGAAGCCGGGGGCTTCACAGCCAAAACCCGCGTGCTCGATTCCGCCAAGACCGGCGGTGTCGAGATCGAGCAGATGCGCGGTCTCTGGGCCGAGTTGCAGAACCGTGCTCTGGAGCGGGCAGGGGAAGTCGAGCGCGTGGATCACCGGTCGCTTGAGAAGCAGCGCGAGACGGCGCTGGATCGTGGCGACAAGCTGACCGCCGAGGAACTGGACCGCGACCCCGAGCTGAAGCTGGGGCCAGCCGCCAACTCCATGGAACGCCGGGCCAAGGCGATGGCCGAGCGCCAGGGCCGGGAATACAAACCCGTCACCGAACGTGGCGCTGTCGTCCATGCCGCCCGCCAGGCCCGTGCCGCGTTCCGCGAAATGCGCGCGCGGCTGGAACTGGCGCGCGAGACCTATGGCATTGAGCGCGAGGCCGGGCAGGGCCGTGTCTCTGCCGGTCTGGCAGCACTCAGGGCCGCAACCGCGAAAGATCGCGACGGGCGCGCGTCAGACGATATCCGGGAGCGGTTGTCGCAGGTCGTGGGCCGGTCGCGGGACCAGGACGACACGCCAAGGCCGGAAGGTCGCAATTATGCGCGGGAGCGTCTGAAGGGAATCATGGAGAAGGACGCCGGGCGCGACGGCCAGGCGGCGGTTCACAAGCTGGACGGGTTCAGCGAGTATGATCTGGACGAGGACACAGGGCGCGAGGCGCGCAAGCCATCCGTCAGCGAGCGCCTAAAGGACGTGCTGAACAAGCCGCGCGAGCGGCTGGAGATCGAGGATGAGCGCGAACAGGACCGCAGTGACGACGAGAATGAAAACACGCGGGACAGGGATCGTGGCGAAGGTCATAGCCTGTGACGCAACCCGGTGAAACAACAGAGGAGACTGATCGGATGTATGAAGTATTCAACGTGGGCAAGACGATCTTGCTGGATGGAAAGCCGCTATCGCTTGTGACGCCCGCAGGTGTTGAAGGCTGGATCGAGAAGGGCATTCCGCACAGCTACCGCTACGACCAGGTGCGCGATCCGCTCGACGGCCAGATGAAATACCGCTGTCTCTATGAGAAGGACGGGGCCGAAGTGCCGTTTGTCCTGGTCAACGATCCGGACAGTGGTGATGGAAGGGTGATCCTGTTTGACGATATGCCGGATCAGAAAGCCTAAGTTTTAAGAGGTTGTTCGGAGATGCCGAAGATATTCAAGTACT
>JBARXR010000060.1:0-1697 GCA_049647445.1 Jannaschia sp. | reverse complement strand
CCACCGCCGCCATGATCTGTCGCCAGAGACCCAGGCGGCTGTAGCCGCCCAGCATCAGGAAGCCGAGGGCCATCAGCGGCAGGCCAGCGGCGAACAGGGCCTCGGAAAACCGAACGTGTCCCTCGGCCAGAAGCTTGGCGCGGTCGACACCCGTCGCGTCCTGCGCCGCCTGATCCGCGCGCAGGAGGGCAGGGGTCGACAGTTCGCGCGGGTCCCGCAGGGTGATGCCCTGGCCGCCGGTAAGCCCTGCGAGATCATAGGCGAAATCGGCGAAGCGGACGGTGACGAGACTGCGTTCGGCGACATCGAGGGTCTGTGCCATGCCGTTGAACATCACGAGGCGCGTCCCTCCGGCCTCTCGGACGAGAAACGCCCGCTCCGCCGTGTAGGACGTGCGCGTGTCCTCGCTGCGGCGATCCTGCAGGAAGAGGCCGAGCAGTTCCCCCGTCTCTGAAATGTCGCGCACATAGACCGTAACGCCCGCGCCCGGATGCAGGAATTCCCCCTCCTTGAGGAACCGCGCCGTCACGTCCTGGCTGAGTTCGGTTCCCCGGTCCGCGAGGACGGTGCGCGACGCGGGCACGAGCACATGCCCCAGAAGCGACATCATCAGCGCGACGACGCCGCCGAACACGAGGACCGGGCGTGCCAGCGCCCAAGGTCCGAGGCCCGCCGTCTGCGCCACGACCATTTCGCTGTCCGCCGACAGGCGGTTCAGCCCATACAGGATCGCGACCAACGCCGACACCGGCAGAACCGCGAATATGACGTTCGGCAGTGCCAGTGCGGTGAATTCGAGGAAGGTGGCGATGTTCGCTCCACCGGCGATCAGGCGGTCGAACAGGCCAAGGGCGCGGTTCACCCAGTAGACCGCCACCAGCACGAGGCTGAAAAACCCGAAATAGGTCAACAGCTGTCCCGCCAGGTATCGGTCGAATGTGCCCAAAAGCCCCCCCTGGGATCGGTCCTGCCCCTTCCTAAACAGAAGGCGCCGGGCGGCAAACCCCCCATTGCCGATGGCGTCTGGAAATGGCCGGGATGGCACACTAGGGTCCGCGGCAACGCCATTTGCCCGGAGACCTTCATGACCCGACCTGCCGACGTCACTTTCGCCCCCCTCGATCTCGACGGGCTGGCCACAGCCGAGGGCGTCGTCGCCTGTATGGTCCCCGAGGGCGGCACCCTCGACACCGGTGCGCGACGGCTGAACCGGCTGTCAAAGGGCGCTGTCAAGCGGGCGGTCGACTCCCCTGCGTTCGAAAAGCTCTCCGCCGGAGAAATCCTCGAAATCGGCTTTCCGACCGGCATGGCCGCGACGGCCATCGCCCTTGTGCGTCTGGACCGTCGTCCGCACCGCATGAAAGCACTCGCGGCGGGCGCGGCGTTGGCCAAGCTGCGGGGCAGCCGGGCCCTGACCCTTCTCGGCGGCGGCTCCAAGCGGCTGACGGACATCGTGCTTGGCGCGGCCCTGCGCGGCTATGACTTCTCGGACCACAAGACCGGTGACGACACGCCATCGGTCGCCGCCATCGACGTGCGCGTCACGAAGCCGGAGGAGGCCGAGACCGCCTTCGTCGCGGCCCGCGCGCAGGCCGACGGCGTGTTCTTCACCCGCGATCTGGTGAACGAGCCGTCGAATGTCCTTACCACGACCGAGTTCGCCACCCGGCTCGAGGCCCTGCGCGACCACGGAGTAG
>JBARXR010000059.1:0-3588 GCA_049647445.1 Jannaschia sp. | reverse complement strand
GTCGGGGTCGGTGTATTCGGGGTCGCCGTTCAGATGCCGGTTCACCATCAGGAAGCCGCAATGCTTGCCCGAGCAATTGTTGTGGACCTGGCAGGGGCCCTCACCGGCACGGATCAGGTCGGCCTGGGCCTCTTCCGAATAGGGCATGTGCGCACCGCACCGCAGGTCGGCGTCGCCAAGTCCCATGTCGCGCAACCAGTCGGTCGCCAGTCCCGTGTGCATCGGCAGACCCCGGTGCGACGCACAGGACAGCGCCAGATGCCGGGTCGACAGCGCGCGGCCCGCACCCGTTTCCAGAAGCGGCAAGGCCTGGATCATCTTGCAGGCGGAGCGTGGAAACATGATCGTCGCCGGATCGCCCCAGGCCTCGATCACGGCGCCCGCGCCGTCGCAAATCACGGCATGTCCCCGGTGGACGGATTCGACCAGATCGCCCCGGACGACCTGTACCAGTTCAGCGTCTGCACCCATTGTCCGTCCTCTTGCGCGAAATTCCGCCGCACGGGGTTTCCGACCCCCGCCCGCCTGCGCTATCATCGGTCTGCAGTTTTGGGAACCACGCGTCCTCGGGGCGGGACCTTGGCCAACCAGGGCAGTCACATGACGCGATAGAGCAGAGGCAGTAGTAAAGATGATCCCCAAGGCAATCGGCTTTGTCCTTCTGTGCGGCGCGCTGGCCCTGCCGGCGCAGGCACAGGAAAGTTCCAACCGCGTGAACACCGAAACCGACTGGTCCGTCTTCGTCGAAGACAACCCGACCCAGTGCTGGATCGTGTCCGCGCCGAAATCCATCCGCAACACGCGCGACGGACGGGAGGTCGCGGCGCGACGCGGCGATATCCGCCTGTTCGTCAGCTATTGGCCGGGCGCCGAGAAGAAGGGCGAAGTGTCGGCCACCGGCGGCTATCCCTACGCGAACGGGTCCACAGTGACGATCGAGATCGGCACCGATCGATTCGAGATGTTCACCGACGGTGAATTGGCCTGGGCCGCATCGCCCACCGACGACGAGCGGATCATTTCGGCGATGAAGCGCGGAGCGGAGGCCGTCGTTAGCGGCCAGTCGGGGCGCGGCACGCGCACATCCGACACCTTCAGCCTCCTCGGCTTCACCGCCGCCGTCGCGGATGCCGAGACCCGCTGCACCGGCTGATCCGGCCGCATTGGCAATTTTGCGCGGGCGTCTCTATATGGGACGCCCGCAATTCGTTTTCCGGAGACCGCAATGACAGCGCCCGTGACCCCAGATATGCTGACGGTCCCCCGCAAGGAGGCCGCGCCCGCCCGCCCGAACCTGATCGGGCTGACGCGCGAGGCCCTGCGCGAGGCGCTGATCCGCGTCGGCACGCCCGAAAAGCAGGCGAAGATGCGGGTCAATCAGCTTTGGCAGTGGCTCTATCATTGGGGCGTGCGGGATTTCGGCCAGATGACGAACCTCGCCAAGGAGTTTCGGGCGCTGCTTGCCGACAACTTCGTGATCGACCTGCCGGAGGTCGTGACGCGCCAGGTGTCCGAGGACGGCACGCGCAAGTTCCTGGTGCGGATCGCCGGCGGGCACGAGGTCGAGGTCGTCTATATCCCCGAGGAGGGACGCGGAACGCTCTGCGTCTCGAGCCAGGTCGGCTGCACGCTGACCTGTTCGTTCTGTCATACCGGCACGCAAAAGCTGGTGCGCAACCTGACCGCCGCCGAGATCATCGGGCAGGTCATGCTGGCCCGCGACGATCTGGACGAATGGCCCGAACCCGGCACCGGCACCGGGGACAAGGGTCCGCGCCTGCTGTCGAACATCGTTCTGATGGGCATGGGGGAGCCGCTCTACAATTTCGAGAACGTTCGCGACGCGATGAAGATCGCCATGGACGGAGAGGGCATCGCGCTGGGCCGCCGCCGGATCACGCTGTCGACCTCAGGTGTCGTGCCGGAAATCGCGCGGACGGCGCAGGAAATCGGCTGTCTGCTGGCCGTGAGCTTTCACGCAACGACCGACGCCGTTCGCGACGTGCTGGTGCCGATCAACAAGCGGTGGAACATCGAGGCGCTTCTGGACTCGTTGCGGGAGTATCCCAAGGTCTCCAATTCCGAGCGGATCACGTTCGAATACGTGATGCTGAACGGGGTGAACGATTCGGACGAGGACGCGCACCGTCTGGTCGCCCTCCTGCAGGGCATCCCGGCGAAGGTGAACCTGATCCCGTTCAACGAATGGCCGGGCGCGCCCTATACGCGGTCGTCCAACAACCGCATTCGCGCGTTCGCGACGATCCTGATGGAAGCGGGCTATGCCTCGCCGATCCGCACGCCGCGCGGCGAGGATATCATGGCCGCCTGCGGCCAGTTGAAATCCGCGACGGAGCGGGAACGCAAAAGCCGCGCCCAAATCGCCGCGGAATCAGGTCTTTAGGGACATGGCGGCCGGATGTCCGGCACGGGTCTTGTGACCGGCAAGACCGGTCAGCGCTTGCGCGGCTTGCTGGCGAAGACGGCGAGGACGAATTTCAACGGGTCGATTTCGGTCATGGCAGGACTCCGATGGCGATGACCGGCCGCTAGACCTGCCGCGTGACACGGCGGTGACGGTCACGTGACGAATTCATCAACGTGACACCCCTGCAGGAACAGCAGCGCGGTCAGATCGCCGTGATTGACCCGCAATCCCGCCTCGGCCTGTACCGCCGGTTTCGCGTGCAGCGCCACGCCCATGCCGGCCCGCGTCAGCATCCCGAGGTCGTTCGCGCCATCGCCGACCGCGATCACCTCCGCCGCGCCGATCCCCATGGACGCCGTTATGTCCTGCAAGGCGGTCACCTTCGCCTCGCGCCCCAGGATCGGTGTCCCCGGCTCTCCCGTCAGCTTGCCATCCGCCATCAGCAGGGTGTTCGCCCGGTTCTCCTCGAACCCGAGGCGGGCGGCGATCACCTCGGTGAAGGCCGTGAAGCCGCCCGAAACGAGGGCGGCGCGCGCGCCCCAGGCCTTCATCGTGGCGACCAGTTCGGGGCCGCCCGGCATCAGCGTGATCCGTGTCGCGATGACCCGGTCGATCACGCCCGCGTCCAGTCCTGCCAGAAGGCCGACACGTTCGCGCAGCGCCCCCTCGAAATCGATCTCCCCGTTCATCGCCCGCGCCGTGATGGCCGAGACGCGCGGCCCGACGCCCGCCTCGGCGGCCAGTTCGTCGATGCATTCCTGCCGGATCATCGTGCTGTCCATGTCGGCCAGCAGCAGGCGCTTCCGACGCCCTTCCGCGGGCACGATGTTGAGGTCCACACCCATCGCGTCCATCTCCGCGCGCGTCGCCTCCAGCGTGTCGGGAAGACGGTCGAGCGGAAACTCCGCCGCCGCGCCATGCGACAGCCAGCGTGCCTCGCCGCCACCCCAGCCGTTGCGCAGCGCCTCCACCAGCGGGATGTCGATCCGCGCGCTGTCGGGTGCGGAGGTCAGAACGCAGATATGCATCGGTTTCCTATCGGGAACGGGGCGCGGCGAAATCGCGCCGGAGCGGGCTGAGTAACGTCGTTTTGGGCCTTGCGCGACCCCTCGCCGCACAATACCGACAGCGGCGGGACACCCCTCCCCAACGAGGGGCAT
>JBARXR010000058.1:0-13486 GCA_049647445.1 Jannaschia sp. | reverse complement strand
GTTCCACACCAATGGTTACCAAAAGGTTAAGACCGAGCTGCGCGCTGGAAACCTGCGGCGCGACAAGGAGCGCGCGGGGCAGGGCGGACGTTGTCGATGAAGGGGATGGTAGGCCCGGCAGGACTTGAACCCGCAACCAAAGCGTTATGAGCGCTCGGCTCTAACCAATTGAGCTACAGGCCCCCGTCCCCTAAAGGACCGATAGCAGACCGTCCGGGACGGTCAAGCCGGAGGATGCAGATGGCCCAAACCCCACGCACACCCTATTTGGGCCGTTATCTTGTCGCCATGATCGGCGTCACGATCGGTCTTACCGTTCTGCGGATCGCCTTGATCCAGGTTGCGGGGATTGCATTGCCGGGCGGGGCGCTCGCCATCATCCCGCCGATGGCCGGCGCACTCTATGCCGGACAGGCGTGGGGCCGCGAGCGCAGAGAGGTCCCGGCCAATGCCATCGCGTGGCGCTGGGCACTGGTCGCCGGAATCGTCTATCTGGCCGTCCAGTTGCTGATCCTGCCGCTGTCGTTGACGGGCGCGCAGATCACGACGTCCCTGCTGACCACGCTGGCAGCAATTATCGCGGTAACCGCGATCGTGGCGGTCTTCGTCCACCGGTTTTTCCTGACCATCGGGGCCAAGGGGGCCATTGCCCGGCCCTGACCCTGATGCTAGGCGGCGCGGAAACCTCCGGGGGACGCAGATGACCGACGGCAAGAACGGCCTGACCTACAGCGATGCGGGCGTCGATATCGACGCGGGCAACGCGCTGGTCGAACGGATCAAACCTGCTGCCAAGGCGACGGAGCGCCCCGGCACGATGTCCGGTCTGGGCGGGTTCGGCGCGCTCTTCGACCTGAAAGCGGCGGGCTACCACGATCCGATCCTCGTGGCCGCGACGGATGGCGTCGGAACCAAGCTGCGACTGGCGATCGAGACGGCTGTGCTCGACACGGTCGGCGTCGATCTTGTCGCGATGTGCGTCAACGATCTTGTCTGCCAAGGCGCGGAGCCCTTGTTCTTCCTAGATTATTTCGCAACCGGCAAGCTGGAGACCGACTCGGCCGCACGGGTCATCGAAGGCATCGCGGCAGGGTGCAAGGCCGCCGGTGCGGCCCTTATCGGCGGTGAGACGGCCGAAATGCCGGGCATGTATCACGGCGGCGATTTCGACCTCGCGGGCTTTGCCGTGGGTGCGATGGAACGTGATGCCGCCTTGCCGAGGGACGTGACCCAGGGCGATGTCCTGCTGGGCCTCGCATCCGACGGGGTGCATTCCAACGGCTTCTCGCTGGTCCGCAGCGTGGTCGCGCGCGCGGGTCTCGGCTGGCAAGATCCCGCGCCCTTCGCGGATGCGGATCTCGGGTCGGCCCTGCTGACCCCGACGCGCCTTTACGTGCTGTCGGTTCTGGAGGCGATCCGGTCAGGCGGCGTCCATGCGCTCGCCCATATCACCGGCGGTGGTCTTACCGAGAACCTGCCGCGCGTCCTGCCCGAGGGACTTGGGGCGACCGTCGATCTTGGCTCGTGGCAGCCCGCGCCGGTGTTCGGCTGGCTCGCCGAGGCTGGCGGCATCGCCCAGGCCGAAATGCTCAAGACCTTCAATTGCGGCGTTGGCATGGTGGTCGTCTGCGCCCCGGACCGGGCCGACGCCCTGACGGAGCTGTTGACGTCCAACGGTGAAACCGTCGCGCGGCTGGGCGTCATCACACCGGGCAACGGCGTCAGCTACACCGGCGCACCGAACTGGTGAAACGTGTCGCCATCCTGATTTCGGGCGGCGGATCGAACATGCTGCGGCTGGTCGAAAGCATGACCGGCGATCACCCGGCGCGGCCCGTCCTCGTGGCGTCGAACGACCCGGATGCCGCCGGCCTGACCCGCGCCGCCGCCCTTGGCATACCGACGCTGGCGGTCGATCACCGCCCCTTCGGCAAGGATCGCGCATCCTTTGAGGACGCCTTGCACGCGCAAATCGAAAAGACCGCCCCGGACATCATCGCGTTGGCCGGGTTCATGCGTGTGCTGACCGAAGGGTTCGTCGCCCGCTGGGAAGGCAGGATGCTGAACATCCACCCATCGCTTTTGCCCAAGTATCGCGGCCTGCAGACCCATGCCCGGGCCATCGAGGCGGGCGACGCGGAGGCGGGCTGCACGGTCCACGAAGTGACGGCGGCACTGGACGACGGCCCGATCCTCGGACAGGCGCGTGTGCCGATCCTGCCGGACGATACGGCGGACACCTTGGCGGCGCGTGTTCTGGTGCAGGAACACCGGCTCTATCCCGCCGTGCTGCGCCGTTTCGCCTTCGGAGAGCGCGGGCCGATCGCCCTGCGCTGACGTCTTTCCCTATCCCTGGCGATGGGCTAGACCCGAGTGCACGACAGACGAGAGGTCAGGACCATTTCCGCCGAGATAATCACGTTGCGCACCACCGATGAGCTTGCGACCTATTGCAAAGCAGCGGCCAAGACGCCCTATGTCACCGTCGATACCGAGTTCCTGCGGGAGCGGACGTATTTCTCGAAACTCTGCCTGATCCAACTGGCCTATCCCGGCGACGGCGTCACCGATGCTGTCCTTGTTGACCCGTTGGAGGATGGCCTCGACCTTGCGCCGCTTTACGATCTGTTCCGTGACACGAACGTGGTAAAGGTCTTCCACGCGGCCCGGCAGGACCTTGAGATCTTTTCGATCGAGGGAAATGTGATCCCCACGCCCCTGTTCGACACGCAGGTCGCCGCGATGGTGTGCGGTTTCGGCGAGCAGGTCGGCTACGAGACGCTGGCCCGCAAGGTTGCCAAGGCCACCATCGACAAGTCCAGCCGCTTTACCGACTGGTCGCGCCGTCCGCTGTCGGACGCCCAGAAGGTCTATGCGCTGGCCGACGTGACCCACCTGCGCGTCATCTACGAGCATCTCGCCCGGGAGCTCGAGCGGTCCGCCCGCACGGCCTGGGTCGAGGAGGAACTCGACGTGCTGCGCGATCCGGCCACCTACCGGGTGGAGCCGCAGGAGGCTTACCTCCGCCTCAAGATGCGAAATCCTTCCCCGCGTTACCTTGCCATCGCGCGCGAACTGGCCGCGTTCCGCGAAAAGCACGCGCAGACCCAGAACATCCCGCGCACGCGCGTCTTCAAGGATGATGCGCTGCTGGAACTGGTGGCGAACAAGCCCAAGGACCTCAACGAATTGGGCAAGGCGCGCCTGCTGCTGCGGGAGGCGCGAAAGGGTGCGATCGCCGACGGGATCCTGAAGGCCGTCGCGGACGGACTTGCCGTCGACAAGGATGCGTTGCCCAAGCCGCCCCGGATGAAGAGCCGGGACCAGATCAATGGCGCGCTGGCGGACCTGCTGCGCGTCCTGCTCAAGGCAAAGGCGGAGCAGGCGGGCGTGGCGCAGAAGCTGATCGCCTCGGCGTCCGATCTCGACGACATCGCGGCTGGTGAGCGGGACGGTGACTGGGCCAACGGCTGGCGAGGCGAAGTCTTCGGTGCGGACGCCCTGCGCCTTTGCGAGGGGCGCATCGCGCTGGCCTGCAAGGGCCACGACGTCAGGATCGTCCCGCTCTAACGTGTGACGTAGGCGTCGAACGCCCAGCCTTCCGCGCCGGACACGTGTCGTATCCGCAGCCAGCGCCCCTCACGGCCCAAAGTCTCCAGCCGGTCTCCGGGATACATCCGGCGCAACACCTTGTAATTGGTGCCGGGCCCCGCGCGCAGGTTCAGGTAACCATCCGTTGTCTGCGCCACGAACAGCGGCACATCGACCGCCTGGGCCGGGCGCTCCAGATAATCGAGGGAGGCCCAGCCACGCTCACCGGACGGCAGCCGGACCCTAGCCCATTTTCCCAGCGTTTCCTCGACGCTCACCCGGTCGCCCGGCGACAGCCGTCGCAGGATGTCATAGCGGGTGCCCGGACCGGATCTCAGGTTCAGATATCCGTCCCCGGACTGAGCCACCACCAGTCCCTGGGCCCAGACCGCGAGCGGGGACAGCAAAAGCAGAAGCAGGATCGTGGCGAGCCGCATGGGACGTCTCCGGGTGTTCGGGATGATCGCGATGGTGCCGCGCGCAGGCGGCCGGTGCAAGCCTTAGCGGAACAGCGTCAGGGCACCGGGGGACCACGCAAGTCGCGCTTCCGCCCCAACCTCCAGGACCGGGCGGCCGAACACGTTGCGCATCGAGATGCGCACGGGTGTTTCCGCCCCGCTCAGCAGGACGTCATAGTACGTCATGTCGCCGTAATAGACGACCTCCGATATCGTGCCCGTCGCCACGCGCCCGTCCGCCGACTGGCCGGGGAACAGCAGCGTCGCCGTCTCCGGGCGGAAGCCCGCGATCGTCTCGCCGTCCGTCTCGGCCACCGACTGCATGTCCGACAGTTCCACCATGCCGAGGCCCGCGATTTCGACCTTCTCGCCCGCGACCGTCGCGGGCAGAAAGTTCATCACGCCGATGAACTCCGCCACGCGGCGGGTGGCCGGTCGGCGATACAGGGCTTCGGCTTCCGCGATCTGGGCGACATTTCCCTCGAACATCACGGCGATGCGGTCCGACATGACCAGCGCCTCCTCCTGGTCGTGGGTCACGAGGATGAAGGTGATCCCGACCTGACGCTGAAGACGCATCAGTTCGACCTGCATCTGCTCGCGCATCTTCTTGTCGAGCGCGGAAAGCGGTTCGTCCAGCAACAGCACGCGCGGTTTCAGCACGAGCGCCCGGGCCAGCGCCACGCGCTGCCGCTGTCCGCCCGACAGCGCATGCGCCGCCCGCGCGCCATAGCCGTCAAGGCCCACCATATCGAGCGCATCCGCGACCAGCGTGTCCTTGGCCTCGCGGTTCAGGTCCGACCGTTTCCGCAGCCCGAAGGCGACGTTCTGCGCGACGCTCAGATGGGGAAAGATGGCATAGGACTGGAACACCATGTTCGTCGGACGCTTGTTCGGGGGCACGCGGGTCATGTTCTCACCACCCAGCATCACCGAGCCTTCCGAGACGCCCTCGAAGCCGGCGATGACCCGCAACAGCGTGGTCTTGCCGCAGCCGGAGGGGCCCAGCAGCGAGAAGAATTCGCCCGCCCCGATGTCGATGTCGATGCCGCGCAGGGCATGGTATTCACCATAATACTTATGGATGCCGCGCAGACGGATCAGGGTCTCTTTTTGTTGGCTCACAAGAACCCTCCGGACTGTTTTGCGCCGACACGGGCAAGACCCCTGCGACGGTTCCATTCGGCTAGGACGAGAATGCTGATCGAGACGAGCACGAGGATCGTTCCAAGTGCCATCACCACCGGAATGAGGCGTGGAAAGCGCAGCAACGACCAGATGTAGACCGGCAGGGTCGGGTCGGAGCCGGTCAGGAAGAAGGCGATGATGAATTCATCGAGCGAGATGGTGAAACAGATCAGCAGGGCCGCCACGATCCCCGGCATCACCAGCGGCAGGGTCACAAGCCGAAAGGTCGACAGGCGCGTCTCGCCGAGGTCGATCGACGCCTCCTCCAGCGCCGGATCCAGCGACTGGAACGAGGCGTTCAGAATCGCGATGGCGAACGGCGTGCAGATCAGCACGTGGGCCGCGACGACGGTCCAGAGCGACAGGTCCATTCCCAGCATCCTGACCGCGACGACCAGCAGCGACACCGCCACGATGATCTCCGGCAGGACCAGCGGCAGCATGATGAGGCCCAGGGCCGCGGTCTTGCCCGGAAACTTGTAGCGCACGTTCGCCCGCGCGGCCGCCAAGCCAAGCAGGACCGCCAGAACGGCGGACGTCGCCGCCACGAAAAGAGAGTTGAGCAGGGCGGCATGCAATTCCGCATTGACCCAAAGCTCATCGAACCATTTCGTCGTGAATCCGTTCAGCGGAAAAGCGATGACCGTTCCGTCGTTGAACGCAAACAGCGGCAGCAGCAGGATCGGCGCATAGAGAAAGATCAGGAAGGCGATCACATAGGTCCGCAGCATCAGCCCCGCCCCCCGGCGACCTTGCGCGCAAGCCAGACGATGGCCAATGCGATGACCGTCACCGAAGCCATGGCGATGATCGACAGGGTCGCCCCCATCGGCGCGTTGTTGAGGCCGCCGAAATGCGACTGGATCAGGTTCGCGATCATCAGCCCGCCGGGCCCGCCGACCTGCGCCGGGGTCACGTAATCGCCGACGGTCGGGATGAAGACGATGAGCAGGGCGGCCACCACGCCCGGCATCGCCAGAGGCAGCGTGACACGCAGAAACGTCGAGACCGAATTCTCCCCGAGGTCGCGGGACGCCTCCAGAAGGCTGCGGTCTATCTTTTCCAGTGCCACGAAGATCGGCAGGATCGCGAAGGGCGCGAAGGCATGCGCCAGCGTGATGACCACGGCGTTGGCGTTGTAGAGGATGAAGGTCAGCGGCTCGTCGATGATGCCGAGGCCGGTCAGCGCCGAGTTGATGACCCCGTTATAGCCCAGCATCACCTTCCAGAGGAAAATCCGCAGAAGGTAGCTGGTCCAGAACGGGATCGTGATCAGGAACAGCCAGAGGCTCTTGCGGTCGGGACGGACGTGGAAGCTGACGTAATACGCGACCGGGAAGGCCAGCAGCACCGTGATGATCGTGACCGACCCGGAAATCAGCAGCGACCGCCCCAGGATCGTGCGATAGATCGGGTCGGTGAAGGCCTCGGAATAATTGGCGAATGTCAGGGTGCGGTCGATGGTCAGGTAATCCTGCGTCCAGAAACTGAACACGAGGACCGCAAGCATCGGACCGGCCAGCAGGGCAATCGCATAGAGGAAGGGCCCCGCAATCAGCGTCAGCCCGCGTCTGGTATCCTGCTCCAACGGCACCCCCGTTCCAATCCGTCAAGGATTGCGACAGGTTCCGGGGATCGGCAAGGGCCTTTGCGGTCCCGTCAGTCCCGTGGCGCCAGTTTCGGCTCGGCCCTCAGGCCGGTGGCCGCGCCTCTCGACGCGGGCGTTGCGGTGGTTGGTGGCGGAACTTTCGGTCCTGCGGCACCTTTTTCCATCAGGGCGCGGAGCGCCGCCGTATCCCGCGCGGTCGATATTTGGGCGTTGGCGCCCAACGCAAGGGCAATGACGAGAAGCCCGCCCACGGCCAGACCGCCGCCCGTCCCCATCAGCACCGGGTCGCGCGCGTAAAGGAACAGGCCGCGCGCGGCGATCCAGCCGCCGAAAAAGAGGATGGCCCAGCCGCAGCAGGACACGAGAAACAGGGACAGGCGAGCGAATGGCGTAGACATGGCCCAAAGACGCACGGCAGGCGTGCGGTGCGCAAGGGGCGGGCGACGGATCGTGCGTTTTCGGCGGACCGACCGTCCGACGGCCGGGGGCGACGGGTCCAGACGCAAAAAGGCCCGCCAATGGCGGGCCCTTGCGTGTCGTCGGTCCGAAGCGATCAGCGCTTGGAGAACTGGAAGCTCTTGCGGGCCTTGGCCTTGCCGTACTTCTTGCGCTCCACCACGCGGCTGTCGCGGGTCAGGAACCCGGCGGCCTTGAGCGCGCCGCGCAGGCCCGGCTCATAGAGTTGCAGCGCCTTGGAGACACCGTGCTTGACGGCACCGGCCTGACCGGTCAGCCCGCCGCCCTTGACGGTGGCCATGACGTCGAACTGGTTTTCTCTGTCGGTGATCTGGAACGGCTGCTTAAGGATCATCTGCAGCACGGGACGCGCGAAATAGGTGTTCACGTCCTTGCCGTTGACGACGACCTTGCCGGAGCCGGGCTTGATCCAGACGCGGGCGACCGCATCCTTGCGCTTGCCGGTCGCGTAGGAGCGCCCCAGCTCGTCGCGGACGGGCTCCCGCGGGGCGGAGGTGTCCAGCAGGACCTCGCCGGTCGCGGCGCCGTCGGTGGTTTCCACCGCGCCCTTGAGGTCTTCGAGGGAGTTCAGTTGCTCGGCCATGCTCATGCGCTCCGGGTGTTCTTGGTGTTCATGGATTTGACGTCCAGCACTTCCGGCGACTGTGCCTCGTGCGGATGCTCGGCACCGGCATAGACGCGCAGGTTGGTCATCACGTGACGCGACAGCTTGTTGCCCGGCAACATCCGCTTGACGGCCTGCGTCAGGACACGCTCGGGGAACTTGCCTTCGAGGATCTGGCCGGTCGTGCGCGACTTGATGCCGCCCGGATAGCCGGTGTGCCAGTAGTTTTCCTTGTTGCGCTTGTTGCCCGTGATCTGAACCTTGTCGGCATTGATCACGATGACGTTGTCGCCCATGTCCATGGAGGGCGTGAACGTCGCCTTGTGCTTGCCGCGCAGGCGCATCGCGATGATCGAGGCAAGACGACCCAGAACCACGCCTTCGGCGTCGATCAGGATCCACTTCTTGTCGATCTGGTCGGGGGTCATGGTGAAGGTTTTCATGCCTTGCCCTATCTGATCGTGAAAAGACGAAGGGGCGCATGCCCCGGATGCGCGGCTTATAACCACGGATGCGGCGACGTCAATCGCTTAAGTCATGCGAAAATCATTATAAAACAGCATCTTGAATTTGGGGTTTCATTTTACCCCATGTTTCAGACCCCCAATCCCTCCGGAGGCGTGTCGAGAAGGTCGCGCAGACGACCGATTGCGGCCTCGAAGCTTCGCAGCGACGCACCGGCGTTGACCGCGAACCGCACCGCATGGGGCGCATTGGCGTCGCGTGCGGCGTACTCCTCGGCGGCACGCAGCTTGATGCCCTGACCCTCGGCGGCGCGGCAGAACGCGGAGGCACGCCAGCCGTCCGGAAGCGTGAGCCAGAGGAACGAGACATCCGGCCGGGCCGTCAGATTGTACCCCTCCAATATCCGGCTGGCCGTGCCGACATAGCGCGCGACCGTCTCCCGCGTCTCGGACATCAGCCCGGGAAGCTCGGGGTGCACCAGCAGCTTGGCGCATAGATCCGACATCGGCGTGGCCAGCCCGAAGGTATTGTACTCCGCGGCCCGTCGCAGCGACAGGTGCCGCTTGGGCGGCGCGATGGCGAACCCGAGGCGCAGGGCGGGCGTGATCGTCTTGGCGATCGAGGACACGCGCCATGTCCGCTCCGGCGCAAGCATCCGGTAGCCGGGCAGCACCGACCGAAGCATCTGGTAGCAATCATCCTCGAGGATCTGCACATCGGCCGCGCGGGCCAGATCGACGATCTGGCTGCGGCGATGGTCCGGGGTTTCGATACAGGTCGGGTTCTGCACGTCCGGCGAGGTGCAGATCAATTGCACGTCGCCGCGCCGCAACACCGCCTCCAGCGCATCGGGTATGATGCCGTCTGCATCGACCGGCACGGTGACCACCTCGGCGCGCAGCATCTCGGCCATGCGGCGAAACCCCGGATAGGTCAATTCCTCCAGGACGACGACGGGGCGACGTCCCTTCAGAACCGCCTGCATCACAAGCGAGATCGCATGCTGACCGCCCTGGGTCAGCGTGATGTCATCCGGGTCGAGCGGGCCGATCGTCGGATCGGCAAGGAACGCGCAGGCCGCCTCGCGGGCCGGGCGCTCGCTGGCGTGCACGGGATAGTGCATCAGGCCGGAGGGCGGGTCCTCGGCCACCTCGATCAGCAGGCGGCGGATCAGGTCGGCCTGTCCGACCGACGGCAGGTGCGGCGACAGCAGGTTCAGGACATAGGTGTCGCCCCCCGTCAGATGCGGCGTCGAATCCACCTCCAGGGACTGCAACTCTCGGTAGATCGGGGCAGGGGCGTCGGCTTCCGCGACGAAGGTGCCGCGCCCCACGGCGGCTTCAAGGACACCGGCTTCCGTAAGTCCGCGATACACGCGCGCCACCGTCCCGGGCGTGACACCGACCCGCCACGCAAGGTCCCGAACAGGCGGCAGGCGCGTCCCGGGCGGCAGCTTTCCGCGCATGATCGCTTCGCGCACGGCGGCCTCCAGAACAAGATACTTGGGGCGCGGGTCGCTGCCGAAATCGACTTCGATGATATTCGGATTCATTATTGTACCTATGACAATGTATCACTGGAGTCGCCAGTGAGATGATTGTATCACTGATTCATCGGATAGCACCGATATTGTATCAATACAACCGCAGCCAGCAAATCAGAGGCTTCCACCGAAAGGACTTATGTCATGACCGCCCTCGCATTCGACAATCCCGCCCTCAACGCCCACGCCGTCCCTGCCGGGTCGCCGCTGTCGCAGGCGCTGATGACCCTCGCGGTGACCGTGTCCAAATGGGAGATGCGGGTCGCGACACGGCGTGCGCTGCGCGAGATGTGCCCGTCGCGGTTTGCCGACGTGGGCCTGACCACTGCGGAAGTTCTGCGCGAAGTGAAGAAACCCTTCTGGCAGGCCTGACCCGACCCCGAGACCCTTCCCCGCCTGAGGCCGGCCGATGCTCTGCACCGCCGGCCTCTTTTTTCACGACCCCGACGGGATCGAATAGGTCAGCGACGCGCGCGCCACCGGGGCCGCGCCGCCCTCCGAGTGGATCAGGCAATCGCCCACCGCCAGCACGCGCCCCAGTTTCAGAAGACGCGTGCGACACACGAGGTCCAGCCCGGCCGCCGGTTTGCGCATGAAGTCGATCGAACAATTCGTCGTCACGGCAAGGGCCACGGGTCCGATCCGCGACAGGATCGCAAGATAGACGCCGACATCGGCCAGCGCGAACATCGTCGGACCCGACACGGTGCCTCCGGGGCGCAGGTGTCGGTCCGCCACGCGGAGACGGACATCGAGGCCGTCGGCATCGACATGGTCGATGTGAAAGTCATCGGCGACCTGGGCAAAGTCACGGCGCAGAAACTCATGCAGCGCCTCCGCATCCATCTTCAACATTGCAATTCCCCCTGCCGCTTTGCACCCTGACTAGCGAACCCGGGAAGGATGGCAAATGTCGGATATTCTGTTGCGCGAGGATCGGGGCGGAATCGTCACGCTGACGCTGAACGACCCCGGCACGTTGAACGCTTTGTCGGACGAGATGCTGAGGGCCCTGTCGGACACCTTCGCGAAGATCGCCGCCAGCGACGCCCGCGCCGTCATCCTGCGGGCCGAGGGGCGGGCGTTCTGTGCCGGTCACAACCTGCGGCAGATGCAGGCAATGCGGCAAGCCGAGGATGGGGGCCGCGCGGCCTTCGCCGATCTGTTCGACCGCTGCTCTGCGGTGATGACGGCCATCCGGGATCTGCCGCAGCCCGTCATCGCGCAGGTTCAAGGGCTGGCGACCGCCGCCGGATGCCAGCTGGTGGCGACCTGCGACATGGCGCTTGCCGCCGAGGACGCGCGGTTCGGCGTCAACGGCGTGAACATCGGTCTTTTCTGTTCCACGCCGATGGTGGCCCTGTCGCGGAACGTGCCGCGCAAACAGGCGATGGAGATGCTGACGACCGGCACTTTCCTCACCGCCACGCGGGCGGCGGAAGTCGGCCTGATCAATCGCGCGGTCCCGTCTGGCGAGCTTGCGGCGGAAACCCGCGCACTGGCGGACGTCGTCGCGTCCAAGCTCGCCAGCGCCCAGCGGGTCGGGAAAGGGGCCTTTTACGCTCAACTTGAGCGCCCGCTCGACCAGGCCTATGCCCTGACCCGGGACGCCATGGTCGAGAACCTGTCGGACCCCGACACGGCGGAGGGGATACAGGCCTTTCTGGAAAAGCGATCGCCCCGCTGGACATGATCTGCCGATGCCCCCAAAGAGACCCGAAAGGGACTTTGACATGCGTATTCTGATCACGAACGATGACGGTATCGGCGCCCCCGGCCTCGAGGTGCTGGCCGAGATCGCCGCGACCGTGGCGGGCGAGGGCGGTGAGGTCTGGACCGTAGCGCCCGCGTTCGAACAATCCGGTGTCGGGCATTGCATCAATTATGTCAGGCCGTCGATGGTCTCGCAGATCGGGGACCGCCGCTTCGCAGTGGAGGGCAGCCCCGCCGACTGCGTTCTGGCGGGCCTGGGCGACCTCGTGAAGGAGCCGGTGGACCTGATCCTGTCGGGTGTGAACCGAGGCAACAACGCAGGTGAGAACGCCGTCTATTCCGGCACGATCGGCGCGGCGATGGAGGGCGCGCTGCAGGGGCTGCCCGCGATCGCCCTGTCGCAGTTCTACGGCCCCGACAATGTCGATCTGGACGATCCGTTCGAGGCGGCGCGGGTGCACGGCGCCGCGCTCGTACAAAAGCTTCTGGAGGACGCACCTTGGGGCGGAGATGCGTACAAGCTCTTCTACAACGTCAACTTTCCAGCCAGGCCCGCCCGCATGGTCCGGGGCTTTGCCGCCGTGGCGCAAGGCTATCGCGGGGACGGGCGGATGGGGGTCCACCCGCAGACCGCGCCCTCGGGCCGGCGGTATCTCTGGATCAGCGGCTCGGCCCAGGGCGAGCGCACGGCGCCCGGGACGGACGTGCGCGCGAACGTGGACGGCTGGGTGTCGGTGACGCCCATGCGCTGCGATCTGACGGACCACGCGGCGCTGGACGATCTGCGGGCCCTTATGCCCGACTATACCGGATGACCGCGTGACCCCCGAAGAGACCATGCGCCTGATCGTGACCCTGCGCCAGAGGCGGGTCACGGATTCGCGGGTCCTGACCGCGATGGAGCGGACGGACCGCGCCGATTTCGTGCCCCAGACGTTCCGGGCGCGCGCCTACGAGGATGTTCCGCTGCCCATCGCCAGCGGGCAGACGATCAGCCAGCCCTCGGTCGTCGGGCTGATGACGCAGGCGCTTCGGGTGCAGGCGCGCGACAAGGTCCTCGAGGTCGGGACCGGCACCGGATACCAGGCCGCGATCCTGTCGCACCTGGCCCGTCGGGTCTATACGGTCGAACGTCACCGCGTTCTGGCCCGGATCGCGACCGAGACGCATGCCCGCCTGGGCCTGACCAACATCACGGTCATCTGCGGCGACGGCAGTCACGGTCTGCCCGACCAGGCGCCGTTCGATCGCATCCTCGTGACCGCCGCGGCGGAAGACCCGCCGGGCCCCCTCTTGGCGCAATTGCGCGAGGGGGGTAGCATGGTCGTGCCGGTGGGGGTATCGGACCACATGCAGCAGCTCGTGATCGTCACGCGCACGGCGAACGGCTATGACTACGACGATTTGAACATGCCGGTGCGTTTCGTGCCGCTGGTGGAGGGGGTGGAGCACGGCTGAAGACCGTGTCACCCGGACTTGGGCAGGACGGAGGGACAGGGATGTCCGAACGCAACAGAACGATCCGCACGACGGGTCTGGTATGCACACTCGCTCTGCTTGCGGGGTGTAACGATACATTCAACAACCTCGACCTCGACCTGCGCAACAACGCGCCGGGCGGTCTTGACACGTCCAGCGCGGCGCGGCTGGCCTCCGCCGACCGGCCCCGGCCGGACGGCAATGGCCTGATCACCTATCCCAACTATCAGGTTGCCGTTGCCCGCCGCGGCGACACCGTGAATTCCGTGGCGCAAAGGATCGGGATCGGTGGCGCGGAACTGGCGGCGTTCAACGGCTTGCGTCCCGAAGACCCCCTCAATCAGGATGCCGTTCTCGCC
>JBARXR010000057.1:0-26447 GCA_049647445.1 Jannaschia sp. | reverse complement strand
TGCCGGTGACGATGTCGGGGCGCAGGCCCGCGTCCTCGAATGTCTCGCCCGCCGTGATGCGGGCGGCCAGCGCCTCCGCCGCCTCACCCAGGCGGCGGGCGGTCGTCGCGTCCTGCCAGGCCGCCTCGACGTCCTCGCGAATGGCGTCGAGGGGTGGGGTCGTCGACGCGTCGATCCCGTCGAGACGCAGAGCGAAAAGACCCCCGTCCGACAGGCTTTCGAGTTCCGGGAAATCGCCCTCGGCGACGGCGAGCGCGGCGGAGCGGAAGCTGTCGTAGCCCGCGATGCCTTCGGAGACGTTCGGCTCGAACGCGACCTGGCCGACTTGAAGGTCCGTCTCAGCCGCCAGTTCCTCCAGCGTGGCGCCTCCGGCCAGCAGGTCGTCGATATCCTCGCGTCCGGCGTCGATACGGCGGCGCGCGGCCTCCTGTGCCAGTTCTGATGCGATGTCGGCGCGGACATCCTCGAACGGTACTTCCGTGGCGTCGAGGATGGCGTTCACACGATAGAGTGCCGGGCCCAGCGACGTTTCGACCGGACCGACGATACCCGGCTCTTCCCGCGCGAACAGGGCCCCGGCGACAGCCGGTTCCACATCCGAGGCGGCGATCTCGCCCTGATCCACGTCGTCGAGCGTAAGGCCGCGATCCTCGACCAGCGCGTCGAAATCCGTCTCCCCGGCCGCAAGCGCGGCCAGCGCGGCATCGGCTGCCTCCTGGGTTCCGAAGTTCAGACGCTCCGCCAGCACGCGGGCGGGCTGCCGGAATTCGGAGGCCAACTCCTCGTAGCGTTCCCGCAAACGTGTCTCGTCGATCTCCATTTCGTCGGCCAGAAGGTCCGGCGTGATCCAGGCATACGTGATGCGGCGGATCTCAGGGGTTTCGAACCGGGTGGAATTTTCGTCGTAGAAGGCCTGCAGGTCCTCGGGCGAGGGGGCCAGCGTGCCGCCCTCCAGGTCCGACACGGTGACCTGCGCGAACGTGGCGTCGCGGGTCTCGGCCAGCCAGTCCAGAATCGTGTCGGCATAGGTGTCGGGCACATCGACCCCGCCCACGACCGAAGCCTGCAGCAATTCGCGCGCGGCCTCGTCTCGGACCTGCTGCTCGAAACGTGCCTCCGAAAGGCCAGCGCTCCGCAGGGCAAAGGCATAGCCTTCGCGGTCGAACCCGCCCGTGATGCCCCCGAAAGCCGGATTGCCGCGAATCCGTTCCGCCACCTCTGCATCGCCGACCGACACTCCCATGCGGGCCGCCTCGTATTCCAGCGCCGCCCCCGCCAGAAGGCGCTCCATGACCTGCTGGTCGAGCCCGAACAGCTGCATCTGTTGCAGCGTCAACTGCTGCCCGGTCTGGCGCGACAGGCGCTGCTGCTCGTTCTGGATGGCGTTCGCATAATCCTGCACCGTGATGTCCCGGTCGCCGACGGTGGCGACGGACGACAGCGTGCCGCCGAAGCCGCCGATCCCGAACCCGCCGAGCGCCAGAACCAATAGGCCCAGCACCGCCCAGACCACGATGTTGGATTTCTTCTTCTTTCTTGGCGCGTCCGACATCTTGGTCCTTCCGAGGCAAAGGCCTTGCGCAGTGTGCTAGACCGAATGGCCCCGCTTGATAGGCGGAGCGGCGCGCGGGGACAAGCAGGTCAGAGGCCGGTTTCGGTGACGTCCGCCAGACGCTCGAACAGGGTCGCGATCCCGGTCCGATCCGCGTTTGCGTAGGCGATCCGGAGGGTCGCCTCGGCCCGCCCGGAGCCGCCTTGCGCGCGCAGCGGTCCGAACATGGTGCCGGGCAGCAAAAGGAGGGAGGCGCGGGTCACGAGCGCCTTGGCCACCACATCGCTCGCGACGTCGAACGGATGGGCGACATAGGCGAAATAGGCCCCGCAGCCCAAAACCTGCCAATCCGGCAGCGCGGCGAAGCCCGCGTCCATCGCGGCGCGGCGTGACAGGATCTCGCGACGTTCTCCGGCCAGCCAGTCGCCAAGATGCTGCATCCCCCAGAGGGCCGCGCGCTGGCCGAGACCGCTGGGACAGATCGTGACGGTGTCGAGCCATTTCTCGACCTCTGCCAGCCGGGCGGGCGCCGCACAGACGGCACCGACGCGGTGACCGGTCAGGCGATAGGCCTTGGAAAAGGAATACAGCTGGATCAGCGTCTCGTCCCAGTCGGGATCGGCGAACAGCGCGTGTGGAGCCCCGTCCCGCGCGTCGAAGTCGCGGTAGGTTTCATCCACGATCAGCGCGATGCCCCGTGCGCGGGCCAGATCGCGGAAATCGGCAAGCGTCTGGGCCGGATATTCGACGCCGCCGGGATTGTTGGGACTGACCAGCACGATGGCACGGGTCTTGGCATCGATCAGGCGTGCCGCGTCTTCGGCATGGGGCAGGAGCGCGGCATCGGTTTCCAGCAAACGGGCCGCGACGCCCTGCATGTCGAGCCACATCTTGTGGTTGAAATAGAAGGGAACGGGCAGGATCACATTGTCGCCGGGAGCCGCCAATGTGGCCATCGTCGCGGTAAACGCCTGATTGCAGCCCGAGGTGATCGCCACCTGATCGGGACGCACGGTGCCGCCGTAGGCCAGCGACCAGTCGGTGGCCACGCGGGCACGCAGTTCTGGAATCCCGAGGACCGGGCCATAGAGGTGGGCTGCGGCGTCCGACATCACGATGTCCGCCATCGCCTGCCGCAGTGGATCGGGCGGCGGGTCGGCAGGCGCGGCCTGACTGAGGTTCAGGAGCGGTCGGTTGCCGGGGAAGGTGACCCCGTCAATCCAGCGGCGCGCCTCCATCACGGGCGGCGGTTCGGTGGCGGAGAGCGTGGGCGTGATGTGCTGGGTCATGGCAAACGGGTTACGCGCGGCCGGGGACTTCGGCAAGCGGAACGCCCGACGTCACGCGCCGGGCATTCGGACGTCGGCAGGTCGCGGGATCAGAACGGGATTTCGTCGTCCATGTCGGACGGACCGCCGTAGCCGCCGCCCGTTTTGCCGCTGCTTCCCCCGGCATAGCCGCCCGTGTCGCCGCCACGGTCGTCGTAGCCACCGCCGCCACCGCCGTCGCCGCGACCGCCCAGCATGGTCAGGTTCCCGTTGAAGCCCTGAAGAACGACTTCGGTGCTGTAGCGATCCGCGCCGGATTGGTCCTGCCATTTGCGGGTCTGAAGCTGACCCTCGATGTAAACCGTGGATCCCTTCTTGAGGTACTGCTCGGCGATGCGGACCAGCCCCTCGTTAAAGATCGCGACCGTGTGCCACTCGGTCTTTTCCTTGCGTTCGCCGGAATTCTTGTCGCGCCACGACTCGGACGTGGCGATGCGAAGGTTGCAGACCTTGCCACCGTTGCCGAAAGTCCGGATTTCCGGATCGCGGCCCAGATTTCCGATGAGAATTACCTTGTTCACGCTTCCGGCCATGGGGCCCCCCGTTCTTCGATCATGTCATGGGCCGCATCGGCAGGCGACGCGCCCCTCCTAGCCAGAGTCTGGTTAACGTTCCGTGTATCCGCGCGGGGGGGCCAATGGAAACCCCCGCGCGAAATGCCTCGGCCTTGGAAAACGCGCAAGGTTCGAGTAACGTTTCGTCAGAAGCGGTGACATCCCGGCAAAACGGGTGCGGCGCGGGAATGGACAGACGGGGATTTCATGCGGCATCCGGCTTGGGCCTTGGCCCTCATCATGGCGTTGGGCGGCACCCACGCCGATGCGCAGGGAACGTTGTCAGCGCGCAATCGGATAGAGCTTTTCTCGAGCCAGACGGCCCTCATGGACCGGCGCCTGTCCAAGCAATACGCGCATTCGACGCGACTGGTGCCGACGACGCCGGAAAACCTCAACATTACGTCGCGCGAGTCGATTCCCCGGTACAGCGGGTCGCGCCGGTCGGAGTTCCTGCCCCATGCGCAGGCCGCCGCGCGGCGGCACGGCGTGCCGGAGGACCTGTTCCTGCGCCTCATCCGTCAGGAAAGCGGCTGGAACCCCGGTGCACGGTCGCACAAGGGCGCACTTGGGCTGGCGCAACTGATGCCCGACACGGCGCGCATTCTGGGCGTGAACCCGTCCGATCCGATGCAGAACCTTGACGGAGGGGCCCGCTACCTGGCGGAGCAGTATCGCAAGTTCGGCTCATGGCGTCTGGCGCTCGCGGCCTATAACGCAGGTCCCGGCGCGGTGGAGCGGCACGGAGGCATCCCGCCTTTTCGCGAGACGCGCGATTACGTGCGGATCATCATGGGGCGCGGCTAGGCCCTTGCGGCCGGGCGCTTCACGGCGAGGACCGGGCGTCGCGCTTGGCCGCGGCGCAAGGTCGGTTGCCGTAACCCGATCAGGACGCTCGGGGGCCGTCAGGATTGACCTTGCCTGATCGTGTCGAGGCCCGCCCCACGGGTCATGAACGGTACATGCCATGCCCCGTCCGAGCCTTCCTCTCCGCTGATCGTGACGGCCGAACCGCGCGGGGTGCGCGCGCCGGCCCGGCCTGTGACGCCAAGGAGCGGTTCGCGAAGCCGGTCGCCGACGGCAAAGGATGGCCGAAGCGACCCATTGCGGGGCCGGCAAGGCGCGTCCGGATCGCCAGACCCCGATCCGGGGCGCCCCAGCCCCGTCTGGTGGGCCACGCCGTCGCAGCGGCTGCCTCAGCGTGATCTGTCGCGCGCGGTCGCGCTGGTCATCCCGCAAGACCAGCCAGTGCCAGCAAGGGCAGGATGCCAAGGAGCCAGCCCAGTCCATCCATGATGCCGCCCCCGTCATCGTCGTCCGACCCGACGTCGTCGGAGTCGCCGTCCGGATCGTCCTCGACCGGAAGCGGAATCTTCGGCAAGTCGAAATCGTCGTCGATGGCCGGCGAGTCCGGTAACGGGTCCGGGACCATCGGACCTTCGTCGAGGCCGTCGATCCGCCCCATGACCGCACCGAATTCGGCTGTCGGTCGAAACTCCGTGACCCGCAGTTCGAGGATTTCGCCGGGGTCGAGAGTCGTGATGATGCGGCCGTCGTCCCAGACCTCCTCCTCCGGGACACGCTCGAGTTCTGCCTCGGTCCGGATGCCGTTGGGCTTTGCGCCGCGCGGGACGCCGATGATCGTCGCCGTGACCGCGCCCCCTTCCGCGACCATTTCCGACAGGTCGAACGACAGTGTCTCGGTCGTCTGGGCGGTGGAGGCCAGATAGAACACCAGTTCCCCGTCGCCGTAGAAGCCATGCAGGTCGGCGTGGACACCCTGAAATTCCGTGATCGCGTCGTCGGAAACCTTGAAGTCGAGCATTTGCTTGCCGGGCAGCGCCCGCGACATCATCGAGAACAACTCGCCCGCGGGGCTGAGCCCACCGTCCAGCGAGTCGGGACTGAGCGCGTTTCGCGTATTCTGCAGAAGTGGCCAGACATGGGCTTCGTCCACCCCGGCCTCGACCATTGACTCGAAAACGTTGAGGACTTCGTGCGCATGGGCGAGGCCGAAATCCTCGTCGTCCTCCAGGCGCGTGTCCGCGGCGGACTGGTTCCATTCGGTGACGTGGATGTCGATGCCGGGAAACTCCTGCTCCCAGCTGCGGCCGATCTGCGTCAGCCCGAAATCCCGCTGGCCGGGGGAGACCGACTCCTTGGAATAGAGGTGGGTGACGACGCCGTCGACGGCTTCCGCCTCATCCGGGCTGAACTCCCGGATGACCAGTTCGTCGTTGACCGCGCGCCAGTTGATGCGTCCGCCGCCGAACACGACCTCGCGGCCGAAATCCGTGCCATAGCGGTCGTTGAGGGTATCGAGGACGTCCTCGGTGGATTGTCCGGAAAATTCTTCGGAAAGGTTCGAATATCCGCTGTTCTGACCCGACTGAACAAGGATATCGATGCCCGGGTCGCGTCCGGTCTGTGCGGCGACCTGATCGAGTTCATCGCCGATCACGTCGGCTATCCGGGAGGACAGTCGGCCATATTCGACCGCCGTCATTTCTCCCGATCCCCAGTATTCGTTGCCGATCTCCAACGCCGAAATCTTCGCGTCGCCATATTCGCCGGTAGCAAGGTCGCGGACGAAATCGCGCAACTCGGCCTCGTTGAAGGCCGGAAAGCGGTCGCCGTTGCCGTCGGTCATGCGCGACAGGTTGTCCCGTGTCGGGATCACGATGGTGACCGGATGGTCGTGCGCCTCGGCATAGGCCATGAAATCCGACAGCGGCACGAAATCGCGGATGGAGCCATCGTCGTTGATGGCTGTCGGACTGTCGGGGGTGCGGATATCGAACAGCCGTTCCGTGAGGGACCCACCGGGATAGCGCAGGCCGTTCACGCCGAGATCTTCGATCAGCCCTTCGATCCCCTTGGCCCCCCCAAGGGTGTAGCGATCGGCAAGAAAGTTGCCGCCGAACATCTCCGGCGCGATGGGGCCGCCATCGACTTGCGGCATGTTGACGGTGGGCATGATCTCTCTCCGACCTGAACGGGTCGGGGATACCGGGCGAGGATTTAGGAAAGCGTTTCGGAAAAGACGACAATGCGGCCTATCCGTCGGCTTTCACTAACGATTTGAGTCAAACGAGGTCGTGGTCTGGCGCGTCATCCAAGGTCAGCGCACAGCTTGCCGAGGCAGGAAACCACCCGGGCCCGTGCCACCAGGATGGCGGCCGCACCAGGTGGGATGAAAGACAGGTGACCGATCGTCGGAGCGACGGACAGGCGTGTCGCCTGGAGGGGTCGGGCCGGACCGGGATCGGGACGGAGAGCGAAAACGAACAAGATTGGCGGCACGTGCTTTCTGGTATTTGACTCCGTATCCGCAAAGCATAGTGTCGCGCCACGTCCCGCGCTGGGGCCGTCACCGTGCCGGGAGGGCCTCGTGACACAGAAACATCAGGGAGGAAGACATGGACCGCCGTTCATTCCTTAAGAAGTCCACAATCGGTGGCGTCGCCGCCGGGGCCGCCGCACTTGCCGCACCTGCCTACGCGCAGGGCAACCGGACGCTGACGATGGTCACGACATGGGGCCGCGGCCTTGCGGGGGTGCACGATTCCGCCCAGCGTGTCGCAGACAGCATCACCGCGATGACCGACGGTGCGCTGACCGTCGACCTCAAGGCCGCGGGTGAGCTTGTGGGCGCGTTCGAGGTGTTCGACGCCGTGACCTCCGGTCAGGCCGACATGTACCATGGCGCAGACTATTACTTCGTGGGTCAGCATCCGGGCTATGCCTACTTCACCGCCGTGCCCTACGGGATGACGGCGCAGGAACTGGCCAACTGGTACTATCACGCCGGCGGCATGGAACTTCACGACGAACTGGGCCAGATCTTCGGCCTGAAGTCGTTCCTCGGCGGCAACACGGGCGCGCAGTCCGGCGGCTGGTTCCGCAGCGAAATCACCGGTCCGGAGGATTTCCAGGGCCTCAAGTTCCGCATGCCCGGTCTCGGTGGCCAGGCGCTCGGCAAGATGGGGGCTTCGGTCCAGAACCTGCCCGGCGCGGAAGTGTACCAGGCCCTGTCGTCCGGGGCGATCGACGGCACCGAGTGGATCGGACCCTGGGCCGACGAGAAGGCCGGTTTCCAGGAAATCACCAAGATCTATTACACGGCCGGTTTCCACGAACCCGGTGCCGGCCTTTCGGTCGCCACGAACCGCGATGTCTTCGACAGCCTGACGCCGTCGCAGCAGAAAGTCATCGAGATCGCCTCCGCCGAATGCCATCAGTGGAACCTGGCGCAGTTCCTGTCCGAGAACGGTCGGGCGCTGCAGCGGCTCCAGTCCGGTGGCGTCCAGGTCCTGACCTTCCCGGACACGGTCTGGGATGCCTTCGGCGTCGCGTCCAAAGCAGTGACGGACGAGAACATGGGCGATGAGCTGTTCGCCCGGATCCACACCTCGGCGACGGAGTCGATGCAGTCGTCTTCCAACTGGATCACCCGGTCCGAGGGCACGTATCGCACGCAGCGCGACCGCGTGATGGGCTGAACCGCCCGGCCGGGCCTTCGCGGGCCCGGCTGACGCCCCGCCGGGGCGTCGCGCGGATTGCAAGCGGATGCCCGGGGCGGATCGAATTCGGGTCACCTGAGGGCACTGACCCGGCTGACCGAATGAAATGGCGCGTCCCCGCGAAAGGGGCCGCGCGCTGCGACGTCCGAAGGGCTGCGGCCGCCGGGCACAGTGGGGGGACAACATGCTCGAAGCCATCACGTGGTTCGTCAAGAACCTCGGACTTGCCGGCTACAATCTGGGATATGCCGTGCTGAACCCGGGGTCATGGCTGGGCTGGACCCGGTCGTTCGAGACGCCGGAAGACAAGGAAAGTCTGATGCGCCTCGTCTACTACGGAGCGAGCGTCGAGTTTTTCTTCGTCCTGCTGGCCATCTTCCTCGTGGTCACGGGGATCGGATACTTCTTTCGAGATGTCCTCTGGGGTGTCGTGCGCGGCCTCGAAGGCGTGCTGAACTGGATCGGGCGCGTGGCCGCCTGGGCGGGCCTTCTGATGGTCCTGCAACAGATCATGATCGTGTTCCTGCAGCGCATCTTCCGGGTCTCCGAAATCTCGATCGGACCGTTCGGCACGACATTCACACGGGACCTGTCGTGGTATTCGGAGGAACTGAAACTCTACAATGCGATGATCGTGTGCCTGTGCGTGTCGTGGACCTTCATCCAGGGCGGGCATGTCCGCGTCGACCTCGTGTATTCCGCCGTCGGCTATCGCGCCAAGCGGATGATCGACATGATCGGAGCGGTTATCTTCATGATCCCGTCTCTCGTGCTGATCTGGCTCTTCTCTTGGTTCTTTTTCTGGCGCTCGATGATCACGCCCGCGACCTCGGCGTCGGACCAGTTGGACCGATTGCTGATGAAAGCGCGTGCCGTTCGCTGGAACGTGGAGACCATCGGGTTCAGTCCGAACGGCTTCGACGCCTATTTCCTGTTCAAGGTACTGATCCTGCTCTTTGCCGCGACGGCTTTCCTTCAGGCATGCGCCTTCTTCTGGCGAAGCTGGCTGGAGTACCGCGAGGGCGAATTGAGCGAGGGTCGATACCTGGACAAGGACTTCTTGGGCGATGAAGACGCGACACTGGCCGCCGAGGGTCAGTGATACGACAACCGGAGTGATCAACACTCCAGCGTGGGGGACGCGCAGATGCCTTTTGGTTTGGACGGGGTCGAAGTCGGCCTGATCATCGTATTTCTCTGCCTCTTCGGCGGGATCATGTCCGGCTTCCCGGTGGCCTTCGCGATCGCGGGTTCCGGGGTCATCAGTTTCGGCATCATCGCCGCGCTCGACAGCTCCGGCATCCTCGTACACGCCGCCATCGACACCTCGTCGCAGGAATACGCGGCACTGGTGGCGGAAGGGGTCAGGCGCGATACCATTTCGATCTTCCGATACCCGGACTTGCCACGCGTGACCGAGGCGCTGTTTCCCCAAGGGTGGGAACAGGCGATGGACCGCAACCTCGCCTTCATCGTCAACCGCATGAACGAGCGGGTGATTGCGGGGGCCTCCATCGAAACCCTGCTGGCCGTCCTCATGTTCGTGATGATGGGCATCACGCTGGAACGCTCCAAGATCGCCAACGACCTGCTGACGACGATGGCCCGCGTGTTCGGCCCGCTGCCGGGGGGCCTCGCCGTCTCCATCGTGATCGTCGGGGCCTTCCTTGCCGCCTCCACGGGGATCGTCGGCGCCACGGTCGTCACGATGGGCCTGCTCGCGCTGCCCACTATGCTGCGCAACGGCTATTCCCCCGAACTGTCCACGGGGGTCATCGCGGCTGCGGGCACGCTGGGCCAGATCATTCCGCCCTCCATCGTGATCGTTCTGCTGGGCACGCTGGCCGGCGACATCTATTCCACCGCGCAGGAGAACCGCGCACAACTTGTCGGCTGTTCCGATGCCCTGACGTATCTCGGCCAACCGGCGGTGGTGTCCGTCGGCACGCTGTTTCAGGCCGCGCTTTTGCCCGGTATCATGCTTGCCGTGCTGTACGGGGCCTATGCCTTCGGCTTCGCGCTGCTGAACCCCGAAAAAGCGCCCGCCGTGGTCTTTGCGGAGGGGGCGGGGTCCACCACGACCAGAAGCGATGCGCTGACCTGGTTCCTGGGGGTTCCGGCTGCCCTGATCTTCGGCGCGATCCTTTTGGGGCAGATCGGCATCATCGGCAGCCAGAACGTCACCGTCAGCAGCTTTTCGGACGCTGGAGCCACGTCGTCGCTGCGCACCAATGTCTCGCCCGACTGTCAGGCCGCCATGATCGACCTGCACGGACAGGCCGCCTGGGATGCCGCGGTCGCCGAACAATCCGCGATCGATGCGGCGGGTGGCGTCCAGCTTGCGCAACAGCGGACCGAGGAACAACTCGTCGCCGCCCGCGCAGCCGCCGTGACGAACGCTGCCCCGATCGGATCGGGCATCGCGATCCTGTTCATCGGTCTGGCGCTCGTGCTGGCCACGGCGCGCGGCGTCAATCCCCTCGCGGACGAACGGCCCCTCCTGGTCGGGGCGGCGGGTGTGGGGCTCGCGTTTGTCCTCGACTGGGTCCTGATCGAGCCGCTGACATCGCCCGGAGCGACCTTCATCATTATGGCCGTGCCGCTGTTCGTGACGCTTTACGGTGTCTGGCCGGCATTCTCCCGCCTCGCGCAGAATGAGTTGATCCGCGTCGTTTTCCCGCCGCTTGTCCTGATCGTGGCCGTTCTGGGCTCGATCCTGGGCGGCATAACGAACCCCACACCGGCGGCGGCGCTGGGGGCCGGGGGCGCGATCATGCTCGCCGCCTACCGCAAGTTGCAGGAGGAACCCGGACGGCGGGGCTCCCTCATTCTGCTCGCGTCGCTGGCGCTTATCGTGATGCTCCTCTTCGGGATCAACTTCGACCTGCGCACCGGCCTGCAGACGACGACGCCAGCCGACGTGGTCGCCAACGTGATCGCACAGGCCGCCTATCACGGGGCATTCCTCGGGCTGCTCTTCGCGTGCTGGGTGCTTTTGCGGACCGGCGTTCTCGGGCCGGTGGTGCGTGAGACGGCCAAGGTGACCTCGATGGTGTTCACCATCCTGATCGGCTCGCAGCTTCTGAACCTCGTGCTGATCTCGTTCGGGGGAGAGCATTACATCCAGGATTTCCTGCGCTCGTTTGACAGCGAGGTGAAGGTTTTCCTGATCGTCATGCTGGTTCTGTTCGTGCTGGGGTTCGTCCTCGATTTTCTCGAAATCATCTACATCGTCATCCCCATCGTCGGCCCCGTCATCTATGGCGGCACCTTCGACCCGAAATGGGTGACAATCATGATCGCGGTGAACCTTCAGACCTCCTTCTTGACGCCACCTTTCGGCTTTGCGCTGTTCTACCTGCGCGGTGTCGCCCCGAAGGAAATCACGACGGGACACATCTACCGCGGCGTGGTCCCGTTCGTGGTGATCCAGATCGGAGCCCTGGCGCTGCTGTGGCTCGTGCCGTCGGTCGTGACCATCGTGCCGAACCTGCTGCCCGCGAACTGATGCGCGATTCGAATGGTTAACAAAGGGTTAACAAATCGTTAACGAGTTTTGGGCACGTGATTTGCCGACGGGCACATGCTCGACGTCGTGACCCGGCCGATCCGGAATATCGAAAATTATCGAGAAATGTGGTCTCAGTTTCGCTGCCTCTGGGGGCAGTGGGTTTCAGCAAAGTCACGATGTCGGGCGTTCGACTTGCAATTTGGCCCAATGGCAAACTTTTGCCTTATTTCGTCATTTCCTTGGACACAGTGGAACTGATCAATGGAGCAGCGAAATGGAAAACGATGCAAAAAACAGAACTCTCTTCGGTTTGAAAGTTTGTGCGGCCATGTTGGTCATGACGGAAGCCGCGTCTGCTGGTGCGGCAGCCATAAATATCGGAAGTGGTCCTGTCCTGATGGGGGGTATCCTGGCCTCGCAAGGGGCCTTGGTGGCCTACATGATCTGGACGGCCAACGCCGCTCTCGCGATCCTGGCCGGACTGCGGCGTCGGCCCATGATGCTGATGGCGCTGCTGATGGCGATCTTCGGCGCAACGCTGGGAACGCCACTGGGCTGGGCAATCTCGGCGCTCGGGGCAGGGGCTTTGGTTCTGATCCTGCCGCTGTTGATAGCCGAGCACAGTGAACCCTACGACGATGACGAGAGCGGAGAAGTTCTGCGCTTCACTCGGTTTGCCGAATACTCGCCGAGGAGAAAATCCACTCACGAAACGGAAGACGGCTCATCACCGATCGTGTCCCCGCGCAGGATCGTGCCCTCTGGTTCGAAGTCCCGGAAGAGACCTGCCACGCGTGGCGGCCTTACGTAGGGTCTCATAAAGTCAACGGCCGCGCGGTGCTTCCCTTCGAAGGCCGCGCGGTCTAGGTAGGTCGCCGAACAGTCGACTACGGAGCCTGGACATGGCCGAGATCAAAGACCCCGAAAACACCATCCTGATCGAGTTGAAGGATGGGACAGTCACGATAGAACTGCTGCCCGACATCGCCCCCGGCCATTGTGCCCGGATCAAGGAGCTTGCGCGCGAAGGGGCCTACGACGGCGTGGTGTTTCACCGCGTCATCGACGGCTTCATGGCCCAGACGGGCGACGTCGAGCACGGCAAGGAGGGCGGCAACACCGCGCGTGCGGGCACGGGCGGAAGCGACAAGCCGGACCTGAAGGCCGAGTTTTCCGGCATTCCGCACGACCGCGGCACGCTGGGCGCCGCCCGATCCTCTGCACCGGATTCGGCCAACAGTCAGTTTTTCATCAACTTTTCGGACAATCATTTCCTCAATCGCCAGTACACGGTCTATGGCCGCGTGATTTCGGGGATGGAGCATGTCGACGCGATCACCAAGGGCGAGCCGCCGGCGAATCCCGACAAGATGATTTCCATGAAGGTCGCCGCCGATGCGTAACGCCCTCCTGACGCTCTCCGTCATCGCGGCCGCGGGAGCGGCCCATGCGACGGGCCTCGAGATCGATGTCGCGGGCGAAGCCAACGGCACGATCGTCATCGAGCTTCTGGACGACGTCGCCCCGGCCCACGTCGAGCAGATCACAACACTCGCGGAAGCGGGTGCCTATGACGGCGTCGTCTTTCACCGGGTGATCGACGGGTTCATGGCCCAGACGGGCGACGTGCAGCACGGACGCATCGGCGGCAACATGGCGCTGGCGGGCACGGGCGGCAGCGATCGCGATGATCTGCCCGCCGAATTCTCGGACACGCCGTTCGAGCGTGGCACGGTCGGAATGGCACGCTCATCCGATCCGAATTCCGCCAACAGCCAGTTCTTCATCATGTTCGAGGCCGCGCCACATCTGAACGGGCAATACACGGTCGTGGGCAGGGTCACCGAAGGTTTGGACGTTCTCGATTTCATCAAGCGTGGGGCCGGGTCCAACGGCGCGGTGGTCGGTCAGCCGGACGTAATGTCCGATGTCCGGGTCGTCGACTGAACCGATCCGGGCGTTTCGCACGGCATTCGCGTCGCACGCCGCGCAACAGGATCCCGTCGAACCGGTTTCGTAACGGGGATCAGCGGTTCCAGGGCGAGGCCGTGCGCCACGCATCGCAGTCGAACAACAAAAAAAAGGGCCGCCCGGAAAGGCGGCTCTTTTGACATGCTGGAAGACGACGTCGCCCTATTGATCCACAACGGTCGCGGCGGGATTTGTCCCGGTCGCGGGGCCTTCGACCACATCGGGGCTTTCAACCACGTCCGCCTCACCGGTGCCGACAGGCTCGACGTTCGCGCTCAGGTATACGAACAGAAGCAGACCGGCAAAGACGACGCCCGCCGCGATTCCGATCAGGGGGCCTGCGTGGTGCTTCTTCTGCTTTTCGATATTGGTGTCGGGGGCGCTCATCGGCGTTCCTCCTCGCGTTAATTTCTGCGCTGTGCTGCCAAGCAAACCCCCGGCACCGGGAATTGTTCCCTAATCCCCTATGCGGACAAGCGCGTGCCGTTTGCGCCCGGCCGACAGTTTCACCGTCTGCGACAGAAGCACCGCGTCAAGGACCAGCCCTGCATCCGTCAGCGCCGCATCGTTGAGCCGCGCGCCGCCTTCGGCGATCAGGCGCTTGGCCTCCTTGCCGGATTTGGCCAGTCCGGCCCGGACGATCAGTTGCACCACCGAGACACCGTCCGCCGCTTCCTGCGACGTGACAAAGGCCGTCGGCAGGTCGTCGCCCGCGCCGCCCATCTCGAACACGTCCCGTGCGGTGGCTTCCGCCGTCGCCGCGGCCTCTGCGCCGTGAAGAAGGGTCGTGACCTCGTTGGCCAGCCGGATCTTGGCGATGTTGATCTCCGCACCTTCCAGCGCCCCGAGCCGATTGCATTCGTCGACGGGCAGTTCGGTATAGAGCTTCAGGAACCGCCCGACGTCCGCGTCCGTGGTATTGCGCCAGAACTGCCAGAACTCATAGGGCGACAGCATATCGCCGTTCAGCCAGATCGCGCCCCCTTGCGACTTGCCCATCTTGCGACCGTCGCTCGTCGTGAGCAGAGGCGTGGTCAGGCCGAAAACCTCGTGGTCGATCACCCGGCGCGTCAGGTCGATGCCGTTGATGATGTTGCCCCACTGGTCGCTGCCGCCCATCTGCAGGGCACAGCCATAGCGGCGGTTCAATTCCATGAAATCGTAGGCTTGCAGGATCATGTAGTTGAACTCGAGGAACGACAGCGATTGTTCCCGGTCCAGCCGCGACTTGACGCTTTCGAAGGCAAGCATCCTGTTGACGCTGAAATGGCGCCCGATGTCGCGCAGGAATTCGAGATAGTTGAGACCATCCAGCCATTCCGCGTTGTTGCGCATCATCGCATCTGTCGCACCGTCCCCATAGGCGAGGTAGCGGCCGAAAACCTGCTGCATCCCGGCAATATTCGCGTCGATCTGTTCCGGGCCGAGCAGGGGCCGTTCATCGGATCGGAATGACGGGTCGCCGACCTTGGTCGTGCCGCCACCCATAAGGGTGATCGGCTTGCCGCCCGTTTTCTGCAACCACCGCAGGAGCATGATGTTGAGCAGGTGGCCGACATGCAGAGACGCCGCCGTGGCGTCATAGCCGATATAGGCCGGCACCACCCCGGCGCAGAGCGCGTCGTCAAGGGATTGCATGTCGGTGCAATCGGCCACGAAGCCGCGCTCGGTCACGATCCGCAGGAAGTCGGATTTGGGGTGGTAGGTCATGGGATTTCCGGTCCATCTATCAACGCACCCGCCTTAACGGCTGGGCTGGACAAGGGGAAGGGACATGGACGCGATCCGCGCATTGGGGGCGATGTCGGGCACCTCGCTCGATGGGGTGGACGCGGCCGAGATCTGGACCGACGGAGAGACGATCGCGCGCTTCGGCGAGAGCCTGTATCGCGCCTACACCCCTGACGAACAGGCGACGATCCGCACGGCGCTCGGGCGCTGGCCGGGCGAGGCAGGTGTGGCGGAGGCGGCAGAGGTCGTCGAGACGGCGCACGCCCGCCTGCTGTCCCGGTTTCCGGATGCGCAGATCGTCGGTTTCCATGGCCAGACCCTTGCCCATGAGCCGGACAACCGCCGCACCCATCAGGTCGGCGACGGCGCATTGCTGGCCGAGGTTCTGGGCAAGCCGGTGGTCTGGGATTTCCGGACGGCGGACGTCAGGCTTGGCGGCGAGGGCGCGCCGCTCGCGCCTGCGTTCCATCATGCCTGCGCGCGCTGGGCCGGCGCGACCGAGCCCGTCGCGTTCCTGAACCTCGGGGGTGTCGGCAATCTGACATGGCTCGATCCCGCCCGACCGGTTGAAGCCGAGGGCACGCTTCTCGCCTTCGATACCGGCCCCGCGAACGCCCCGATCAATGATCTTTGCATGGACTGGCTGGGCGAACCGTTCGACCGCGATGGCCATCTGGCCCGTGAGGGCAAGGCGGATGGCGACCTCGTCGCGGCATTCATGCGGCACCCTTATTTCTTCCGCATGCCGCCGAAATCGCTGGACCGGAACGACTTCGCTGTGGCGGGCAGGGCGATCAATGATCTGCCGCCCAGCCATGCCGCCGCAACCTGGGTCGCGGTCATCGCGGCGACCGTCGGACATGCGCTTGGACAGGCGCCCACGGCGCCCGGGCGGTTGCTGGTCACCGGCGGCGGACGGCACAATCCGGCGATCATGGCGGCGCTGGCCGAGGTCGTGCCCTGCGATGTCGCGCCGGTCGAGAGTGTCGGTCTGAACGGCGACATGCTTGAGGCACAGGCCTTCGCCTATCTTGCCGTGCGTGTGCGCCGCGGCCTGGCCACATCGTTTCCCGGCACGACCGGCGTCAGGGCGCAGGTCGGCGGCGGATGTGTCAGCGTTCCGGACGGGGTGATGGACACCTTCGGCGCAGACGCTAGACAGGACACGGGCGCGCGCGTAAGGAAGCTTCGTTAGCGCTAACAAAAGCCAGCGGAAGGGCCCCAATGGTTTCGAGAACGATCCCCGTCGATTGCTTTGACCTCGTCCTGTGCGGCGCGACGGGCGACCTTGCCGCGCGCAAGATCCTGCCGTCGCTTTACCGCCGGTTTCTTGCGGGACAGATGCCGACGGACGCCCGCATCATCGGTGCCGCCCGGACCGAGATGGACGACGCGGGATTTCGCAAGCTGGTATCGGAGGCCCTGACCGAATTCGTCAGTGACAAGAAGCGCGACAAGGACACCATCAAGGCGTTCCTCTCCCAGTGCAGCTATATTCCGGTCGATGCCATGGGCGACGGCGGGTGGAAGGCGCTCAAGAAATCGGTCCGCGACGACGTGGTCAAGGCATTCTACTTCTCGGTCGCCCCAAGCCTGTTCGGCGCGCTTGCCGAAAAGCTGCGAAGCCACGGCATCGCTTGCGAGAACAGTCGTCTCGTGGTCGAAAAGCCGTTCGGGACCGATCTTGAGACCGCGCAGAAGTTGAACGCGGACCTCGCCGCCAGTTTCGACGAACACCAGATCTATCGCATCGACCATTTCCTAGGCAAGGAGACCGTTCAGAACCTCATGGCGGTCCGCTTCGCCAACGTCCTGTTCGAGCCGCTCTGGAACGAACGCTATATCGATCACGTCCAGATCACCGTTGCCGAAACCGTCAGCGTGGAGGGTCGGGGGGCCTATTACGACAAGTCGGGTGCAATGCGGGACATGGTCCAGAACCACCTGATGCAGCTTTTGTGCCTCACCGCGATGGAGCCCCCCACGCGGTTCGAGCCGGACATGCTGCGCGACGAAAAGCTGAAAGTCATCCACGCCCTTGACCGTATGATGCCCGAGCAGATCGTGCGCGGCCAGTACAAGGGTACCGGCAACGGCGATTCCTACGCCGATCATGCCGAAAACCCCGAGTCGCGGACCGAAAGCTTCATCGCCCTCAAGGTCGGTATCTCCAACTGGCGCTGGAAGGGCACCCCCTTCTATCTGCGGACCGGCAAGCGCATGTCGCGCCGCCTGTCGGAGATCGTGGTGCAGTTCAAGGAAACACCCCATTCCATATTCGAACGCGACGGCCATGTGCCGGCCAACGCGCTGACCATCCGGTTGCAGCCCGATGAGGGCATGGACCTGTCGATGACCATCAAGGAACCGGGACCGGGGGGCATGCGCCTCGTGAACGTACCGCTCGACATGACCTTTGCCGACGCCCTCGGCCCCGACGGCGAAGAGATCCCCGACGCCTACGAACGCCTGATCATGGACGTCATCCGGGGCAACCAGACCCTGTTCATGCGTGGCGATGAGGTCGAGGCCGCCTGGGCCTGGACCGATCCGATCATCGACGGCTGGGTCGAGCGCCGCGCCCAGCCCTACAAGTACGCCCAGGGCACCAACGGACCCGAGGAGGCCATGGCTCTGATGCACCGCGACGGTCGCCGCTGGCGGGATCTTGACGAGGAGTAGGGGATGGAACTGATCGAATACGCCGACCGTGAAATGCTGGCGATGTCGCTGGCGGACAATTTGGCCTCCGTCCTGCGCAAGTGCCTGACGATCCATGACCATGCGAGCTTCTGTGTCCCCGGCGGCTCGTCGCCGCGCGAGACCTTCTCGACACTGTCGGGCGTCGACATCGACTGGTCGCGGGTTCACGTGTTCCTGAATGACGAACGCTGGGTGCCCGAAGGTCACGAACGCTCCAACACCTCACTGCTCAAACGCACGCTGCTGACCGACAAGGCCGCCGCCGCGGTGCACATTCCCCTGATCAACGATGCCGAAACACCGGAGGAGGGCATTCCCGCCCTGCTGCCCGCGCTGAAGTCGGAATTCCCGATCTCGCTGCTGCTGCTCGGGATGGGCGAGGACATGCATACCGCAAGTCTGTTTCCCGGCGCCGACCGTCTGACCGAGGCGATGTCCCCCGGTGCACCCGTCCTCGTTCCGATGCGGGCCGACGGAGCGGGGGAGCCGCGGGTGACCCTTTCGCGCCCGGTGCTGGCGGATGCGATGGACATCCACGTCCTCATCATGGGCGATGCCAAGCGCGAGGTACTGAACCGCGCCCGCAAGCTCGACCCCATGGAGGCGCCCATAGCCGCCTTTCTGCGGGATGCGACAGTGCACTGGGCGGCCTGACCGCAGGGCGCGGAACTTTCCCGATCGACAGGAGGACAGGATGGAATTCTGGACCGGCATCGAAACCCTAAAGACGCTGCGTGGCGCACGGATATCCGACCTGTTGCGAGACGAGGCGCGCAATGCGCGGCTTCGGGCGGGGACCGGCCCCTTCTTGCTCGACCTCTGCAAGACGTCCGTGACGGCGCCCGCGTTGGAGACGCTCCTCGAACTTGCCGCCGTCGTCCCCGCGCGGCGCGATGCGATGTTTGCCGGAGCACCCATCAACGAGACCGAAGGCCGCGCCGTCCTGCATACCGCGCTGCGCGGGCAGGCTCCGGTCATCGTGGGAGACAGGGACGTCATGCCGGGCGTGCAGGCCACGCTGGACCGGATGCGGGCCTTCGCGTCCGACGTGCGCGACGGAACCTTTCAGGGTCAGGGAGGGCGGATCACCGATGTGGTCAACATCGGGATCGGCGGCTCCGATCTCGGACCCGCGATGGCGACCCTCGCGCTGGCGCCTTACCATGACGGTCCGCGGTGCCACTTCGTATCGAATGTCGATGGGGCCGACTGGGTTGAAACCGCAAAGCTGCTCGACCCCGCGACGACCCTCGTGATCGTCGCCTCCAAGACATTCACGACCATCGAGACACTCACCAACGCGGAAACGGCCCGCGACTGGATGGCCGCCGCCGTCACAGACCCCGCCGCGCAATTCGCCGCACTCTCGACGGCGGGCGACAAGACCAGCGCGTTCGGCATCGACCCCTCACGCGTCTTCGGGTTCGAGGATTGGGTCGGCGGGCGCTATTCCATGTGGGGACCGATCGGCCTGTCGCTGATGATAGCCATCGGGCCGCTGAACTTCGATGCGTTCCTGCGCGGCGCACGCGACATGGACACCCATTTCCGCGACGCTCCCTTGGCCGAAAACCTGCCGGTGCTGCTGGCGCTGATCGGCATCTGGAACCATCAGGTCTGCGGCTACCCGACGCGCGCTGTCCTGCCCTACGACAACCGACTGGCCCGTCTGCCCGCCTACCTCCAGCAGTTGGAGATGGAGAGCAACGGCAAGGGCGTCACCATGGCGGGCGAGACGCTGCCCGCGCCCGCGGGCCCGGTTGTCTGGGGGGAGCCGGGGACGAACGGTCAGCATGCCTTCTACCAGTTGATCCATCAGGGCCGCACGCCGGTGCCCTGCGAATTCATGGTCGCGGCCCAGGGGCATGAACCCGCGCTCGATCATCACCACCGTCTGTTGATCGCCAATTGCCTTGCGCAGTCCGAAGCGCTGCTCGAAGGGCGCGACCTTGACGCCGCGCGGGCCAAGGTCGCCGATGCCTTCGAGGGCGCGGAACTGGAGCGTCAGGCCGCCCACCGGGTGTTCGAGGGCAACCGTCCGTCGACGACGCTGATCTATCCGATGCTGACACCGCAGGTCCTCGGCGGGATCGTCGCGCTTTACGAACACCGTGTCTTCGTCGAAGGCGTCATGCTCGACATCAACAGCTTCGACCAATGGGGCGTGGAGCTGGGCAAGGAGCTTGCGACCTCGCTCGGGCCACTGGTCGACGGCGGCGATGCGTCGGACAAGGATGCCTCGACCCGCACGCTTCTGGGACAGCTTCTGGCCTGGCGTGGCAGGCCGGTCTGACTGCGCGCCGCGCCGTGTCGGCACCGCCGGGATGCCGGCCTTCCGGCGATCGGCCCGGCGTCACCCTTCGAATATGGCACCGTCACGGTCCCGGAACGCGGTGACATAGCTGTCCGGCAAGGCGCGTTTCGTCTTGAAGTCCGCCTCCATCAGGCAAATCACCGCCTGCGACGACGCGCAGGCGCGTCCGTCGGAAAAGACGCCGTATTCCATCGTCCAGGACGTGCGCCGAAAGGCCCGCGTCCGCCCTGCCACGACATAGACGTCCTCAAGGTGCAGCGGCGCGTGATAGTCGATCGCGACGGATTTGAGGACCAGAACGGGACGCACGGATCTGTTGGCATAGTCCGAGATGCCGTAGGCGCGCAGATAGGCGATGCGGAAGGTTTCGAACCAACTGAGATATCTGGCGTTGTTCACGTGGTCGAGCACGTCGAGTTCGTGAAACTTAACCCGGTCCGCCTGACCGAAGGCGAACGGGGCCGGCACGCCCGCGTCGCGGAGGGCACGTCCTTCGAGCGGCGTGAGCAGCGGAAAACTCATGGTGCGGCCCAACGTTAGCTTCGATATTCAAGGTCTTGAATTTGTTGGAGCGGGTAACGGGAATTGAACCCGTAACTAAAGCTTGGGAAGCTGCCGTGATACCTTTTCACCATACCCGCGGATCATGGGCCACCGGCCCCCGAACCGGTTTCCTGAATAGGCCGCCGAGGCGCCCTCTGCAAGGGCTGACTGGCGGGTGGAGTCCGTAAGGTTTCCGTAAGCTTGGGGTGTTCGGAGGCTCTCGAACAACGAGACTGGCCACCCCCCAATGCCCGAGACCCTGACGAATCCGTTTCCGCATCTGCGCGCCATGCGCGACACGGAGATCTCCGCCATCAGCCTGAGCGCCGTTGTCGCCGCCGTTCTGATGGTCGGGTACAATGCAACCTACTGGTCCAAGGCGCTCTCGATCTTCGACGGTCACCCCGTGCAGCTTGTCCTCTTCAATCTTGCCGTCTACGGCTTGACGCTTGCATTCTTTGCGTGGTTCAGCCTGCGCCTTCTGGTTCGCCCTTTCCTCGCCGGGATGCTGATCGTGACGGCGGTGACGTCCTATTACATGGACACGCTCGGTGTGGTCATCGACCGGGACATGATCCAGAACGTCGCATCGACCACCTTCACCGAAGGCAAGCACCTGCTGACGCCCGGTTTTCTGATCCATGTGCTGCTGTTCGGCATTCTTCCGGCGGCGGTCGTGATGGCGGTTCGGGTCCGGCGGCACCGGTGGTTCGGTGCGCTTGGCCGGGCGGTGGCGCTGTTCGTGTTCGGACTTGCCCTAGGCGTGGGCATGCTGCTGACGAACTACGGAAGCTATGCCTCCGTCCTGCGCGAGCGGAAGGACTTCATGAGCAGTTTTCAGCCCGGCGCGCCGATCGTGGCGACCGTCCGCTATGCCAAGATGATGATGCGCACCGTCCATACCGAGGTTGCGGCCATCGGGCTGGATGCGCGGAAGGGTGCCACCCATGCCGGAGCCCGGAAACCGCTGCTGACCGTCATTTTCGCGGGTGAGACGGCGCGCGCGCAGCAGTTCAGCCTCAACGGCTACGACAAGCCGACGAACCCCGAGTTGGCGCAGCGGCCGGTCATCAATTTCTCGGACACCTCGTCGTGCGGGACGGCGACCGCCGTGTCGCTGCCGTGCATGTTCTCACCCTATGCCCGTGCCGATTATACCTACGACCGGGGCGTCTCGACCGAGAGCCTGCTCGACGTGCTCGTGCAGGCAGGGTTCGCGGTGGAATGGTGGGACAACAATACGGGCGACAAGGGGGTCGCGGCACGTGTGCCCGTCACGGTCCTGACCAACACCGAGAACGCAGAATTCTGCCCGACCGGCGAATGCATGGACGGCATCTTCCTTGAAAGACTTGCGGATTTCCTGCCCACGATCACCGAGGATACGGTTCTCGTGCTGCATATGATCGGCAGCCATGGTCCCAGTTATTCCCTGCGGTATCCCGCCGGATGGGGACCGTTCGGACCCGCGTGCGAAACGTCCGAGTTCAAGGACTGCAGCGCCGAAGAGATCATCAACGCCTACGACAATACCATCGCCTATACCGACCATGTTCTTGCCCAGACGATAGACATGCTGGGGGCGCAGCCGGGACTTGCGACCGCGATGGTTTATGTCTCCGACCATGGGGAATCGTTGGGCGAGGCGGGGCTATACCTGCATGGTGCCCCTTATTTCATGGCCCCCGACTTTCAAACCCGGGTGCCGATGATCCTGTGGATGTCCGACCTGTTCAAGACCCGGCTCGCCCTTGATGGCGACTGCATCGCGGACAAGGCCGATGACGCCACCAGCCACGACAACCTGTTCCATTCCGTGCTTGGTCTGCTCGACGTCGAGACGGCGATCCGTGACGTCAGCCTCGACCTCTTCGGCACGTGCAGGGCAGAGCGGGTCGCGGACGCTGAGGGGGCACAACCGGGACAGGGTGAAACGGGCGACCTTTTGCGATGACGACGTACGCGCTATCCAGATGCCCGTAGAGGTGTGTATGGACGGCGATGCGACTTCTTGTGATCGAGGACGAGGCGGATCTGGCCGATGCGGTGTGCGATCACCTGTTGGCGGCCGCGCATGCTGCGGACCTGGCGCGCACGCTCGACGCGGCGATGGCCGCGGTTCGCGCAACTGCCTATGACCTTGTGCTGCTGGATCTGCACCTCCCCGACGGGGACGGTCTGTCGCTGCTGCGGGACCTGCGCGACAGGGGCGACAAGACGCCCGTTCTGATCGTGACGGCCCGGGACCGGATCACGGAACGGATCGCCGGTCTGGAGGCGGGGGCCGATGACTACCTGGTAAAGCCCTACGACCTCGATGAGATGCTGGCGCGCGTGAATGCGATCCAGCGACGCGTCGACGATGATCGGCTACCGGAGCGTCGGTTCGGAACGCTGTCCATCCTGCCGGCGGCTCGCGCGGCGGTGCGCGATGGGCAGCCGGTCTCCCTGACCCGGCGGGAATGGGCGATCCTCGACCGGTTGAGCAGGCGACCCGGCATGACGACCGGGCGTGGCGATCTGGAGGAGGCGCTGTATGCCTTCGGGGAAGAGGTCGAGAGCAATGCCATCGAGGCCCACGTAAGCCGCCTTCGCAGCAAGCTGGGCCGGGACGCGATCGTGACGGTCCGCGGCATCGGCTATCGGATGGGCCGGACGTGACGGGGCCACAAAGCATCGCCCGACGGCTTGCCGTCGTCATGGGACTGGGTCTTTTCGCCTTCTGGCTTCTGGGAACCGTGTCCATGGCCATCGTCCTGCGCGGCGAGCAGGAGGAGCTTCTGGACCTGACGCTTCGGGAAACGGCGGAGCTTCTGCGTCCGGCACTCGTGGCACGGTTGTCCGGCGCGGAAGGAACAGAGACCGTCGCAGCTCCGATGCCGGATCCGGGCGACGAGACGCTGGTCTTCGCCCTCCAGGATGGCGCGGGAACGGTCTTGTTGCAGTCCGATGGGTTCATCGCAGAGGACCTGCCATCCGGTCCCCCGCGGGCCGGATATCGCACCGGGCGCGGGCATGCGCTCTATTCCACGGAACCGGACGCACAAGGCTATGTGGCGACCTTCGGCGATCCGCTGGCCGAACGCGCCGAAGCCTTTCGCGAGAGCCTTCTGGCGTTCCTGCTGCCATCTGTCGTGCTCCTGCCGTTGGCGTATCTGGCCCTGCGATGGCTTGTCGGGATTGCCCTGCGGCCCCTGTCGTTCGTCGGTGCGCAGATCGGAGCGCGCAGCGAGTCGCGCCTCGATCCGATCGACGTCGAGGCCCAGCCGACCGAGTTGCGTCCGGTCGTCGAGACCCTGAACGTCCTCATGACCCGTCTAGGTCAGACCCTTGAAGCAGAGCGCGCCTTTGCCACGAACGCGGCACACGAATTGCGCACGCCGGTCGCCGTGGCCCTGGCCCAGGTTCAGCGGTTGCGGTCGGAAGCGACGGACGAGGCCAGCCTCGGGCGGATCGTTCGCGTCGAGGCCGCGTTGCAACGGATGTCGCGGCTGGTCGGACGCCTGCTGCAACTGGCGCGCGCCGATGCCGGAATCGGTGCTGCCTCCACCCCGCTCGACATGGCGGCCCTGCTGCGCCTGATTGCCGAGGAAAGCCTCCGCCAGCCGGAGCGCGCGGGCCGATTGCACATGACCCTGCCGGACGGCCCTGTCGCCGGACGCATCGATGCGGATGCCTTCGCCATCCTTGTCGGCAACCTGATCGACAACGCGTTCCAGCATGCCCCCGCCGACTCGCGCGTGGAAATCGTGCTCGGGACGGACGCCAGCCTGACCGTTCACAACACCGGACCCATGATCCCGGCGGCCGACCTGACCGATCTGAAAGGCCGGTTTCAGCGGGGCAGGACGGGCAGCGAGGGCTTTGGTCTCGGCCTCTACATCGCCGATGCCATCGCCCGGCAGTCAGGCGGCCAGCTTGTTCTTGAGTCCCCCGCTGCGGGACGGACCGACGGCGTGTCGGCGACCTTTCAGGCCGCTGTCTGACGGGGTTTCTGACGGGGTCGCGCTCCGTATCTCAGACGTCGCCTGCGGCCCACGCGACCATGTTCGCGAACAGGCGATCATACCCGGCCCACGCGAGGAACGCCGGGGGCAGCCAATGCTCGCTCATGTCAGACGTCCACGCGATCGTCCGCCCTTTGCCGTAGGTCGTCGTCGCAAGCAGCGGCAAGCCGCGCTGTTCCTCGGGAAGGGAGAGAACAAGGTCCACCTCCACGCCATCCTTCAGGATCACTTCGTTCACGCCCAGCAGATAGGGCCAGTCGCCCGGCACCCCGCCCAGAATCGGGTGATCGGGCATGTCCACAACAGGTGTGCAGCCCTCGGGGATTTCGACCCGATCATCGCAGGTCAGGCAGGTCACGGGAAGCGCGGTCTCAACCCGTGTGTTGTGCCACCGCGCCTTTCCGTCGATCCCCTGGAACGAGAAATAGCCGCCGATCATGATCAGCCCGCCCCCCCGGTGCGTCCAGTCCGCCAGCAGGTTGACCCGGTTCGGCACCCTGTCGCCCCGCAGCCAGACGTCCGGATGCAGCAGCAGGGTATTGGCACCGATGTCAGACAGGATGATGACGTCGTATGCATCGAGCCCCTCCATCTTGGTTGGGAAATCGGCGGCCGCAGCGTGGGCGGGCATATGGGTGACGTCATAGTCGCCTCCCGTCATCCCGGCCATGAACCGCGCATTGCCGGTGTGGAACGTGACGCTGCCGAACTGGTCGAAGCCCTTGTGATGGGTCGCGGAACTGACCCAGCTTTCGCCGACGAGAAGGACTTTCTTCATGCGGGCACTCCTTGGATGATCTTGCGCGCGAGGGCGCGGCGGGGATTGTCGACGACAAGCATCGAAAGGTCGGACTCGGTCAGTCCGTGACGCAGGAGGCGCGGCAGGAAGTGGCGCTGCACATGGGCATAGCCGTTGCCGCCATAGGCGCAGAGCATCATCTTGATGAAAACATCCTGCGACAGAAGGATCTGCTGCCCGTATCCGAACCCGAACAGGCGCGCGATGGCCCGCGCGTTGTCCTCGTCCGAGGGACATTGCACACCCTGGTCGGCATACCAGAAATCCATCCCCAGCATGTCGTATTCGAGGAACGCGCCGCGATCCGCAAGGCTGCGCTGATAGTCGATGTCCTCGCCGGATGGATTCATGTGGCACAGGATGACCCGGTCCGGCGCCTGCCCGTTCGCCGCCACCAGATCGAGAACCTCGTGCGCCAGCCGGAACCATGCGGGAAGGTGGATCATCAGCGGCAGGCCGGTCTCTGCCGCGGCCATGGCAGAGGCGGCGAGGACCTTGCGCTCGGCTGCCGTGAAGTCGGAACTGACGCCGATTTCGCCGATGATCCCGATCCGGGTCTTCTGAGGGCCGATGCCGTGCGCAGCCTCCGAGATCAGCTCATCGGTGATGTCGCGTTCGGACATGGTCGACAGATAGGCCGGGTGGGACGACTGCAGGTAATATCCCGCGCCCATCACGATGTTCAGACCGGTTTCGCGTGCGATCCGGGTCAGCGCCTCGGGGTTCCGTCCGATGCCCTTGCAGGTCGGATCGACGACCGTCGCACCACCTTCGGCCACGAACAGCATCAACTCCCGCACGGCCAGCGCCTCGTCATCGAGGGCGCAGTTTTGGCGGTTGGCGAAGGGGTCGTGACGCAGTTCCGAGAGGATGTCCGGCGTGATCGTCACGTCCCGGAGGGGTGAGGTGAC
>JBARXR010000056.1:0-4091 GCA_049647445.1 Jannaschia sp. | reverse complement strand
CGAAGCCTACCAGCGGTCGCGCGGCCTCCCGGTTACCGGAGATCCGTCGTTGGCCTTGCTGCAAAGCCTCGGATAGACCAACTGGACTCCGGGCGGACCCGCGCCGCTTGCGGATCAACGACCCGGATTGGACGGATTTCATGGTGCGTTTTTCCCTCATTGTCGCGATGGCGCTGGCCGTCGCAGGTCCCGTCGCGGCCCAGTCGATCCGTAACCTGACGGGTGTTCCGGTCCGGTTGCAGGACGGTCCGGGGCCAGGCCGTCTGACGGCGGGGTTGTTGCAGCCCGGCGAGGTGGCGGAACTGGGACCGTGCGACGCCTTCGGGCGGTGGTGCCTTCTGTCGACGGACAGCCTGGCTGGTTGGGTCGATGCCTCGTTGCTTCCGCTTGGGGTGCCGGAAGGTGCCCCGCGCGCCGATCCGGGGGCCGCAGTACCGCCCGCCATCGACGTGACGCCGTTGCCGGGGCGGGCCTTGCCGGATGCCATCGTGAACGCGGTGCCCGAAGCCCCGGTCGAGGACGTGCCGCTGACCGACCCGATTCCCGACGAGTGGGTTCCGGGCACACGTCCACCCTTCCTGTTGTCGCTGTCGGAGCCGACGGTCAACGTCACCACCGGTGAGATCAATTTGCGGGCTGGCCCCGGGACGGATGCCCCGGTTCTGGCGCAGCTTGCGCCGGGGCAGGGCGGCATGATCGATACCTGCCTTGCGTCCGAAGCCTGGTGCCGGATCCGGCCGCTGGACGGCAGCCGGCCCGGTTGGGTCAAGATGACGCTGATGGGGGAGCGGCGTTTGACGGACCTGCCGCCTGCGCGTTGACGGCCCGCCGCGCGCGTCCTAAGACCGAAGGACCCTGACCGGAGAATACCGATGTCCGACATGCTGATGGAATACCTGCCGATCCTGATCTTCCTCGGCGTTGCGATCGGCCTGGGCCTTGTGTTGATCCTTGCGGCCGTGGTGCTGGCGGTGCGCGCGCCGGACCCGGAAAAGGTGTCCGCCTATGAATGTGGTTTCAACGCCTTCGACGACGCGCGGATGAAGTTCGACGTGCGTTTCTACCTCGTGTCGATTCTGTTCATCATCTTCGACCTGGAAATCGCGTTCCTGTTCCCTTGGGCCGTGTCGTTCGCCGGTCTCTCGGATGCGGCGTTCTGGTCGATGATGGTATTCCTCGGCGTGCTGACGGTGGGCTTTGCCTACGAGTGGAAAAAGGGCGCGCTCGAGTGGGAGTAAGCTGCTCCGGCAGTCTCGCGCGCAAGCGAAAGGCCCCTGTCCGGGAGCTTTTTTCTGTTCGGAACGGCGCCACGGGCCCGTTGCGGCGCCCGAACCGACTTACCTGAGCATTCCGTTGCGCGTCGCGGCGCGTGCCAGCACGAAGAGCGCGCCTGCGATGGCGACGACCATTGTCAGGATGATGACCTGCGGCAAGCCGAGAGCTGCGAAAATTCCCACAATGGCGTCGCCGATCCACAAGAGGACATAAGCGACGAGGGACAGGCCGAGGACCAGCTTTGACCAGCGCCGCCGCAGCAGCAGGCCGATACAACCGATGACGCCGCCAAAGACGCCGATGGCGAAGGCCGCCGTCAGCCACGCGGGCGCGGCGGCCATGACTTGGGCCTGTTCCGCGGTCAGTCCCGACGCCTCGAACCCGGCGGCGTCGGTACCTGCGGTTCCGAGATATTGGACAATTCCGAAGACGTTCCATGCGAGGCCGAGGCTGGCCGCGGCCCAGAACCAGACCGGCGCGCGTGAGGATGTAGGTGCGGTAAGGGTATCCATCGGGACCTCCACGCGAGAGTCGGGTTGTGTCGTCCGGGTCGGTGTCGGATGCAATGATTATGATCGCAATCAAAGAAAACGAGCCTTCGCAATGAAGGTTTCCGCAAAGGTGGCAGTCGAGAACCGGGCCCGTATCTTGGCGGCGGCGGACCGTCTCATCCGTCGCGACGGTATGGCACAGGCAAGCATCGCACGCATCGCAGATGCGGCGGGGCTGACCCACGGCGCGCTCTATCGGCATTTCGCCGACAAGGACGCGTTGGCCGCCGAGGCGGTCGCAGCGGGGTTCGGGCCGATCCTGTCTCGGCTAGGCGAGATGCCGGCGGGAACCGGTGCTGCGCCCTACGCGGCACTTTACCTTTCGCCGGATCACCGCGATCACTTTCCCTGGGGCTGCCCCGTCGCGGCGCTGGCCCATGAAATCCATCGCCACCCCCCCGTCGTCGCCGAAGCCTTCGTCGATGGCGTAGAGCGCAACCTGGAGGCGATCGCTCGGTTGCTGGACGGACCCGAAGCCCGTGCCCGCGCCATCGTCACGTTAAGCCTGCTTTCCGGCGCGTTATCCCTGGCGCGGGCGGCAGCCGCGTCCGGTGATCTCGCGCTGTCGTCTGAAATCCTGTCTACGGTTCGTGCGTCGATCCTTCAGGCGGAGGCCATGCCCCCCGCGACGGGAGAGCGCGTTGACCCTCATCCGGGCGCGGGCTAGACCCCGGACACCGAGAGACCCCAAGCTGGTCTCCGAAAGAATCCCGAGACGGAGCGATGCCATGGGCGTGCAGACCGGACTGAACACCGCAGGCGGCGACAAGGAGCATGCGACGCAGCTTCTGAATCGTGAGTTGCAGGACAAGGGTTTCCTGCTGACCTCGACCGAAGACATCATCAACTGGGCGCGCACCGGCTCGCTCCACTGGATGACCTTCGGACTGGCCTGCTGCGCGGTCGAAATGATGCACACCGCGATGCCGCGCTATGACATGGAGCGGTTCGGGACCGCGCCGCGCGCAAGTCCGCGCCAGTCGGACCTGATGATCGTGGCCGGGACACTGACCAACAAGATGGCCCCCGCGCTGCGCAAGGTCTACGACCAGATGCCGGAGCCGCGCTATGTGTTGTCGATGGGGTCCTGCGCCAACGGCGGCGGCTATTACCACTACAGCTATTCCGTCGTGCGCGGCTGCGACCGGATCGTGCCGGTCGATCTGTATGTGCCGGGCTGTCCGCCGACCGCCGAGGCGCTGCTGTATGGTTTGCTCCAGTTGCAACGCAAGATCCGCCGGACAGGGACATTGGTGCGATGACCGAACAACTTCAGGAATTGGCCGCCCATCTGGAATTGCGACAGCCCGACCTGATCCGCTCGACGCTGATCCTGCGGGACGAGTTGACCGTCGAGGCGACGTCGTCGGACATCCCGGCGCTGGTGGACTTTCTCAAGAGCGACGAGCAGTGCAGGTTTTCGTCTCTCGTGGATATCACGGCGATAGATTATCCGGGCGATGAGCGACGCTTCTGCGTCGTCTACCATTTCCTGTCGATGTACCGGAATCAGCGCATCCGGGTTAAGGCCTACGTGCGCGAGGACGACATCGTGCCGTCTATCGTCGGCATCCATCCGTCGGCCAACTGGTTCGAGCGGGAGGTGTTCGACATGTTCGGCATCCTGTTCTCGGGCCACCCGGACCTGCGCCGCATCCTGACGGACTACGGCTTTCGCGGCTATCCGTTGCGCAAGGATTTTCCGACCACCGGCTACACCGAGGTGCGCTACGACGAGGTGCAGAAGCGCGTGGTCTATGAGCCTGTGTCGCTGACGCAGGAATATCGCCAGTTCGATTTCATGTCTCCATGGGAGGGCGCGGAATACGTGCTGCCCGGCGACGAGAAGAAGGGGGAGGCGAAGTAATGTCTGGGGCTAGGTTCAAGATGTCAGGTGGGAACGATCTATGTTGGTTGTAGGCGTCGTCGTCGGAGCATTATTTAGAAGACTCCCGTGGGGGCCCCTGCTGGCTGGGTTTCTCGGCGCTGGTGTCGAGTTCTACAGAAGCGGCTACGTATACCAAGCGCGGGGGTTCACTGTGTTCGACGCAATAGTGCCGTTCGTCGTTGCCGCTTCCATTGCCGCAATCGTTACGCTCGCTGCAGGAAAATTTCGGAAAGATGAAGGGGCAAAATGATGGACGGCGACATTCGTGTGAACACCTATGATGACGGATCGACCGACGCCCTGACGGGCGAGCAGCGGATCCGGAATTTCAACATCAACTTCGGTCCGCAGCACCCGGCGGCGCACGGCGTTCTGCG
>JBARXR010000055.1:0-2121 GCA_049647445.1 Jannaschia sp. | reverse complement strand
GTGACCATCGCCAGACCGGCACTTGGACCGTCCTTGGGGGTCGCCCCGTCCGGGACGTGAACGTGGATGTCCAGCGTGTCGAACTTCGGCGGTTTGATCCCGATCTGCGGGCTGATCGACCGCACATAGCTGGATGCCGCGTCGATGCTTTCCTTCATCACGTCGCCCAGCTTGCCGGTGGTCTTCATCCGGCCCTTGCCCGGCAGGCGCAATGCCTCGATCGGCAGCAGTTCACCACCAACGGAGGTATAGGCAAGCCCCGTCACCACACCGATCTGATCCTCAAGTTCGGCCAGACCGTAACGGTGTTTCTTGACGCCGAGGAAATCCTCGATGTTGTCGCCGCTTACGGTGATGGTTTCCGCTTCCTTCTTGACGATCTTGGTCAGCGACTTGCGCGCGACCTTGGCAATCTCGCGCTCAAGGTTCCGCACGCCCGCCTCGCGGGTATAGTAGCGGATCATGCTGGTCAGGGCGCTGTCCTCGATGGCAAATTCCTTTGCCTTGAGGCCGTGGTTCTTGATCTGCTTGGCCACCAGATGCTGCTTGGCAATCTCGCGCTTTTCGTCCTCGCTATAGCCCGACAGCGGGATGATCTCCATCCGGTCCAGAAGCGGTCCGGGCATGTTGTAGCTGTTCGACGTGGTCAGGAACATCACGTTCGACAGGTCGTATTCCACCTCAAGATAGTGGTCCACGAAGGTCGAGTTCTGTTCCGGATCAAGCACTTCAAGCATCGCCGACGCCGGGTCGCCCCGGAAATCCTGACCCATCTTGTCGATCTCGTCGAGCAGGATGAGCGGGTTCGTCGTCTTGGCCTTTTTCAGCGCCTGAATGATCTTGCCGGGCATGGAGCCGATATAGGTCCGGCGGTGGCCACGGATTTCGGATTCGTCGCGCACGCCACCCAGCGAGATGCGGATGAATTCGCGCCCCGTTGCTTTCGCCACAGACTTGCCCAGGCTGGTTTTACCGACGCCCGGAGGGCCGACAAGGCACATGATCGGGCCTTTCAGCTTGCTCGAACGCTGCTGCACCGCCAGATATTCGACGATCCGCTCCTTGACCTTTTCCAGACCGTAATGGTCGTCATCCAGAACCTTTTGGGCCTTGGACAGATCCTTTTTGGTGCGCGACTTCACGCCCCACGGGATCGACAGTATCCAGTCGAGATAGTTGCGGACAACGGTCGCCTCGGCAGACATCGGCGACATGTTCTTGAGCTTTTTCAGCTCGGCGTCGGCCTTTTCGCGGGCTTCCTTGCTCAGCTTGGTTTCCTTGATGCGCGCTTCAAGCTCGGCGGCTTCGTTCTTGCCGTCCTCGCCATCGCCCAGCTCCTGCTGGATCGCCTTCATCTGTTCGTTCAGGTAATATTCGCGCTGGGTCCGCTCCATCTGCGACTTCACGCGGGTCTTGATCTTTTTCTCGACCTGCAGCACGGACATCTCACCCTGCATCAGGCCATAGACCTTCTCCAGCCGCTCCGACACGCTGAGGGTCTCAAGCAGGTCCTGCTTCTGTTCGATCTCGATCCCGAGGTGCCCGGCGACAAGGTCCGCCAGACGCGCAGGTTCAGCCGCGTCGGACACAGCGGTCAGCGCTTCTTCGGGGACGTTCTTTTTGACCTTGGCGTAGCGTTCGAATTCCTCGGCCACGGATTTCAGCAAGGCCTGCGTAGTCTGCGCATCGCCGGGCATTTCGGTGAGGTATTCGGCACGGGCTTCGAAGAAGCTGTCGTTTTCAAGGTATTCGGTGATGCGCACACGCGCCTGCCCTTCGACCAGCACCTTGACGGTGCCATCGGGAAGTTTCAGCAATTGCAGTACGTTGGCCAGCACGCCGGCCTTGAAGATGCCGGAACTGTCGGGATCGTCGACACCGGGGTCGATCTGGCTGGACAGCAGGATCTGCTTGTCGTCTGCCATGACCTCTTCGAGGGCGCGGACGGATTTGTCGCGGCCGACGAACAGCGGGACGATCATATGGGGGAAAACCACGATGTCGCGCAGGGGCAGCACCGGGTAGGACGCGTTAAGGGGCTCTAACATGCTCTTTCCTTATCTAGGCAAGACGTCGCGGGTCCCTGAATAGGCAACCCCTTGGGCGTCTCCTGTTATGGAT
>JBARXR010000054.1:0-6484 GCA_049647445.1 Jannaschia sp. | reverse complement strand
CAGATCAATGGCACGACGGGATATGAGGAAGCGGCGGCACAGGGATTGGTCGCCGGTTTGAATGCGGCTTTGGCTGTAAAAGGTAGCGAGCCCGCGATTTTTCAGCGGTCTACCTCTTATATCGGTGTGATGATCGACGATCTTGTTACGCGGGGCGTGACCGAGCCCTATCGGATGTTTACGTCCCGCGCTGAATTTCGGCTATCCCTCCGTGCGGACAATGCGGACGCGCGGCTGACGGAGTTCGGGGCGACAGTGGGTTGTATCAGCGCCGCTCGGCTTGCGGCATATCGCAAGAAGGCAGACATGATTTCCGCCTGTACCGAAGCCGCAGACACAACGTTCTCTGGTGCGAAGGACATGCGGGCGATTGGTCTGGCGGCACCGAGCAATGGGGAACGGCGATCGTTGCTTGAGGTGCTGTCCCATGTTGACACATCCGTCGAGCAGGCGTCTGAGCTGGCACCCGCTTTCGCCACCTGGCCGTTTCCGATCCGGGAGCAGGTCAAGAGGAACGCGATCTATCGACATTACGAAAAGCGCCAGGCCCGGGACGTTGAGGCAATGAAGCGCGACGATGCGCTGTTAATTCCGGGAGATCTGGATCTTTCCAGCCTTGAAGGTATTTCCACCGAAATTCGGCTCAAGCTGCAGAAGGTCAGACCGCGGACGATTGGGCAGGCAGGGCGGATAGAGGGAATTACGCCGGCTGCGGTTATCACCCTTCTGAGCGCCGTTCGGCGCCATGTCAGGCTGGCAGGCTGAGGTGGGGCAGATATCCGATGTTGATGTTTCACGTGAAACAGAGGGCCGGCTTCAGGATTTTGTCCGTCTCCTGGAGAAGTGGAATTCTCGAATAAACCTTGTCTCGCCATCGACCATCGCGACCGTGTGGGACCGCCACATCACCGATTCCCTTGCGTTGGCGTCTGCCGCGCCCGAAGGCGCGCTGTCGTGGGCCGATCTTGGTTCCGGTGGCGGACTTCCAGGTCTTGTCATTGCAATCCTGTATCCCGAACTTCGCGTAAGTCTGGTCGAAAGCGACAAGCGAAAAGCTGCTTTTCTTCTGACTGTCCGGAGAGAGCTGGATCTGAACGTCGAGGTGCTGGCAAAACGTATCGAAGATGCGAATCCGTTGGGAGCGGATGTCGTCTCGGCCCGTGCCCTTGCCCCACTCCCCAAACTCATCGACTACGCGATGCGACATGGAAGCCGCGATTCGGTTTTTCTCTTTCCGAAGGGAGAGACATGGAGGGCCGAATATGATGAAGCATGTCTGACTTGGTCATTCGACTTCCAAGCACTGGATGGCGCGACCGGGTCGCCCGGCAAGATCCTCAGGCTCACCAATGTTCGGCAAACTCATGGATAAAAAGCGGATCATAAGCATCGCGAACCAAAAGGGTGGCGTCGGAAAGACGACGACGGCGATCAACCTTGGCGCCGCGCTGGCGATTCGCGGCAAGCGTGTCCTGATCGTGGACCTAGACCCGCAAGGTAACGCGTCGACCGGACTTGGCATATCCCGCGAGACGCGCACACGGACCGTCTACGATCTGCTTCTGGGTGAAGAGTCGCCTGAATCCCTCGCGCGACAGACCGATGTCGACAATCTCTGGATCGTTCCAGCCAACATGGACCTGAGTTCAGCGGATGCGGAGCTTATGTCCACGCCGCGACGCGTCGTGCACCTTCGGAATGGCCTGCATCATAGACCGGGACAGTTCGACTACATCCTGATCGACTGTCCGCCGTCTCTCAATCTCCTGACAATCAACGCTTTCGTGGCATCCGACACGGTGATCGTGCCCCTTCAGGCCGAATTTTTTGCGCTTGAGGGACTTTCCCAGCTTCTCTTGACAGTTCGTCAGGTGCGGGAGACGGCAAACATGGATCTGCGGATCGAAGGAATCGTCCTGACCATGTTCGACAAGCGCAACAACCTGTGTCTGCAGGTCGAGGAAGACGCCCGCAGCAACCTCGGCGATCTCGTCTTCGAGACAAAGATCCCGAGGAATGTGCGCCTGAGCGAGGCGCCGAGCTATGCGATGCCCGTCTTGAACTACGATCCGACATCGCGTGGCGCGCTGGCATACAAGGCCTTGGCAGGAGAGCTTCTGGAACGGAACCGACGCAATCAGGTGGAAGAGAATGTCTGATATCGAGCAGAAACGGCCTATGCGGCGTGGCCTCTCGGCGCTTATGGCTGACATAGGCGTGGACGCGTCCGATGCAGGAAGCATTCGACCCGGTGCAGACCGTGATGTTGCGATCGAGCTGATTTTTCCAAACCCGGATCAGCCTCGCCGTCGGTTCGATGAAGAAAAGCTGTCGGATCTGGCGTCGTCAATTGCGCAGAAGGGCATCTTGCAGCCCCTGATCGTCCGACCTGCCCCGGGGCGGTCAGAAGGCTATGAGATCGTGGCCGGGGAACGGCGTTGGCGCGCTGCGCAGCGCTGCGGTCTTCACAAATTACCCGTCATCGTTCGCCAGTTTGATGACACAGAAGTGCTTGAAGTCGCCATTGTCGAGAATATCCAGCGTGACGATCTGAATGCGATCGAGGAAGCGATGGGTTTCCGGCAACTGATCGATCGGTTCGGACACACGCAGGAACAGCTCTCCGCCGTCCTGGGCAAGTCCCGGAGCCATGTGGCCAACTTGATGCGGCTCTTGAAGCTTCCGGACAGTGTCCAGGACCTGCTGCGTGACGGAAAGCTTTCCGCCGGCCACGCGCGGGCCCTGATCAATGCGGATGACCCCGAGGCACTCGCTGCGCAAATCGTCAAAAGTGGGCTGTCTGTCCGGGAGACGGAGCGACTTGCAAAGTCCGCCAAGCCGTCCGGCGCGCCGAGGCAACTGCGGCCCCGCCCTGACAAGGATGCCGACACGCTTGCCTTGGAAGGCGATCTGACCGCTGCGCTTGGTCTCTATGTCCAGATCGCACATGCCACAGGGGATGAAGGTGGTCACCTGACCATCCGCTACAAGTCTCTCGATCAGCTTGATAGGCTCTGCTCACTCCTGTCCAAGGGCCTTGAGCGGGAGTAGGTTCGGCAGGATCTGGTTGAGGAGCAGAACACCGGTCTCGGTTGTTCGGATAGCATCCGGGTCCGCTGTGATCATTCCCAACTCGCCAAGCCGTAGAACGCGCTCGGGCTCAAGCTGGTACCCAAGAGACGCCAGTCTTTGCATGTCCATACCTTCGACAAGGCGCATGGACATCATCATGTATTCTTCTGCAATATCAATATCTTCTAGCGGTTCATCAACCTTGGCTGCATGTCCGTCCGCCTCGACCCGCGCAAGCCAGGCGCCAGGCTGCGATGCCGTTTCGGTCGCTGTCCGACGCCCCCGCATCTCAACCCGACCGTGTGCACCGGGTCCTATCCCGAGCCAGTCACCGCCGCGCCAGTAAATCAGGTTGTGGCGCGATACCTGACCGGGATGACCATGGTTGGAGACCTCGTACCGGATCATCCCTGCGGCGCCGGTCATATCCTGCGTCAGCGAATACATATCCGCCGACATGTCTTCCGAAGGCAGCCCGCGAAGCTTTCCGGCAGCGACCCTGTCACCGAAAGCTGTCCCGCTCTCGATGGTAAGCTGATAGAGCGACAGGTGATCCGATCCGAGGGCGAGGGCCTTGGCCAGTTCCATCTCCCATTCCGCAAGGCTCTGATTCTGGCGCGCATAAATCAGATCGAACGACACCCGGTCGCAGACGGTGCGTGCGATGTCATAGGCCGCGCGCCCTTCCGCCACGGTATGCAGGCGTCCCAAAGCCTTCAGGTGCGAGTCGTCAAGGGCTTGCAACCCGATTGAAAACCGGTTCACCCCGGCATCGACGAAACCTCTGAACCGCCCGGCTTCAACCGATGTCGGGTTCGCTTCCAAGGTGATTTCCACATCATTGGCGAGAACCCAGTGATGGCGGATGCGTTCGAGAATGCCGGCGATGACAGAGGGGTCCATCAGCGATGGCGTTCCACCCCCGAAAAACACAGAAGACACGCGGCGTCCCGGTGTCCGCTCAGCCCAGGTATCGATTTCCATCAGATAGGCCCGCAACCAGCGCGCCTGATCTATCTGGTTCGAGACATGGCTGTTGAAGTCGCAATAGGGACATTTCGCGGCACAAAACGGCCAATGGACGTAGATCCCGAACCCTGCTGCCTGCCAGTTTTCCATTACGCCCCCGGGATGCCCGACCCGATGCACCGCGCGATTTCGGAAAATGGCAGTCCGACGATAAAACGAGGCATCCTAGGTGTCCCGCTCAAGCCATGTCCGAAGATCCGCGAGCGCCCTGGCGCGATGGCTAAGCGCGTTCTTTTCGGTCAGTGACATTTCGGCGAACGTCAGGGTCTCCCCGTCGGGCAGGAACATCGGATCATAACCATGTCCTGTCGCGCCGCGCGGGGGCCAGACAACCTGACCGTCGACCTGACCCTCGAATACCTGTTCGGATCCATCCGGCCAGAGCAGCACCAAGGTCGATCGGAACCGTGCTCTCCAGGGCTCGGGCGCACCCGATGCCAGCAAAGCGTCATGCGCCCGTCGCATTGCAACCGTGAAATCGCGCCCGTTCGGGGTTTCTGCCCAATCGGCCGTGCGAACGCCTGGCTTGCCGCCCAGGGCGTCGATCTCGATCCCGGAATCGTCTGCCAGAGCGGGCAAACCCGTCGCGGATACGGCCGCGCGGGCTTTAATACGCGCGTTCCCCAGAAAACTTTCTTCCGTTTCTTCCGGTTCCGGCAGGTCGAAATCGGCGTTTGACCTGCAGGTCACGCCGAGGGGACCGAGGATGGCACGAAACTCCTCGAGCTTGCCCGCATTGTGCGTCGCAATCAGAAGTGTCTCGCCGAGTCCTGTCATGCTACGGCGGCTCTCTGCGCTGCGACAAGCTCCGCGACACCCTTGTCGGCCAGCGCCATCAGCTCCGCGAATTGCTCACGGCTAAACGTCGCGCCCTCGGCGCTAGCCTGCAGTTCGATCATGCGCCCCGAACCCGTCATCACGAAGTTGCCGTCCGTTCCCGCCTCGCTGTCCTCCGGATAATCGAGGTCAAGAACCGCCTGCCCGGCGTAGATGCCGCAGGAAATGGCCGCGACGTGGTCGACGAGCGGATCCGTGACGATGTCGCCCGCCTTCATCAGCTTGTTGATCGCAAGACGCAGTGCGATCCATCCGCCCGTGATCGAGGCGCAGCGTGTGCCACCGTCCGCCTGGATCACGTCGCAATCGACCGTAATCTGTCTCTCGCCAAGGGCATTTCGGTCTATACCGGCACGCAGGCTTCGCCCGATCAGGCGCTGGATTTCCTGTGTCCGCCCCGATTGCTTGCCGTTTGCCGCTTCGCGCCGCATCCGCGTTGTCGTCGCACGCGGCAGCATCCCGTATTCCGCCGTGACCCAGCCCTGTCCCGTATTCCGCAGGAATGGCGGCACCCGCTCCTCCAGAGAAGCCGTGCACAGAACATGGGTGTTCCCGCAGCGGATCATGCACGACCCTTCGGCATGCATCGTCACATCGACGTCGATCGAAATGTCGCGCATTTGGTCGAGGGCTCGTCCGGAAGGTCTCATCTGGGTATCCTCGTCTCTCGGTTGGCCGGGGTTCTGGCCTTTGCCTCCCGAAGGTGCAAGGCGCGATTGACCGCAGGCGCCGGGATGAATACATCCCTAGCGCCCCCGGAGGCCTGGAATGTCAGACAACGCCCGAATCCTGTCCGAAATGAACGACCGCTCGCGTGAGGTATTCCGGCGCGTGGTCGAGGGCTATCTGGGGACCGGTGACCCCGTCGGCAGCCGGACCCTCACGCGCTCCATGTCCGAACAGGTCTCAGCTGCGACGGTCCGCAACGTCATGCAGGATCTCGAGTATCTCGGGCTGATCCAGGCCCCGCACGTTTCGGCGGGTCGCATCCCGACGCAGGCTGGCCTGCGCATGTTCGTCGACGGATTGCTGGAGGCGCAACTCGGCGACGAGGATCGCGACAAGATCGAAGCTTCGGTCGGATCGTCCGAAGCCGACGTCAGCGCCATGATGGACCGGGTCGGAAATGCGCTCTCCGGCATCACCAAGGGCGCCTCACTCGTGCTGGCGCCCAAGCGCGAGGCCCCGATTAAGCACATCGAATTCGTCTCGCTTGCCGCGGATCGCGCGCTCGTCGTTCTGGTCTTTGCCGATGGGCATGTCGAAAACCGCGTGTTCGCTCCGCCGCCGGGCCAGACGCCGTCCTCGATGCGTGAGGCGGCAAATTTTCTGAACGCCACGATCGAGGGGCGGACGATCTCGGACCTGCATGGTCTGATTACCGCCGAGGTCGACGCCCGGCGGCAGGAGATCGATGTCCTGGCGCGCGACCTGATCGAGAGGGGTCTGGCCGCTTGGGAAAATGAGGGGGAGCGGGGTGAGCGACTTATCGTTCGCGGGCGCTCCAACCTGCTTGGAGACGGGGCGGAGGCCGCCGATCTCGACC
>JBARXR010000053.1:0-6419 GCA_049647445.1 Jannaschia sp. | reverse complement strand
GCAATGACCAGTCCGGCCTGCACAAGCGCAGCCGCCGCCGCGACCGCACGCAGGTCAAGGTCGGGGTCGAGCATCCAGCGCGTCACCTGCACGGATAGCGTGGGCGGCGTATTCGGCCCGAGGATCGTGGCCACATCCACGTTCGTCATCGCATAGACCAGCACGACCATAACGGGCAGGCGGACCTGACGATAGAGGCCCGGGAACACCGCCTTGAACCATCCGGCCACACGTCCCGATCCAAGGCTGCGGGCAACGGCCATGCGCCGGACAGGATCGACCTGCCCCATCGCCGCAAGCATCATCAGAAGCAGAAACGGCAACTCCTTGGCGACGAGACCGGCGGTCAACGACAGGCCCCAGCTGTCCTGAAGGATCAGCAGATCTGGCGGCACGTCCCAACCGAGTGCCAGCGCCGGCAGGCGCGCGACCCAGCCCGAAGGCGCAATCAGAAACGCGAGGCCCAAGGCTGCTGCGGCATGAGGCACGGCCAGAAGGGGCGACAGCAGGCGCTCGAGCCACCGGAACGCAGCGGTCCCGTGCCAGCCCGCGAGGATCAGCGAGGCAACGGCCAAAGCCCCCAACGTCGACAGAATCCCGCTGAGGACCGATACGACGGCGGCGCGGGGCAGGCCGGGCCAGTCGAATACGGCGGTAACGGCCGCAAGTGACAGGCCTTCGCCGACGGGTCCGAGGCCGAACGCGGGCAGGATCGTGCCGACGAGGCCCAGAAGCACCGGTCCCGCCAACACCAGCGCCGTCAGCAGCGGCAGCGGTCGGAGCACCTCAGTTGGCGACGCCGTAGCGCGCGACCCAATCGGCGGCCAGACGTTCGGCCCAGCTCGGGTGCGGCTCCGGCAGGGCCTGTCCCAGCTCCTCGAGTGAGAGCGTCGCGATGCCGAGGTCCAGCGCCTCGAAAGAGGCGCGGTCTTCCGCGCTTAACTTGTCCATCGCGAGCACCGTGCCATAGCCGAGTATATCGGGCGTCTGCGCGCGCAGTTGTGCGGCCGGGGACAACAGCGTGTTTGCCACGACCATCGCCCCGGCCTTGGCATTCGCGTTGAACGGAATCGCCACGAAGCTCGCGTTCCCCAGCGTGCCTTCGGCCAGCACATACGTCCGAGCGCTGGACGGCAGTTCGTAATTGGCGATGGCCGCCGTTGCCTCGCCGGGCGAGAAGCTGATGGCAAGATCGACCTCACCGTCGTTCATCAGTTGCAACTGGCGCGGGCCGGTCTGTGGATAGGCCCTGCCCTGACGCCACAAGACCGGCGTCAGGGCATCCATGAACGCCCAGAGCGACGCCGTAACCTCGGTGTAATCATCGCCGACCGGATCCTGCAGAACCGACGGATCGGCCACGAGGTCGATCAGCATCTGCTTGAGAAAGGTTGTCCCGAGGAAATCGGGCGGTTGCGGGAAGGTGAAGCGTCCGGGATGCGCCGTGGCCCATTCCAGCAGCTCCAGCGCGGAGACGGGCGGAGCCGCCAGCCGTTCGCTATCGTGGATGAACACGACTTGCGCCATGGCCCAGGGGGCTTCGTACCCTTCGGTGGGAACGGTGAAATCGGTCGTGACGGTCTTGCCCTCGACGTCGACGAATTGCCAGTTCGGAAGCTGTTCCGCGAAGGGGCCGAACAGCAGCGACTGCTCCTTCATCGATGCGAAATTCGCGCCGTTGATCCAGATCATGTCGACCGCGCCGCCTTCGGTCTTGCCCGCTTGCCGTTCGGTCAGCACGAGACCGACGGCATCGGCAGTGTCGGCCAGCTTCACGTGCTCAAGCGTCACGCCGTAGTCCGCAACCTGTTCGCCGATCCAGGCGATGAAATCGTTCGTCGTCGTGGACCCTCCCCAGGCATGCCAGTAGACGGTCTGGCCCCTGGCCTCGGACAGGACGGCGGGCCAGTCTGCGGGGTCCGGCTCCGCAAAGGCAGACACCGGTGTCAGGGCAAGGGCGGCGATCAGGGGCAGACGCATTCAGGGTTCCTCAGTCGATCAGGACAAGACGAGCGTTCAGGACGCGTGCGGTGGCCGTCACGAAGCATAGCGCCCCGAACAGATAGGCCAGCGGCACGAAGACGGTCGGGAAAAGGCAAAGTGCCACGAAGAAGACGATCGTTTCCGTCCCTTCCAGAAGACCCGCCGAATAGTAGAGCGATTTCGAGCCCCGGGCCCCTGTCGAGAGGCCGCGCTTTTCGGCCATCGTCGCGAACCCGAGGAACGAGGTTCCGTTGACATAGAACGACAGCAGCAGAAAGGCAGCCGCCGTCGCATTCGCCGGGTCCATCACCGCGAAGGCGAAGGGCACCGCACCGTAGAACAGGAAATCCGACCAGATATCGAGATAGCCACCGAAATCGGTCTTGCGCGTCGCCCGCGCCACGGCCCCGTCGAGACCATCGGCGAGGCGGGACGCGAGGAGCGGGACGAGGGCCCAGCCCGGGGACCCGAGCGCGATGGTCGCCGCGGCGATCAGGCCAACCGCCAGACCCGTCAGCGTCAGGCCGTTGGCGGTCACACCCCGCGCGGCCAGACCGCTGCCGAGGCGGTCCAGGGGTGGGTCGATGAGGCGGCGGACAGCGGTATCGAACATGGGACCCGAGGCTTGCAAAGTGTCCCACCCCCCTGCCCCGGATGGACCGGGCAAGGCAAGCGCCGCCACGCGAATGTGAAGCCGCTTGCTCAGGTCCTGGCGGGTCGGGCCGGTGGAATACGGGACAGTCCCAGAACCGAGACCGCAACCATTGTCGCTGAGACGGCGAGCGACAGCCCAAGCCCGCCGAGGCCATAGCACAGACCCGACAGGAGGGTGCCGAGCAAGCGGCCCGCCGCATTCGCCATATAGTAGAACCCGACGTCCATCGTGACACGCTTGGCCCCCGCGAAGTCGAGGATGAGGAAGGAATGCAGCGATGAGTTCACGGCGAAGACCGCGCCGAACAGCAACAGACCCAGCAGGACGGGCCAGGCCAGATCGGGGTCAAGGCCATGGACCGCCGCAATGGCCACCGTCAGCGCCACAAGGGCCAGTCCCCAGATGACCGCCTTGCCGACAGATCCCGACTGCAACAGGCGCGGGGTCGCGGCCTGCACCCCGCCGTAGCCGATCACCCACAGCGCCATGAACCCGCCGGTCACGAAAAACGCCGCATCCTCACCGGTCCGCGGCGTCAGTACCGAGGCCAGCCAGATCGGCAGCGCCACGACGAACCACACATCCCGCGCCCCGAACAGGAACATCCGTGCCGCCGACAGCCAGTTTATGCGAGGGTCGGTGCTGATGATCTCGCGCACCTTCGCGGCCTTGTTTCCAACCGACAGGTCGCCCGGCAAGAACGCAAGGACCGCGACCAGCACCACGGAGAGCGCCGCCGCCATGATCCAGAGGGCAGGCACGAAGCCCGCAAGCGCAAGCAGCGCCGCACCCAGAAAGAACCCCAACCCCTTGATCGCATTCTTGGAGCCGGTCAGGATGGCGACCCAACGGAACAGCCCTCCCTCGGGTGCCAGGAGTTTGACGGCCGATTTGGCCCCGGTCTTGGTCAGGTCCTTTGCCACCCCGGACGCGCCTTGCACCAGCATGACGAACACGACCGAGGTCCCCACGGCCCAGCCCGGATCGAGCCGGGTCAGCGCCACGAGGGCCGCGACCTGAAGGCCGAGCCCAAGGTGCAGCGTGAGCGCGAGGCCGAACCGCGCCGCCAGAAATCCGGCAGTCAGGTTCGTGACGATCCCGGCGACTTCGTAGAACACGAACAGGCCGGCCAGTTGCAAAGGTGTGAAGCCGAGGGTGTAAAAGTGCAAAAGCACCAGCATCCGCAACGCCCCGTCCGTCAGCATGAAGGCCCAGTAGGCCCCCGTGACCGCAGCATATCCGCGCAGGCTGGTCATGCCCGTGCCTTCGATCCGGCGATCATCCGGGCGATGTCGCACAGGCGGATCGCATACCCGAACTCATTGTCATACCAGGCATAGAGCTTGAGGTGCGTGCCCCGGACCACGACGGTGGACAGCGCGTCGATGATCGTGGACCGGCGGTCGTTGAGGTAGTCGGAAGAAACCAGCGGTCGATCCTCCACGCCGAGGATGCCCGCCATCGGCCCGGCCTCGGCGGTGCGGAAGGCGGCGTGAACCTCCTCGACGGTGACGGGTCGCTCCATCTCGAACGCACAGTCCGTCAGCGAGGCGTTGAGCAACGGCACCCGCACCGCGTGGCCCGTCAGACGCCCCTCGAGATCGGGAAAGATCTGCATGATCGCCTTGGCGGACCCGGTCGTCGTCGGGATCATGTTCGTCAGCGCAGAGCGGGCACGGCGCGGATCCTTGTGCGGGCGGTCAATGATGGTTTGTGTGTTCGTGACATTGTGGATCGTGGTGAAGCTGCCGTGCCGGATGCCGAACGCCTCGCGCAGGACGGCCACGACGGGGGCAAGGCAATTGGTCGTGCAGCTTGCCGCCGTCACCAACCGTTGGTCGTCATATCGGTCGTGGTTCACGCCGTAGACGAGGTTCAGCGCGCCGCCGTCCTTGACCGGGGCCGAAACGACGACCTTGGCCACGCCGGCATCGAAGTACGGTTGCACCTTTTCGCCGGTCTTGAAGACGCCCGTGCAGTCGATGACCATGTCGACGCCGTCCAGCGGAATGTCCTCGATCCGGCGGTGCGCGCTCAGGGGAAGGCGGATATCGCCGATCACGAGCGTCTTGCCCTCGGCCCGCACGGCACGGTGCCAACGGCCGTGGACGCTGTCGAATTCCAGCAGGAGCGCGTGTTGATCTGCGTCGCCGGCCGCGTCGTTGATGCCGACAATCGTGACCTCGCCCGGCAGCTCCAGCAGATCCCGCAGCACCAGTTTACCGATCCGGCCAAGGCCGTTTAGAAATACACGCATTTTGCCCCCGCCTTTCTCGCGCCGCTAGAGGCCCATTGTAACGACTTGATGACGGATCGCCACGGGGTCCATCACACCTTGCCCGGCTTCGCCCGCCGTTGTAGCCACGCTTCGAAGGAAGCGTGGCCGAGCGGTCGAAGGCACCGGTCTTGAAAACCGGCAGGCGTGAGAGCGTCTCGTGGGTTCGAATCCCACCGCTTCTGCCAGTCCCGACATGCGGCACCTTGTGGACTTCGTCCGGAGGGATCCGCCAGCACGTGTCTGCGGGCGATCCCGCGACCGGGGTCCGGGGCGACAGGGTCCCGTTTTCCGTCACACCGCATCGTGATTAACCGTCGATTAAATATTTCATTTCATTTGCGTCGTTCCAACGCTAACGCACCTGCGTGTTTGTTTTCAGTCGGGCGTGTTATGCCAAAAATCAACACGATGTCCGACGTTGGCAGTCAATCCTGCCGACCTCACCCGCCCGCGGTCGTCGCGTCGAGCGCCCGCAGTGCCGGTTGGGGAACGCGATGAGCGGGTCCGATGCCGCGTCCGACGCGGAACTGCGGCTGATCACGGCGAACGAACGGATCCGGCACCTTGAGGATGTCCTGCGCCTTGCTCTTGCCCTCGATCAGCAAGACTGGCTGGGTCGGTCGGATGCATGGAACCTGTTCCACGACGTGGCCGAACGCGCGTTGACGGCATCGAAAGAGGTGACCTGACCCCGCTTTGCGCCGCCGGACGCCTTGACGTCCGCCCCGATCTGACGGCACGAGGCCCACGGCACGGCGCCGTGCGTGCCGCACTCCGAGGGCCCGACATGCTACCTGCCATCGCAACCGATTTCACCCCCGTGGCCTCGCTCATCGGCGGCGTCCTTGTCGGACTGTCGGCGGTGATGGTAATGGCCGGGTTCGGACGGATCGCCGGAATCGCCGGAATCACGCTCGGCGCGGCAGCGTCCGATGACCGTGTGTGGCGATTGGCCTTCATTGGCGGCCTTCTCGCGGCACCGGTCGTCTGGGTGCTGGTCCTGGCCGAGGTCCCGCAGCAAACGGTCAGCAGTCGAACCGGCGCGATGGTGATCGCCGGCCTTCTCGTGGGCCTCGGGACCGCCATCGGGTCGGGTTGCACATCCGGGCACGGCGTTTGCGGTCTGGCGCGGCTCTCGCGGCGGTCGCTGGCGGCGGTGGCGACGTTCATGGGCTTCGCGGGCGTCACAGTCTTCATCCTGCGCCACGTCGTCGGGGGCGGCGTCTGATGCGTCCGGTCTGGGGATTTCTGTCCGGTCTGACGTTCGGGCTCGGGCTGATCCTGTCGGGCATGTCGGATCCGGCCAAGGTTCTGAATTGTCTCGATGTTGCCGGAAATTGGGATCCCAGCCTCGCCTTCGTGATGGGCGGGGCCTCGGTCACGGCCTTTGTCGGCTATCGCCTCGCGTGGCGACGGGCTGCGCCGGTGTTCCTGCCGTCCTTCGACCTGCCGAAAGCCACCAGGATCGACCGTCCACTTGTTGCGGGAGCGGCGATCTTCGGG
>JBARXR010000052.1:0-7932 GCA_049647445.1 Jannaschia sp. | reverse complement strand
CGCCCGCTAAGGTCCGGTCGACAGATCATCCTCCTGAGGTATCCCATGGAAAAGTTCGGCCTGAGCCAGTCCAACCGCCGCTCCGAAGACCCGCGTCACCTGACCGGGGGCGGCAGTTTTGTGGACGATCGTGTGCCGGAGGGCGCACTGCATACCTTCGTGCTGCGCGCGCCCGTCGCCCATGCCGAAATCACCGAGCTGGACGTGAGCGAGGCCGAGGCGATGCCCGGTGTGCATCTCGTGATGACCAGCGCCAGCATCGAGGCCGACGGGATCGACAACCGGCTGACGTCGCCCGCCGCGAAGAACCCGGTGGACGGCCGGAAAGGCGTCACGCCGCTGCGCCCGATGCTGGCGAAGGGGCGCGTGCGGTTCGTGGGCGAGGGCATCGCGATGGTCGTCGCCGACACGCTGGCGCAGGCCCGCGATGCCGCCGAGGCGATCCTGGTGGATTTCGATGAATTGCCGGTGAAGATGGATGTCGCGCCGGGCGGGGCTGCGGTGCACGAGGAGGCGGCCGACAACGTGGCCTATGTCTGGGAGAAGGGCGACGGGGCGGCGGTCGATGCCGCGCTGAAGGCGGCCGCGCATGTCGTGACGCTGGAGGCGGACGACAACCGGATCATCGTCGCCTCGATGGAGCCGCGCGGCTGTTACGCCGAGGTGTTTGACGGCGATCGGCTGCACATCTGCGTCAACGGGCAGGGCGTCTGGGGGGCCAAGGGATCGGCCGCGCGGGTGTTCGGCATCGACGCGGAAAAGGTGCGGGTCACGAACCCGGACGTGGGCGGCGGCTTTGGCATGAAGTCGATGGATTATCCCGAGACGTTCCTGGTGGCGCATGCGGCGCGCAAGCTGGGCCGTCCGGTCCGCTGGATGGGCGACCGGTCGGAGGCGATGCTGTCGGACAACGCGGGGCGCGATCTGTGGCAGAAGGCGGAGCTGGGCTTCGACGCGGATCACAAGCTGGTGGCCTACCGCTCGACCAACGTGGCGAACATGGGGGCCTATCTGTCGGGCTATGCGCAGTTCATCCAGTCGGACCTCTTCAGCCGGATCCTGCCGGGCGTCTATGACGTGCAGGACGTCTACATGAAGTCCACGGGCGTGTTCACCAACACGACGCAGGTGGACGCCTATCGCGGCGCGGGCCGCCCGGAGGCGATCTATATCCTCGAGCGGGCGATGGATTACGCGGCCAAGGAGCTTGGCGTCGACCGTTTTGCGCTGCGCCGCAAATCGTTCATCGCGCCCGAGCAGATGCCCTATGAGACGGCGGTGGGAGAGCTCTACGACGTGGGCGATTTCAACAAGGTCCTGACGCGGGCCGAAGCCGAGGCGGATGTCGCGGGCTTCGAGGCGCGGCGTGCCGAGAGTGCGGCGCGTGGCAAGCTGCGCGGGTTGGGCCTGTGCTATTACATCGAGTCGATCCTCGGGAGCCCCGAGGAGAGCGCGGAAATCGAATTCGGCGCCGACGGGCGCGTCAGGCTTTACGTGGGGACACAGTCGAACGGGCAGGGGCACGATACCGTCTACCGTCAGTTCGTGGCGACCGATCTGGGTGTGCCCGCCGACAAGATCGACATCATCATGGGCGACAGCGACCTGATCGCGACGGGCGGCGGGACCGGCGGGTCGCGGTCGGTCACGACGCAGGGCACGGCCAACCGTGCGACGGCGGGCAAGGTGATCGAGAAGTTCACGCCTTTCGTGGCCGAGCACCTCGAGGTTGAGGAGGTGACCTTCGACGAGGGGCAGTTCCGCTCACCGGGGTCGAACGTGGTCATGACGGTGCTCGAGGCCGCTGAGGCGGCGCGCGAGGCGGGGCGCGAGGATCTGTTGAAGACGCGCGAGACGACGACGCTGCCGGGGCGGTCCTTTCCCAACGGCGCACACCTTTGCGAGGTCGAGGTGGATCAGGACACCGGCAACCTCGAGGTGGTGAAATACACCGTGGTCGATGATTTCGGCGTGTTGATGAACCCGATGCTGGCCGAGGGTCAGGTGCACGGCGGTGTCGTTCAGGGCATCGGTCAGGCGATCACCGAGCATGTGGTCTATGACGAGACGGGCCAGCTTTTGACGGCATCGTTCATGGACTACGGGATGCCACGGGCGCAGGGTCTGCCGATGATCGCCTTCTATTCCGAACCGGTGCCCTCCAAGGCGAACGTGCTGGGCATGAAGGGTTGCGGCGAGGCGGGAACCGTGGGGGCCATGGCCGCCGTGGGCAACGCGGCGCTCGACGCGCTCTATCCGCTGGGCCTCAAGCAGGTGGACATGCCGTTCACGCCGTCCCGGGTCTGGGCGATGCTGCAACAGGCAAAAGGCGCAATCGCTGCTGAGTGACCTGCCTCTCTGGCGGCGCCTCACCGGGCATGCCGGTCCGCGGGAGCGTCCCGTGGCCCGGGCCGATACCCATGTGGTGCTGCTCGACGGGACGATGTCTTCCATCGTCGAGGGGCAGGAGACGTCCATCGGGCTGATCTGGAAGATGCTTTTGGACGATGGGCACGACTGTCTCTATTACGAGCCAGGGATCGAGTGGCGTGGCTGGCGTCACGTGCCGGAGGTCATGGCGGGCGTCGGGATCAATCACCAGATCCGGCGCGCCTATGCGTTCCTCGCGCATCGGTACACGCCCGGCGACCGGATCTTCCTGATCGGCTATTCGCGCGGCGCCTATGCCGTCCGGGCGCTGGCCGGCCTGATCGACCGGGTCGGCCTGCTGCGCAACGACGCGCTGACCGATGCGCGGGTGCAGGAAGCCTATGACCATTATCGCGACGACCCGACAACGGCGGCGGCGCGGCGGTTTCAGGCGATCCACTGCCACAGCCGCGCCCAGATCACCGCCGTGGGCGTGTTCGACACCGTTCAGGCGGTCGGCATCCGCTGGCCGGTGCTGTGGCGTCTGTTTCCCAAGGTCCATGCTTTCCGCTCGCACCGGCTGGGCCAGCAGGTGCAGAACGGCTTTCATGCGATGGCCCTCGATGAGACGCGGAACGCCTTTGCGCTGGACCGCTGGCGGACGCGGGGCGAACGGACGCGGTCCGTGCATCAGGTGTGGTTCCGGGGCAGCCACGGGGACATCGGCGGGCACCTCTGGGGTCAGACCAGAAGTCGCCCGCTGGCGAATATCCCCCTCGTCTGGATGCTGGGGCAATTGGAGGCGGTGGGCCTGAAGCTGCCGACAGGCTGGCAGGATCGGTTCCCCATGGACCCGAAGGCGCCGTCGGCGGGCACGTGGCGCGGGTTCGGGCCGCTCTTTCTGTCGCGACATCAGCGACCCCTTGGCCTCGATCCCTCCGAGAGCCTGCATCCGACGGCGGCGGCCCATCGGCGCGCGGCCAAACTGCGGATATTCTCATCCCCGGAGGGGAGAACCGTGCGACCGCATCAGAACAGGTCGGTGATCGGGTAGACGTGGACGAGGTAGAGATAGAAGAACCCGAGCGACAGCGCGAGGATGATGACGCCGAGGACCGGGGACGAGATGCTGACCCCCTTGTCGGAGGCGTTGATGGTGGAGGTGCCCAGGTCGCGGCCCTTGTCTGAGGCGTGAAACTGCATCCACGAGAAATACAATCCGACGGCGACGATCAGGACGACCACGGCGAAGATGATCCGGGTCGAGACGTGTTGCCACGCGAACACCGCCTTGCGGTGAAGGTATTGGTCGCGGCGATACGCGTAATAGCCTTCGACCGCCTGCTGCATCGTGGCGAGCGTCGCCGCGTCGACCTCGAAATTGGCGGGCAGATCGGGAAACAGCAGGTCGGGACTTGCGCTCTCGACCATCACCGGCTCGTCGAAGACGTCGAAATCGCTTGCGATATCGTCGATCACCGAGGTCTGGGCCGAGGCCGCGAGAGGCAGGAACACGGCAAGGATCAACACGAGCAGTCTAGTCATTGGTCAGGAACCCGATGGCGCGCACATGGCGCAGGATGCGGTCGGAATAGGGCAGTCCGGCGGTCAGTGCCCGATACGCCTCGGGGTCTCCGGGCGGCAGGAGCGCGTCGAGGATGGCCAGAAGGTCCTGCTCGACCCGCGCGCCCCAGCCGTCAAAGCCCGAAGGCAGGCCCGGAAAGCTGGGCGGCGTGGACTGCGAGAACAGCGCCACCGTCCCGCTGCCGTCCGGAAAGTCGGTGCCCCTGGCCCCGCCGTCGAGGGCCTCCCATTCGATGCGACCATCGGGAAAGACCCGCTCGGACCGTCCGTCGCGAATGCGGGGAACGGGGGCGGCGGGCCCGGAAGGCGCCGGATCGGAGCCGCCCAGATCGACGATCCGCTGCTCATACCGGCGGTGCAGGCAGGTCGTCGCGGTCGGGCACGTGTTCCGCCAACTGCGCCAGACCGCCTGATCGGACCGCAGCCCCTCTGCGGCGCGCGTGTCATCGACGGCGAGGTGGCGCGCCAGCTGCGCGCGGTACAGTCGCGCCATCCGAAGATCGAGACCGGCGAGCGCGGGATCCGCACAGATCGTCCGCTCGATGGCGGTCAGGGTGCCGTCGCAGCGAAAGCTGGGGCCCTCGGATCGGGCGGGTGCGGCGATCAGGACCGCCATGGAGGCGAAGAGGCAGATTTGAAATCGCGTCCGGATCATGGAAATTCCGATCCTGGTGATAAAATGCAATTCCGGCACGATATCACATCGAACCGGATTTTTCGAGGTCTCTGCCGGACGCGGCCAGATCCACCGGTTCCGGGCCTTGGACGGACGCCTTGCGGCGCTGTCCGATCCGGCTTCGATCCGGTGACCGGATGCGGCGAGCGTCGGTTGCCGGTGTCTCGGGCGACGGCGGCTTGGTGTCGGTCTTGGTGCCGTGAGGGGAGGCGATTCCGGGCCGACCCGGCCCGGTTGGACGGTCCCGTTAACGGTTTCTTAACGGATTGAGTGATTTGGTAATACGCGCAGGGGTTTGCCACCCGGACCGTGGCGCGCGTCACGTCGGGCGGCAGGCGGCTCTGCGAGATGCCGTGCCGCGACCTTGGTGGGCGGCATGGTCCATGTGAGTTGAAGGCTCGTGTTCAGGTTTCAATCGAATTCACAGTCGCAAGGTCTGCCATGACACCTTCCGTCCGGTTCGCGTCCATAACCCGTCCCGAACGCCTGTCCGCCCTTCCGCCGGATCGCGGTCTTCTGGTCCTCTTCGATGTGGACGGCACGCTGCTCGATTCCGATATCATGATCTGCACGGCGATGGCGGAGGCTTTTGTCGCCGCGGGTGAGGCGCCGCCCGAGCCGGGGACGATCCGGCGACTGATCGGTCTGTCGGGGCCCGAGATGGTCGCGGCGCTGGCGACCGATCTGGATGTCGATTGCCGGGCCAAGATCCTGTCCGGATACCGCCTGCTGTTCTGCGACGCGCTGGAGCGGCGCGAGGAGTCGCATCTGTTCATCGGGGCGGAGGCGGCCCTCGTCCGACTGCTCGGGGCCGGGGTGACGCTGGGTCTTACGACCGGCAAATCCGCCGACAGCGTCGGTCAGCTGGTCGAGGCGATGCGGTGGCGGGATTTCTTCCGCACGATCCAGACGGCGGACAGAAATCCGTCCAAGCCATCGCCCGTCATGGTCCAGAAGGCGCTGCTTGAAACCGGCTTCGCGCCGGAACGCACCGTTCTGGTGGGCGATACGCGGTATGACATGAAGATGGCACGGGCGGCGGGGATCCGGGCGATCGGTGTGTCCTGGGGCTATAACACCGTGCAGGAGTTGCGGGCCGAGGGGGCCATGGGGATTGCCGGCGATTTCCGGCATCTGACGGACCTGCTGATCGGTCTTCTGCCGCCGCGACAGGGCGGGACCACTAGCTCAGCGGACGAATTCGCAGCTGGGTGATGCGGTTTGCGGCGCGCTGGGTGACCTCGAACCGAAAGCCGTGGAAGCTGAAGACCTGGCCGCGCGTCGGGATCGACTGCGCCTCGTGGATGACAAGTCCCGCGATGGTGTTCGCCTCATCATCGGGCAGCCCCCAGTCGGTCATCCGGTTCAGGTCGCGGATGGTGATCGCGCCGTCGATCAGATAGCTGCCGTCCGCCTCGGGCACCAGTTCCGGATCATCCGGCTGGTCGAATTCATCGGTGATCTCTCCCACGATCTCCTCGAGGATGTCCTCGAGCGTGATGAGGCCCTGCAACGCGCCGTATTCGTCGATCACGAGGGCGAAATGCGTGTGGCGGCGCAGGAACTGGCGCATCTGGTCGTCGAGGGTGTTGGTCTCGGGGACGAAATAGGGCTCCATCATCACGTCTGTGACCTTGAAGTCCTTCAGGGCGTGGATGCCGCCACCATCGCCGCGCACCAGCCGGTCGATGGCGCGCAGAAGGTCCTTGGCGTGGACCACGCCGATGATGTTCTCGGGCTCATCGCGGTAGACGGGCAGACGGGTGTGGCGTGAATTGAGGCATTGGTCGAGGATGTCTTCGGGCTGCGCCTCGACGTTGACCATCTCGATGCCGGAGCGGTGGAGCATGATTTCCTCCACGAAGCGGTCGCCCAGGTCGAGGGCGCCCAGCAGGCGGTCGCGATCTTCCTTCTGGACGCCGCCCTCGGTGTGGCCCAGCGTGATCGCACCGACGATTTCCTCATGCGCGGACATGATGGCCGCGTTCGGGTCGATGTCGACGCCGATCAGCCGCAGGATGCCCCGCACCAACGCCCGGACGGCGCCGACAACGGGGCTGAAGATGCGGATCACGAGGGCAATGGGCTGCGCCACGCGGGCGGCGGCGGCTTCGGGGTTGGAGATGGCGTAGGTCTTGGGCAGGACCTCGGCGAAGACAAGCACGAGGGCGGTCATCACGAGGGTCGCGACGGCCACGCCCTGTTGCCCGAAGAGCGAGGTGAACAGGGACGTCGCCAGCGAGGCCGCGAGGATATTGACGATATTGTTGCCCAGAAGGACCGAGCCGATCAGGCGCTCGTTGTCCTCGGTGATGGCGAGGGCGCGGGCGGCGCGATGGTTGCCCTTGTCCGCCTGACTGCGCAACTTGCCGCGGGAGGCGGCAGTCAGGGCCGTTTCCGACCCCGAGAAAAAGGCCGACATGGCCAGCAGGCAGAGGATCGCGCCCGCGATGCCCCACGTCGCGCCGATCCCGAGGGTGATGACAGTGTTTTCCATGGCCGGGTTATGGGGTGCGGCGCGGGTCGCTTCAAGCGTCGCCTGATGACGCGGACGATAATATCGGGTCAGTCGTGGGCAAGCGGGTGATGGGTCAGCACGAGGTCCCGCAGCCGGGTTTCGAGGACGTGCGTATAGATTTCGGTCGTCGAGATGTCCGCATGCCCCAGCAGCGTCTGGATCGCGCGCAGGTCCGCGCCCCCCTGCAGCAGGTGCGTCGCGAAGGCGTGGCGCAGGACGTGCGGGCTGACGGTGGCGGGGTCCAGGCCCGCATGGGCGGCAAGCGCCTTGATCCGGCTGTGGAACCAGACGCGGGTCAGGTGTCCGGCCTTGCCGTGCGACGGGAACAGATGCGTCGGCGGCGCAGACCCCTTTTCCAGCCGGGCGCGGTCGTCTTCTGCCGTGCGATGCGCAAGCCAGGCGGCCAGCGCGTCGCGGGCCGGTGGCGACAGGGGCACCATCCGTTCCTTGCCGCCCTTGCCCCGCACGAGGATCATGCGCGGATCGCCGCGCGCCGCCATGACGGGCAGGGAGACGAGTTCGCTGACCCGCATGCCCGTCGCGTAGAGGAGTTGCATGAGGCAGGTATCGCGGAGCCGATCCGTCTCGGAGGCGCCATAGGTCTCGGCGGCGTCCAGCAGCGCATCGACCTGCTCGGGGCTGAGCGTTCTGGGCAGGCTTTTCGGCTTGGACGGACCCGATATGCGGATCGCGGGATCGTCCGTCCGCAGCCCTTCCTCATGCGCGAACCGGTAGAGGCCCCGGATCGCGGCAAGCCGGCGCGCGCGGGTGGAGGCCGCGAGAC
>JBARXR010000051.1:0-12154 GCA_049647445.1 Jannaschia sp. | reverse complement strand
GGTGTCCTGCACTACATGCAGCGCACCGCGATCCAGGGCAGCCCCGACATCCTGACGGCCATCGGCGGCACATGGGTTCCCGGCGCGGCCGAGGCCCCGGCCCCGGCACACCCCTTCACCCGCACGTTCGACCAGCTGGAGATCGGCGAGACGCTCCACACCGCCGCGCGCACCGTCACGCTCGACGATATCGAGCATTTCGCCGCCTTCACCGGCGACACCTTCTATGCGCACATGGATGACGAGGCCGCGCGCAGGAACCCGTTCTTCCCCGGCCGCGTGGCGCACGGCTACCTGCTGCTCGGCTTCGCCGCTGGCCTGTTCGTCGAGCCGACCGAGGGGCCGGTCCTCGCGAACACGGGCCTCGACAACTTGCGGTTCCTCAAGCCCGTGCAGGCCGGCGACAGCATCGCGGTGCGCCTGACGGTCAAGGCCAAGACCCGCCGCACGGACGACTACGGCGAAGTCCGCTGGCACGTCACCCTGACCGATCAGGACGGGGACCGCGTCGCCGAATACGACCTGCTGACGATGAACGCCTTCGCGGGTTGAGCTTGGATCACCCAAGGCACCGGTCTAGGGTCGCGGCATGACGGACGCCGCCTTTCAAGACCTGATCGCCTGCCTGAGGGGCGACCGGCCGCCTCGGGTCTGGTCCCTTCTGGTCACGCTGTTCGGAGATCTGGCGCTGCACGACGGGGCGCTGGTCAGCGGCGCGCTGCTGCGCCACCTGAGCGACCTGCTCGGGGTCAAGCCCGAGGCGATGCGCGTCGCCCTGCACCGCCTGCGCAAGGATGGCTGGATCGACAGCGAACGCACCGGCCGCACCAGCGCGTATGTCCTGACCGACCGGGGCCGCAGCCAGAGCGCGGCGGCCTCGCCGCGGATCTACGCGGTCGGCCCCCCGGCGGACCGCGCCTGGCTCGTCGTCGGGAACCCGGACCAGCCCCTTGCCGACCTGCCCGACGGGGATGTCCCGCTGGCACCCAACCTGTGGATCACCCCGCACGAGGACCAGGCCGTGGACGCCGTCGCGATGGCCTTGCCCGAGGGCCGCGCGCTGCCCGACTGGATGACCCTGCGCCTGTGCGATGAAGACCTTATCACGGCATCGCGCGATTTGGCGGGCGCACTTGCGATCCTGCAGAACCGATTGGCGGCGGCGCCGGACCTGACGGCGCTCCAGCGCGCGGCCCTGCGCATCCTGATCGTGCACAGCTGGCGGCGGGTCGTCCTGAAAACCCCTGCGTTGCCCGATCATGTCTTTCCGACCAACTGGCAGGGCGCGACGTGTCGCGCACAGGTCGCGCAAATCCTCGCGGCCTGCCCCAATCCCGGCCTCGCGAAGCTGGAACAGGCCGTCGCCACGGGTCTCTATGCCTGAGCGTCGATGCCGTCCGGACCGGGCGCCATCGCGCTGCCGCCCATGGCGGCCGACAGATCGCGGGCCGCGGCCATGACGAAGCCGCCAAGCGTGGCGATCTGATCCGGCCCCACCCGCGAGATTGGACCGGAAACCGAAAGCCCCGCCACGGCCTCTCCGTTCAGGTCGAACACCGGGGCCGCGATGCACCGCATCCCGAGGTTCCGCTCCTCGCCGTCGATCGCATAGCCTCGGGTCCGCGTCAGCCGCAGATCCGCGCGCAGCGCCTGCGCCCCGGTCAACGTGAACCGGGTGAATTGCTCCAGCGGCGCGCCCTGCAGGAAGGCCTCGATCCGCCCCGCCTCCATCCGCGACAGAAGCGCCTTGCCGATCCCCGAGGCATGCAGCCGCGACAGGGTGCCGGGCGGAAAGAACGCCCGGATGCTCGCATGGGTCTCTACCTGGCTCACGAACAGGACGTGGCCGTTCTGCTCGATCCCCAGGTTCGCCGTCTCGCCCGTGGCCTCCATCAGGCGGCGCAGGATCGGGCGCGCGCGCTCCACAAGGCCGGTGCGCCGCAGGAACCGGGACCCCACGATGAACGCGCGCGGCCCGATGTGCCAGATCTGGTCGAGCGTATCGAATTCCACCAGCCCGCGCCCCTCCAGCGTCGTCAGGATGCGGTAGACGGTCGAGGCGGATTGTCCGAGTTCGGTCGCAAGTTCGGTCAGCGTCTTGCCCTGGGCCTCGCTCAGGAATTCGAAAACCGCCATCGCACGGTCCAGCGACTTGATGGTGTTCTGCTCGGTCTTGTCGTGCCAGTCCCGCGGTCGTCCGCGCAATTTCCGGGCTGCCGGGGTGGCTTCATCGGGTTCGGCCATGGGCCCCATCCATTTTCTGAAAATCCATTTCACGATATGAAAAATCCAAGTCCCTGACAACACTGCAAAACCGTTCGTTCGCCCGGACTGAAAAATTTTTTCAAAAAAATATCGCGCGCCTGCGAAGGCACCTATGCAAGACGCAGATCAGGAGGAGATCGTCATGAGCTTTCAGAACCCCGTGTTCATTCCCGGCCCCACGAACATGCCCGAGGCGATCCGCCAGGCCTGTTCCATGCCGACAATCGACCACCGCTCAGCGCTGTTCGGCAAGATCCTGCACCCTTGCCTTGAAGGGGTGCGCCGCGTTCTGAAATCCGAGACCGCGAAGGTCTTCATCCTGCCTTCGACCGGGACCGGCGGCTGGGAGACCGCCCTGACCAACACCCTGAGCAAGGGCGACAGCGTTCTCGCGGCCCGCAACGGCATGTTCTCGCACCGCTGGATCGACATGTGCCAGCGCCACGGACTCGACGTGAAGATCGTCGAGACACCCTGGGGCCACGGCATTCCCGCCGACAGGTATGAGGAAATCCTGCGCGCCGACACGGCTCACACCATCAAGGTCGTCCTCGCCACCCACAACGAGACCGCTACCGGGGTTCTGTCCGACATCGCCGCGGTGCGTCGCGCGATGGACGCGGCGGGTCATCCGGCCATGCTGTTCGTCGACGGCGTCAGCTCCATCGCCTCGGTCAATTTCGAATTCGACGCCTGGGGCGTGGACGTCGCCGTCACCGGGTCGCAGAAGGGGTTCATGCTGCCCCCAGGCCTCGCCATCGTCGGATTTTCCGACAAGGCGCTCGCGGCCGGCAAGACCGCCGACCTGCCGCGCACCTTCTTCGACGTGGCGGACATGCAAAAGGGCTATGACGCCAACGCCTTTCCCTACACCCCGCCGGTCGGCCTGATGAACGGTCTGAAGCTGGCGCTGGAGATGCTGGAGGAAGAAGGCCTGGAGAGCGTCTTCGCCCGCCATCACCGCATCGCCGAAGGCGTGCGCGCCGCCGCCCGCGCGTGGGGGATGCCGCTCTGCGCCGCCTCGCCGGACGTCTGGTCGGACACCGTCAGCGCGATCCGCACGCCCGACGGCTTCAACGCCACCAGCCTCGTGACCCACGCCGCCGAGACCTATGGCGTGGCCTTCGGCGTCGGCCTGGGCGAGGTCGCGGGCAAGGTCTTCCGCATCGGTCACCTGGGCTCGCTGACGGATGTGATGATGCTGTCCGGCCTGGCCACCGCCGAGATGTGCATGGCCGACCTCGGGCTGGACATCACGCTGGGCAGCGGCGTCGCCGCCGCGCAGGATTATTACCGGTCGCACAGGGCGCAGTCGCTGCGGTCCGCCGCCTGACCCGAAGGACGCTCCAAGATGTATATCCCCACTTTCGACGACATGACGGCGGCCCACGACCGGATCCGTCCCCACATCCACCGCACGCCGGTCCTGACCTCGAGCTACCTGGACGAACTGACCGGTGCGAAGCTGTTCTTCAAGTGCGAGAACTTCCAGAAGGCCGGCGCCTTCAAGGTGCGCGGCGCGTCCAACGCCGTGTTCGGCCTGTCGCAGGAGGACGCACGGAACGGTGTCTGCACCCACTCCTCCGGCAACCACGCGCTGTCGCTCAGCTATGCCGCCGGTCGCCGGGGCATTCCCTGCAACGTGGTGATGCCGCGCACGGCGCCGCAGGCGAAGAAAGACGCGGTAAGGGGGTACGGCGGGATCATCACAGAATGCGAGCCGTCGACCAGCAGCCGCGAGGAGGTGTTCGCGCAGGTGCAGGCCCGCACCGGCGGCGACTTCGTGCACCCCTACAACGATCCGCGCGTCATCGCCGGGCAAGGGACCTGCTCGCGGGAGTTTCTGGAGCAGATGGCCAAGGAACATGGCGGCGCGCCCGACATGGTCGTGGCCCCCATCGGTGGCGGCGGCATGATCTCCGGCACCTGCCTGACCCTCTCGCACCTCGCCCCCGACATCCAGATCATCGCCGCCGAGCCCGAGCAGGCCGACGACGCCTGCCGCAGCTTCAAGGCCGGGCACATCATCGCCGACGACGCACCCGAGACGATCGCCGACGGCCTCAAGGTGCCGCTCAAGGACCTGACCTGGCATTTCGTTTCGACCCACGTCACCGACATCCTGACCGCCTCCGAAGAGGAGATCGTGGACGCGATGAAGCTGACCTGGAAGCGTATGAAGATCGTGATCGAGGCAAGCTGCGCGGTGCCGCTGGCGACGATCATCGCCAACAGGGACCGGTTCGCAGGCAAGCGGGTCGGCGTCATCATCACCGGCGGGAACGTCGATCTCGACACCCTGCCCTGGTTGGCGGGTTGACCCCCCGCCCACCGATCGTCCGCAGGGCGGGGTTCACCCCGCCGCCGCCCCACAGAGGAAAGACACCATGAACAAGCACGCAGATTTCGCCGACCTCGAAGTCGGCTACGACGTCCCCGCCCTTCCTGGCATGGACGAGGCCGACATCCAGACCCCCTGCCTGATCCTCGATCTCGACGCGCTGGAGCGGAATATCAAGAAGATGGGCGATTTCGCCAAGGCCGCGGGCATGCGCCATCGCAGCCACGGCAAGATGCACAAATCCGTGGACGTGCAGAAATTGCAGGAGCGCCTTGGCGGCGCCTGCGGCGTCTGCTGCCAGAAGGTCTCGGAGGCGGAGGTTTTCGCGCGCGGCGGCATCAAGGACGTGCTGGTCAGCAACCAGGTGACGCAGCCTGCCAAGATCAAGCGGCTTGCCAACCTGCCGAGGCTGGGCGCGCGCACCATCTGCTGCGTCGACGACCTCGCCAATGTCGCGAACCTGTCGGCGGGCGCGGTCGAGGCCGGCACGACGATCGAATGTCTGGTCGAGATCGACTGCGGCGCGGGGCGCTGCGGCGTCACCACCACGCCCCAGGTCGTCGCACTGGCCAAGGCCATCGACGCGGCGGAGGGTCTGAAGTTCGCGGGCCTGCAGGCCTATCAGGGCGCGATGCAGCACCTCGACTCATACGAGGAGCGCAAGGCCAAGACGCAGATCGCCATCGACATGGTCCGCGACGCGGTGGACGCGCTCAAGGCCGAGGGGCTGGCGTGCGATATCGTCGGCGGCGGCGGCACGGGCTCGTATTATTTCGAGAGCGCGTCGAAGGTGTTCAACGAACTCCAGTGCGGCTCCTATGCCTTCATGGACGCCGACTACGGGCGCATCCTCGACAAGGACGGAAAGCGCATCGATCAGGGCGAGTGGGAGAACGCGCTGTTCATCCTGACCTCGGTCATGTCCCACGCCAAGGCCGACAAGGCCATCGTGGACGCGGGCCTCAAGGCGCAGTCGGTCGATAGCGGACTGCCCACGATCTATGGGCGCACGGATGTGAAATACGTGAAATGCTCCGACGAGCACGGCGTCGTCATGGACGAGGGCGGCGTGCTCAAGGTCAACGACAAGCTGCGCCTCGTGCCCGGTCACTGCGATCCGACCTGCAATGTGCACGACTGGTATGTCGGTGTGCGGGGTGGCCGCGTCGAGACGCTCTGGCCCGTGTCGGCACGCGGCAAGGCCTATTGACGCGCGGGGCGGGGAAAACCCCGCCCTGTCCGTCCATCCGCAGGGCGGGCGTCCCCCGCCGCACCTATTCGAAAGGCTCCCATGTTCATCGTCCCCGAATCCGCCATCGCCGACCTCATGACCCGCGCCGCCGCCTTCGACGCGGTCGAGGCCGTGTTTGCCGCCATGGCCTCCGGCGATGCCTACAACTTCCCGGTCATCCGCGAGGCCATCGGGCACGAGGACGCGCTCTACGGCTTCAAGGGCGGGTTCGACGCCAGGGGGCTGTCGCTCGGCCTCAAGGCGGGGGGATATTGGCCGCACAACCTCGAAAAGCGCGGGCTGATCAACCACCAGTCCACGATCTTCCTCTTCGACCCCGACACGGGCCGCGTCCGTGCCATGGTCGGGGGCAACCTGCTGACCGCCCTGCGCACCGCCGCCGCCTCGTCGGTGTCGATCAAGCACCTGGCCCGGAAAGATGCCAGGATCCTCGGCATGATCGGGGCGGGTCACCAGGCCACCTTCCAACTGCGGGCCGCATTGGAACAGCGCGCCTTCGACAAGGTCATCGGCTGGAACTTCCACCCCGACATGCTGCCCAATCTGGCCAGGGTCGCGGACGAGGCCGGCATTCCGTTCGAGGCGGTGGACCTTCCGGGGATGCGCGCGGCAGACGTCATCATCTCCATCACCTCCGCCTTCTCGCCGTCGCTGTTGGCGGATCACGTCTCGCCCGGCACGCATCTCGCCTGCATGGGCACCGACACCAGGGGCAAGCAGGAGGTCGAGGCCGCACTCCTGACCCGCGCCACCGTCTTTACCGACGAGGTCGCGCAGTCCATCTCCATCGGTGAGGCGCAGCACGCGATCACCGCCGGTCTGATCGCGGAAACGGACGTCCACCAACTCGGCGCGGTCATCAACGGCACCCATCCGGGCCGCACGTCGCCCGACCAGATCACCCTGTTCGACGGCACCGGCGTCGGGCTTCAGGACCTGGCCGTCGCGGCAAGCGTCGTCGACCTCGCCGTGCAAAAGGGCGTCGCAGTCGAAGTGGACGTCTGACCGGAACGCCCTCCGCCGCTAGCTGAACAGCATCCCGCCGTTGATATCGACGTTCGTGCCGGTCATGAAGCCGCTCTCGTCGGAGGCAAGGAACGCCACCAGATTGGCGATATCCTCCGACGTGCCCTGCCGTTTCAGGGGGGCGGCGTTCTCGACCATGGTGCGCACCTCGGGCTTGGTGTGGATGTTGTGAAAGTCGGTGTCGATCATGCCGGGGCAGATCGCGTTGACCCGGATCCTCGGCCCCAGCTCTTTCGCCAGGCCCCGCGTCATCGTCATCACCGCGCCCTTGGAGGCCGCATAGGCGACCGATCCCGCCCCTCCGCCATCCCGCCCGGCCTGACTGGCCAGGTTCACGATGGCCCCGGACGTCATGTGCGCAAGGCAGGCCCGCGTCATCAGGAACGTGCTGGTCAGGTTCAGGTCCATGACCGCCTTCCAGTGCTCCAGCGACATTTCCGCGATCGTCTTGCGCGCGATCAGCCCGCCGGTGTTGTTCACCAGAACATCGATGCCGCCGAAGTCCGCCACGGCGCGCCCCACCAGCGCGTCGACACCCGGCTGTGTGCTCAGATCGCCCTGCAACGCGAACGCTTTGCCTCCCGCCGCCGTGATTTCCGCCACGGCGCTGTCCGCGCCCGCGCTGCTGGAGAAATAGTTGATCGCGACCGAAGCCCCCTCCTCCGCCAGCCGGATGGCGCAGGCCCGCCCGATGTCGCGCCCGCCGCCGGTGACGATGGCCGTCTTGCCCCTGAGTTTCATGGTGGTCCTTTCACGTATCCTGGTGGCCGGATGCCCGTCCGACTTCGATAATCTTCCACACCGCGCCCCCCACGGTCGCCCACGCACCTGTCGCAGAGCGCACGCCGCATCCGGCATCGCGGTCGACCTGGGCGGTGCAGACCCTCCCGACACATACCGAATTTCCGTCTTCACAACATTGGTATACTAGTATTGATTAAGGGACAAGCAGGAGCGGAAATGCCAAAGGCGATTGCCGCCCGGACGCACCGCCGGGCGGTCACGATCGGGCCGATACCGTCCGGCCCGTCCCAAGATCACGCGCGCGGACAAGCCCCCGCAAACCGGAGGACGACGGCAGAACGGGAACTGGTAATTTCGCGCCGCATTGAGTATTCGCCCATGAAACGGAGATGTGAGACATGGATCAAGCAGTCCAAACGGTTGAACGGCGCACCGGCGTCGACGCGGTCTTCGACTATCTCTATGCCGAGATTTCGTCGATGCGCCTGCTGCCCGGAACCAAGATCTCGGAGGCCGAGATCGCGCGCAAGTTCGACCTGTCCCGGCAGCCGGTGCGCGATGCCTTCTCGCGGCTCGAAAACCTCGACCTGCTGCTGATCCGCCCGCAGAAGGCCACCGAGGTCAAACGCTTCTCCCTCCAGGCCATCGAGACGGCGCGGTTCGTGCGCGCCGCCGTTGAGGCGGAGGTCCTGCGCCGCGCCACGCGCCTGTGCGACGCCGGCGGCGCTGCCCGTCTCGACGCCTGCCTCGACCGGCAGCGCACGATCGTCGATGCCCGAGATTACGGCCCCTTCGCGACGCTCGACTATGAATTCCACAAGACCCTGTGCGAGATCGGCGATGTCGCCTTCGCGTTCGATGTCATCAAGGAACAGAAGCGCAAGATAGACCGCCTCTGCGTCCTGAGCCTGTCGCGCGGCGACCGGATCGAACAGCTTGTCGAGGACCACGCCCTGATCGCGCGGGCCGTGACAGAAGGCGACGCCGAGGCCGCCGTCGCGAACGGCATGCTGCACCTGTCGCGGCTGGATGCGACCATCGACCGGATCTGCGCCGAAAACGCCGATTACATCGACGCCTGAAGGGCGCGGGACACGGACGGGACCGCAGGCCCAAAAACGACATTTCCCTGTCGCGTCAAGGCGCGTCGCGCGCCTGTCGTCTTCTAGCCTGAAACCGCAGCACAAGGAGCGCAGGGCGATGCAGGATACGGCACGTGTGGTGGTGATCGGCGGCGGCGTGGTGGGATGTTCGGTCCTCTACCACCTCGCCAAGGGTGGCTGGACGGATATCCTCCTCCTCGAACGCTCGGAACTGACGTCCGGCTCCACCTGGCACGCGGCCGGCGGATGCCACACGATCAACGGCGACCCGAACGTCGCCAAACTCCAGAAGTACACCATCGAACTCTATCGCGAGATCGAGGAGCTTTCGGGCCACGCCACCGGCTTCCACATGACCGGCGGCGTTCTTCTGGCCTCGACGCAGGACCGGTTCGACTGGCTCAAGACAACCGTCGCCAAGGGCAAGCTTCAGGGCATCGACGCCGAGATCATCACTCCGGAACGCGCCCACGAACTGATGCCGCTGCTCGATCCGTCGAAATTCGTGGGCGCCGTCGAGACGACCGTCGACGGACACCTCGACCCCTCCGGCGTCACCTACGCCTATGCCAAGTCCGCCCAGAAACTCGGGGCGAAAATCCAGACCCACACCAAGGTCAACGCCATCACCCGCAACGCCGCAGGCTGGACCGTGCACACCGACAAGGGCGACGTGGCCTGCGAACACGTGGTCAACGCGGGCGGCCTCTGGGCACGTGAAGTCGGCCGCATGGTCGGCCTGGAACTGCCGGTCCTCGCGATGGAGCACATGTATCTCATCACCGAGGACATGCCCGAAGTGGCGGAGGTGAACCGCAAGACCGGCAAGGAAGTCATCCATGCCGTCGATTTCGATGGCGAATTGTACCTCCGTCAGGAACGCGGCGGCATGCTCATGGGCACCTATGAGAAGGCCTGCGTGCCGTGGTCCACGCGCGAAACCCCGTGGGATTTCGGGCATGAGCTTCTGCAACCCGATATCGACCGGATCGCGCCCAGCCTCGAGGTCGGGTTCGACCACTTCCCGGCCTTCCAGACCGCCGGCATCAAGCAGATCATCAACGGCCCCTTCACCTTCGCCCCCGACGGCAATCCGCTCATCGGCCCGATCCGCGGCCTGCCCGGCATGTGGTCGGCCTGCGGGGTGATGGCCGGGTTCAGCCAGGGCGGCGGCGTGGGCCTGTCGCTCGCGAACTGGATGATCGACGGCGATCCGGGCTTCGACGTCTGGGCGATGGACGTGGCGCGCTACGGCGATTGGGCCACGCTGGCCTATACCAACCCCAAGGTGCAGGAAAATTACGCCCGCCGCTTCTCGATCAAGTTCCCGAACGAGGAATTGACCGCAGCCCGCCCCCACAAGACCACACCGATCTACGACAAACTTCTCGGGATGGGCGCTCAGATGGGCGACTACTGGGGCCTCGAGACGCCGCTGTGGTTCTCGCCCGACGACACCCGCGACGTCTTCTCCTGGCGGCGCTCGACGGACTTCGACCATGTCGCGGCCGAGGTGCATGCGTGCCGCAACGGCGTCGGCATCATGGAAACATCGGGATTCTCCAAGTTTTCGGTCCGCGGACCGGGGGCAAGGGCCTATCTTGATCGGGTTTTGGCCTGCAAGATCCCGGTTCCCGGCCGCATGGCGCTCGCCCCCATGCTCAAGGAAGACGGCAAACTCCAGGGTGACCTCACCGTCTCCTGCCTCGCCGAAGGGGATTTCTTCCTCGCGGGCTCCGGCTCGGCAGAGGTATTCTATACCCGCTGGTTCGAGACATTCCTGCCCGTCGACGGCTCGGTCATCCTCGACACCATCGGCCTCGGGCTTGTCGGCCTCGCCGTCGCGGGCCCGAAATCCCGCGCCCTGATGGAGGCGGTCACCGGACAGGACATGTCCAACGCCGCGCTGCGCTTCATGTCCGTGCGGCGCATGGATGTAGGCCTCGCCCCGGCCATCGTGGGCCGCGTCAGCTTCACCGGCGATCTCGGATACGAGATCTGGATGAAGCCGGAATACCAGCGCGGCGTCTTCGACCTGCTCCTGACCGCAGGCGCGCCGCTGGGTCTCAAACCCTTTGGCCTGCGCGCCCTCAATTCCATGCGGATGGAAAAGAACTATGGCGGCTGGGCCAAGGAATACCGCCCCCTCTACGGGCCACTGGAAGCCGGGCTCGACCGCTTCGTCGCCTACGGCAAGGACGCCGATTTCGTCGGCAAGGCGGGCGCGCTGGCGGAACGCGATCACGGCGGCGGCCTGAGGTTGCGGTCCTTCGTGGTGGACGCCCGCGACGCCGACGTCATCGGGGACGAACCGATCTGGCTCGGCGACCGACGGGTGGGCTACGTCACCTCCGGCGGTTATGCCCACCACGCGGGCGTCTCGATGGCCCTCGGCTACGTCGACAAGACCCACGCCGACGCAGACGGGCCGTGGACTGTCGAACTTCTGAACGAACGCCGCCCGGCCCGCCTGCAACACGCCCCGCTTTTCGATGCCAACGCCGAGCGCCAGCGGGGGTGACACGCGGTGCACCGATGCGCTCCGCCGTGCCTGCCTGCGTACAAACGCACCATCTTCGGCTTAGTGCCCCGGATGGTGCGATCCGATACGGGTGACGCAGATCACCCGTGGATCACCCCTGAAATCTGCCGCCATATCCTTCTCTCGCCAACTGCGCTAACAGGCCCCATGCGTCCCCTCCCAGCCATCCTGATCCTCGCCGCCGGAGCGTCCAGCCGGATGCGCGGTCGCGACAAATTGCTCGAGGAGATCGACGGCACACCCCTGATCCTGCGGGCTGTCCGCGCAGCGTGCAGCACTGTTCCCGAGGTCCTGGTGACGCTCCCGGAAGGCGACCGCAGCCGCCGCGCCTGGTTGGGTGACACGCACGCGCAACTCGTTGATGTCACGGATCATTCCATGTCCGGATCGATCCGTGCAGGCGTCGCGGCCTGCACCGGGTCCGCCCTGCTGATCCACCTCGCGGACATGCCTGAAATCAATGCCCACGACCTCGCGACGCTCGCGACGGCCTGGACGGAAACCGACACGCCGATCCTGCGCGCGACCGCTGCCGATGGCACGCCCGGCCAACCCGTGATCTTCGACCGAAGCCTGTTCCCGGACCTCGCGGCCCTCACCGGCGACATTGGGGCCAAGCACCTGTTATCCCGACACGAATTGTCGTACCAAGCTCTCCCGCACCGCCACGCCCTCGTCGATCTGGACACCCCCGAGGCCTGGTCCGACTGGCGCGCGCGCCGCGGCTGACGCTCGAGGGTCGCGGCAAGATCTCGCCACCTCGCATCTCACAACTCCGTGCTTGGACGTGATGCCAATTGACGCCGGTGCCTTTCGTGATGCCTCCTCGCTTCAATGCCCAACCTTTTGGAGAGTCCCATGAAAAAGTCCCACGTCTCGGT
>JBARXR010000050.1:0-2532 GCA_049647445.1 Jannaschia sp. | reverse complement strand
CCTCTATACTGGGTGGCCTAACCGCTGGCGTGGCATTCATGTATATCACAGCAGCATTCGTAAAAGTTTGAGACCAACCGTTCAAAACTCGATTGCGTCGTCGGCTTTGGCTTTGTGCTCTGGTTCGGTATGAGTGTTTACGGTGCTGCCTGCAATCTGGCGTTTCAACGCAAGTTCAATCCAATCACAAATCTCATGGGCCTGTGACATATTCATAATTCCCTCGCTTGCTTAAATCGCCGGATGTTTTGCCTTCTGGGCCTGGTTCCGTCTGGACAAGAGTGTGTTCTGGCTGGTGCTGGGGATGCTGTCGTTGATGGTTTTCGCCTGGTTGCTGGCCCTCAGCCCCGCCGATCAGGCTGGACGCGCCAATGTTGTTTACGGTGGCATCTACATCGTATCGTCACTGCTCTGGCTACGGGGTGTCGAAGGACACCGACCGGACCAATGGAATGTTATCGGAGCGGCCATTTGCCTAGTCGGTGCGGGTATAATTCTCTGGGCACCGCGTGGTATTTGACGCGGCTCTGCCGTAACTTTGTCTTCCCCGAAAATCGTGATTAGTCTTTTGTTTCACAGGTTCCATTGATCTGGGAATTCTGCACATTCGGAAGGTTTTCCTGAGTCGCAGACCGTGCGAAAACGCTGGAGCGTCCGATCAGATCGCTTTCTGGTTCACCCGCTTCGACAAGTCGGCGGCGCTCTCCTTGCGCTCGCTGTAACGGTCGAGCAGGTAATCCTTGTTGTCGCGGGTGAGCATCGTGAACTTCATCAGCTCCTCCATGACATCGACCATCCGATCGTAGAACGGTGAGGGCTTCATGCGCCCCGCCTCGTCGAACTCCAGAAACGCTTTTGGTGTGGACGACTGGTTCGGAATGGTCAGCAGGCGCATCCAGCGGCCGAGGATGCGGAGCTGGTTCACGGCGTTGAAGCTCTGCGAGCCGCCGCTGACCTGCATGACGGCCAGTGTCTTGCCCTGCGTCGGGCGCACGCCGCCAAGCGATAGCGGTATCCAGTCGATTTGGGCTTTCATGATGCCGGTCATCGCGCCGTTCCGTTCGGGTGAACACCAGACCATGCCTTCGGACCAGATAGCGAGATCGCGCAGCTCCTGCAGCTTCGGACGATCGGCGTCCGCGTCGTCCGGCAAAGGCAGGCCGGAGGGGCTGTAGGTCCGCGTCTCGGCCCCCAGACGCGTCAGCACGCGGGCGGGGCTTCCTACGTCTTCAGGCGACTGAACGAGCGGTCCCGGAGCGATCCGTAGAGCAGCAGGATGCGCGGGGCTTGCGTTGCCCGCGCGGGGTGCCAGCAGGTGATCTGTGTTGATGGCGTGGAAATGGGCTTCTGCGAGGTTCGGTATATCAGCCAACGCGGCGTCCTTCCGAGTCAATCAGCGGCGTGCCGTCCTCTTTGGCAATAGGGCCAAGGGGAGATGGTCGAGAAGATTCAGCACGGCGTCGCTAGGGCGGCAGGGCCGGACGCCCTTGGGCGCGAAGACGATAGGACCATTGACCAGAATAGGATGTTCCAGCATCGCGGCAAGCAACGTGTCGTCGTCCACCGAAAGATCAAGCAGGCCCAGCTCCTCTGCCGGGGACTTCGTCATCCGCAGGGCGGTGCGAGGCGTAAGGCCTGCGGCGGCGAACAGCGCCAGAAGCTGCGGGCGGGTCCAGCCGGTCTTGAGGTAGTCGATGACGACTGGCACGTCGCCCGACGCCTCGATGATTGCCAGCACGTAGCGCGAGGTGCCGCAGTCGGGATTGTGATGGATGACGACGGTCATGCGGACCCTTCCTTGGGAAACCAGTGCTGAGTGCGGTTTGCGAAGGCGAAGAGGGACAGCATCACCGGCACCTCGATCAGCACGCCGACGACCGTGGCCAGCGCCGCACCGGACCCCAGACCGAACAGGCTGATCGCGACGGCGACGGCCAGTTCGAAGAAGTTGGACGTGCCGATCAGGGCGCAGGGTGCCGCCACGTTGAACGGGATACTCCAGGCGCGCGCCGCGCCGTGGGCCACGAAGAAGATGCCGTAGGACTGGATCAGCAGTGGCACGACGATAAGCACGATGACGAGCGGGCGGTCGAGGATGACCTCGCCCTGAAACACAAAGAGAAGCACCATCGTCACCAGCAGCCCGACGATCGAGAACGGCTGCACACGGGTCTTGAACGCGTCGATCGCCGTCTCGCCACCCTTCGCAACGAGGCTCCGGCGTGTCAGGTAGCCCGCGAGCAGCGGCAGCATGACGTAGAGGCCGACCGACAGCAGCAGCGTGTCCCAAGGCACGACCGATCTCATAATGGTCCCCCCTTTCAATCGGGGACGAGTTCTGCAATCTTTTCAAGAAGTGTACCACGCTCAATCACACCGGGGATTATTTCGTCACCCAATACGAACGTCGGCGTTCCAGTTATACCCAAAGCTTCTGCGAAACGCAGAGAGGCAGCAATGTGATCACTCACTGAATCAGATTGCATATCTGTTTTCAAAATTTCGAGATCGAGCCCCACATCGCCTGCAATT
>JBARXR010000049.1:0-23899 GCA_049647445.1 Jannaschia sp. | reverse complement strand
ATCATCTGGTCCAACCTCGCCATGGCGGTCATCCCCTCGGCTGTGGCCCAGGGCAAGTTCTACCTGTCGCCGAACGCCGGACCGTCGCAACTGGCGGGCGCGGGATGCCATGAGAATTACTTCAACGTCGCCTGGCAGAACGACAACCTGCACGAGGCGGCCGGCGCCTATGCGAACGGCGCGGGCTATGCGAACTCCTTCATCCTGGCTCCGAATTATCCAGCGGGGCAGGATGCGCTGACCGGCTACAAACGTCTCTATGAAGGGGGTTTGGCGGGCGAGTTGTTCACCGAGCTGGGACAGACCGACTATGCCGCGGAGATCGCGCAGATCCGCGCCTCCGGGGCAGACAGCGTCTATTTCTTCCTGCCGGGCGGCATGGGGATTTCCTTTCTCAAGCAATACGCCGACTCGGGCGTGGATATCCCCGTCATCGGGCCCGCGTTCAGCTTCGACCAAGGCATCCTGCAGGCCGTCGGCGAGGCGGCGCTTGGGGTGGTGAACACCTCGCAGTGGTCCAAGGACATCGACAATCCGACCAACGCGGCGTTCGTCAAGAGCTTCTCGGCGGAATACGGACGTCTGCCGTCGCTGTATGCAAGCCAGGGGTTCGACACGGCGAACCTGCTGATGTCAGCGCTGGACGTGGCCACGCCTGCAGCCGATCCCGACGCCTTCCGTGCCGCGCTGAAGGCCGCTGATTTCGACAGCACGCGCGGGGATTTCTCGTTCGGGCCGAACAACCACCCGATCCAGGACATCTATGCGCGCGAGGTCATCAAGGAAGGCGACGTGTTCACGAACAGGATCATCGGCGTGGCGCTCGAAGATCACGGCGACGTCTATGCCGCCGATTGCAAGATGTGATCACAGGGCCGGGCGGGCATAGCCGCGCCTGGCCTGTCTGACGCCTCATGTCCACGATCCTGATCATCGAACAGGTCCTGAACGGCCTGCAATTCGGCGTCATGCTGTTCCTGATGGCGGCGGGCCTGACGCTGATCTTCGGCGTGATGGGCCTCATCAACCTGGCCCATGGATCGCTTTACATGGTCGGCGCCTTTGCCGCCGCCGCGGTCGCGGGCCTGACGGGGTCTTTCCTGCTGGCGCTTGTGGCGGCGATGTCCGCCGCGGCGATCGCGGGCGTACTGGTCGAGACGGTCGTGATCAGGCGCCTCTACAAGGCCGACCATCTCGACCAGGTGCTTGCGACCTTCGCCCTGATCCTGATTTTTTCCGAAGGGACGCGGTGGGCTTTCGGTTCGTTCCCGCTGTTTCTCGATACGCCCGACTGGCTTTCCGGGCCGATTACCCTGCCCGGTGGCATCCAGTATCCATTCTATCGCCTTGTCCTGATCGGCGTAGGTCTTGCCATCGCGGCCGGGCTAGGCCTGCTGATCCAGCGCACACGTCTGGGCATCCGGATCCGCGCCGGCGAAAACGACCGGGAGATGATCGCGGCGCTTGGGGTCGACATATCAAGGCTCTATACAGGGGTTTTCGCCCTTGGTGCTGCGCTCGCCGGGCTGGCCGGTGCGCTGGTCGGTGCGATCCAGTCCGTGCAGGTCGGGATGGGTGAACCTGTCCTGATCCTTGCCTTCGTGGTGATCGTGATCGGCGGTATCGGCTCCATCAAGGGCGCACTGCTGGGGGCGATCCTCGTCGGGTTGACGGATACGCTGGGCGGTATCTTCCTGCCGGAGGTGTTCAAACTGTTCATGGAGACGGGCGCGGCGACGGCCACGGGCTCCGCCCTCGCTTCCATGGCGATCTACGTCCTGATGGGCGCGGTTCTGGTCTGGCGACCAACGGGCCTCTTCGGCGCGCGCGCATGATCCGGGAGGGCTATGTGAATGCCGCCGTTCTGGCGCTGCTGATCGCTGTGCCGGTGTGGGCCGTGATTACCGACGAACCGTTCACGATCACCCTGGCCACCCGCGCCGTGATCTTTGCGCTGGCGGCCACGGGGCTGAACATCGCGCTCGGCCTCGGCGGATTGGTCAGCCTCGGGCATGCGGTGTTCTTCGGGCTTGGCGGCTATGTCATGGGGATCCTCGCGTATCACGCCCAGACGTTCACGACGCTGGAGGTCGGGCCGCTGTCGCTGGCCGGGACCAAGTCCATGCCGGTCATCTGGCTGGTGGCGATGGTGACATCCGGTCTTGCTGCGCTGGTCATCGGCCTGTTGTCGCTGCGCACGGCGGGAGTGTATTTCATCATGATCACGCTCGCCTTCGGCCAGATGTTCTATTTCTTCGCAATCAGCTGGCCGGCCTATGGCGGCGAGGACGGGCTGTCGATCTATGTCCGAAACGGGTTTCCGGGCCTGAACACCCTCGTTCCGGTGCAGTTCTTCGGGCTGTGCTTCGCCGTGCTCTGCGTTGTCCTTCTGGGCAATGCGCTGCTGGTGCGCGCGCCCTTCGGTCTGGCCCTGAACGCCGCGCGGCAAAGCCCGGCGCGGGTCGAGACCGTCGGCCTCGATCCGATATACCTCAAGCTGGTGGCCTTCGTGATCTCGGGTGTGATCACGGGACTGGCGGGCGCGCTCTTTGCCGATCTCAACCGCTTCGTCAGCCCGACGATGTTCAGCTGGCAACTGTCGGGCGAATTGATCGTCTTCGTCATCCTCGGTGGCACGGCGCGTCTGTTCGGTCCGGTGATCGGGGCCTGTGTCTTTGTTCTGCTGGAGCATTTCCTCGGCGGTCTGTCGGAATTCTGGCACATCTATCTGGGTGCCCTCCTTCTGATCGTCGTCCTGTTCGCGCGCGGCGGGATCGTTGGATTTCTGTCGGGACGGGCGCGCACCCATGACTGACCCGGTTCTGGCGACCCACGGGCTGCAAAAGCGGTTCGGCGCTCTCGTGGCGACCGACCACGTGAGCATCGACCTGCGGGCCGGTGAAATCCATGCCGTCATCGGACCGAACGGGGCCGGCAAGTCTACGTTGATCGCGCAGATCTGCGGCAGCCTCGCGCCCGACTCGGGCCGGATCGAGCTGATGGGTCGCGACGTGACGGCCCTGCCCGTGCGATCCCGTGCGCGTGCGGGGCTGGGACGGACATTTCAGGTCTCGGCCCTCGCGATGGAAGATACCGCGTTGCAGAACGTGACCCTCGGTGCCCTCGGCGCGCGCGGCAGCCCATGGCGCTTTTTCCGGCCCGCGCTGCATGATGCGGAGTTGCGCCATGTCGCCATGACGGCATTGGCGCGGGTTGGGCTTGAGGCTTCTGCGGCGACGCGCGCGGCGGAACTCAGTCACGGTCAACGGCGACAACTGGAAGTGGCGGTCGCGCTGACGTTGGCTCCGCGTGCCTTCGTCATGGATGAGCCGATGGCAGGCCTCGGCGCGGAAGGGTCCAAGGACCTGACCGCTTTTCTGGATGGCTTGCGGGCGGAGGCCCCGATCCTGCTGGTGGAGCATGACATGGACGCCGTCTTTGCCCTTGCCGACCGGATCAGTGTGCTGGTCGAGGGTCGGATCATCGCGACCGGCGCAGTTGCCGAGGTCCGCGCCAGTCGCATCGTTCAGGATGCCTATCTCGGAGCCGGAGCATGACGTTGCTGCATCTTGGGGGGGTCGAGGCGTCATATGGCCCTGCGCAGGCCCTGTTCGGGGTCGATCTCACGGTATCGGAAGGCGAAGTCGTAGCCCTCATGGGACGCAACGGAATGGGCAAGTCCACGACCGTCAAGGCGATCTGCCGGATGCTGCCGGCCACCGGGACCCTGCGCTTCGACGGCCACGACCTGAGCCGTCTGCCCAGCCACCGCGCTGCCCGTCTCGGCATCGGCCTCGTGCCCGAAGGGCGACGCTGCTTCGCCTCCCTGACCGTGACCGAAAACCTGAGTGCTGCCGCGCGCGCGGGTCCCTGGACGTTCGCCACCGTCACCGACCTTTTCCCCCGCCTGGCGGAGCGGCGGGATCAACGGGCCGCGACCCTGTCGGGCGGGGAGCAGCAGATGCTGGCGATCGGCCGCGCCCTGATGACGAATCCGCGTCTGTTGATCCTCGACGAGGCGACGGAGGGGTTGGCCCCGCTCATTCGCACCGAAATCCGGGCGGCCATCGCCCGGATCCGGCGCGACAGCGGCACCGCGATCCTGCTGATCGACAAATCGGTGTCCGAGCTTGCGCGCATCTGTGACCGGGCCACGATCCTGGAACGCGGCGCGACCGCCTGGTCCGGTCCGGTGGCGGCGCTGACACCGGATATAACCGCGCGATACATAGGGATCTGAGCGATGTTCGAGATGACGCAGAAGGTGCTGTTCAAGCACTGCGACCCGGCGGGGATCGTGTTCTTCCCCCGCTACTTCGAGATGATCAACGATTGCGTCGAGACGTTCTTCGATCAGGGTCTCGGCTGGCCGTTCGAGACGCTTTTGATCGATGCAGGCGTGCCAACGGTCAGCATCGCGACCGATTTTGTCGCCCCGAGTCGTCACGGCGACATCCTGACCTTGTCGCTGGCAGTGACGCGTCTGGGCCAAACCAGTCTGACCTATGACATGACGGCGACATGCCGGGCCGAAACCCGCTTCCGGGCAACCGCGACAATCGTGCATGTCGTCTCGGGCCCTGGTCGGCCAGCACCCTGGCCCGAGCACGTTCGCTCCCGCCTGGCGGCATTCGCGGCGCCTTGACCGGACGGGCGCGTTGACGGGGTCTCCCGGTCTGGCTTCGGGTCCCGAGTGCCCAACATGTCGTGGCGTCCGGACGTGGCGACGTCATCGGGTAGAAAGGGCCCCCTTGATCCCGAGGGTCGCGCCCTCCACCCTTCGAGGCCGCGCGCCTGCCTCGACTTTCAGTTTTCAGTGCAAGGATTTCCCGATGGGACCGACAGATCTGACCTGTTTCAAGGCCTATGACATCCGCGGACGCCTTGGTGCGGAACTCAATGCGGAGATCGCCCGGCGCGTGGCCGCAGCCTTTGCCCATACGCGGAAAGCCGAGCGGGTCGTCCTCGGTCGCGACAGCCGCGAAAGCTCCGCCGCGCTGGCCGGCGCCGTCGCGGAGGGACTGGTGTCACAGGGCGTTCAGGTCCTGGACCTTGGGCTTTCGGGAACCGAGGAAGTCTATTTCGCCACCGATCATCTGGGTGCGGATGGCGGAATATGTGTCACTGCATCGCACAATCCGATGGACTACAATGGCATGAAGCTGGTCAAGACCGGGTCCGCGCCGCTCCATCCCGCCGAACTGGACAGCGTCCGGAGAGCGGCGGAGGGCGGCACGGCTGCCCCTGCTCACACCTCCGGAGGCGTTCTGGACGCTTCCGACACCCGAACCGCCTATGTGGACCGGGTGCTGTCGTTCGTGGATCCCGGCGCATTTCGACCCCTGAAAATCCTGGTAAACGCGGGCAACGGCGCCGCAGGCCCGACGTTCGATGCCATATATGCCAAGCTGATCCGACAGGGTGCCCCGCTCGAGGTGGTGAGGATGCATCACACGCCGGACGGCAGCTTTCCCAATGGCATCCCGAACCCGCTGCTGGCCGAGAACCAGCCCATCACCTCAAAGGCCGTGGTGGCGCATGGCGCCGATCTTGGCGTCGCTTGGGACGGGGACTTCGACCGGTGCTTCCTGTTCGATGCGATGGGGGAATTCATCCCCGGCGAATACGTCGTCGGTTTGCTGGCAGAGGCGTTTCTGGCACAGGAAAGCGGCGCGGGCATCGTTCACGATCCTCGGGTGATCTGGAACACGCAAGCGATCGTGGCGCGGGATGGCGGTCGGGCCATCCAGTCCCGGACGGGTCATGCGTTCATGAAGGCCGTCATGCGCGAAAGCGGGGCTGTCTACGGCGGCGAAATGTCGGCGCATCACTATTTCAGGGATTTCATGGCTTGCGACAGCGGGATGATCCCCTGGTTGCTCGTCGTTGACCTGATGAGCCGGAGAGATGCTGCGCTCGCGGATCTGGTCGCGGCACGACGGGCGGCCTTTCCCTCGTCCGGAGAGATCAACTACCGCGTCGCAGACACGAAGGCCGCGATCGCTGCGGTCGAGACCGCCTTGGCGGGAACCGCCCTCGCCCGCGACGACACCGACGGGCTCAGTCTTGAATTCGACGATTGGCGGTTCAACCTGCGGGCCTCCAACACGGAGCCGCTGCTGCGGCTCAACGTCGAGGCGCGGGAGGACGCGGCGCGCGTGGCGGCGGGCGTCGCCCGGGTCGAGGCCCTGATCGACCACCTCTGACGGCACCGCGTGGCCCGATGCCACTGACTGCTCTACGGTTGCCCGGTCGCACTGCGGTGAGCGCCGTTGGGACAAGGTCCGGATTTCCATCTGGTTGGGCCGGGCGGTGGCTTCGAACGCCTAGCGGCGGGCATAGACATCTTCGTAGCGGATGATGTCGTCCTCTCCGAGGTAACTGCCAGTCTGCACTTCGATCAGGACCATCGGCACCTTGCCGGGATTCTCCATCCGGTGCCTCGCGCCAAGGGGAACGTAGACGGACTGGTTCTCGGACACCAACGTGACCGCCCCGTCGACGGTGACGCGGGCCGTGCCCTCGACGACGATCCAGTGCTCGGACCGGTGATGATGCGATTGCAGCGACAGCGCCGCGCCGGGATGGACGACGATCCGCTTGACCTGAAAACGGGTGCCGCGCGCGAGGCTCTCGAACCAGCCCCAGGGCCGGTGGTCGCGCGGAAATTCGACGGCCTGCGCCGCGTCCCTTGCCTTGAGGGCCGCGACGGCCTCGCCCACGCGCTGACTGTCCGACTTGCGCGCGACAAGCACCGCATCGGCCATGGCGATCGCCACGATGTCGTCGAGGCCGATACCCACCACTTCAAGGCCGGGTGACTCGGACCGCAGCAACGTGTCGCGACAATCAATGGCGGATGCATGCTCGGAAACGGCATTGCCCGCAGCATCCGGCTCCATTTCTCGCCAGACGGCGTCCCAGCCGCCGAGGTCCGACCAGCCCGCATCAAGCCGCATCACGGCAAGCGAGTCCGAGCGCTCCATGATCGCGTAGTCGATGGAGATGTTTTCCACCCCGGCCCACGGCTTTGCGTCCATGCGGATGAAACCGAGATCGCGCTCCGCCCCCGACAACGCCGCTTGAACCGCATCGATCATCTCCGGCGCATGGATGCGGTAGGCGTTCAGAATTGCGCGCACCGAAAACAGGAACAGGCCCGCGTTCCACAGGAATCGGCCGTCGGCCACCATGCGGATCGCCGTCTCGGCATCGGGTTTCTCGACAAAGCGCAACAGGGGGTGTGGCACGCCCGCGCCGGCATCTGCGACCGGGGCAAGTTCCAGATATCCATAACCGGTTTCGGGTCGGTCCGGGGTGATGCCGAAGGTGATCAGGTCGCCCGCCTCGGCCTGCGGAACCGCGGCCCGCACGGCGGCGTGGAAGGCTTCGGTGTCAGGAATGACGTGGTCCGACGGGGCGACGAGCATCAGTCGCTCGGGGTCCTCTCCCTCCAGCCAGAGCGCTGCGGCCAGCACGGCCGGCGCGGTGTTCCGCCCGTCCGGCTCGATCAGGATGGCCGCCGGGTCGCGGTGCATGGCGGCCAATTGCTCGGTCACGATAAAACGGAACGGCTCTCCGGTCAGAACAACGGGCGGGCCGAAGGCAGCACCCGACAGTCTGTCGACCGAGACCTGGAACAGGCTCCGCTCGCCGACGATGTTCGAGAATTGCTTTGGATAGGACTTGCGCGACAGCGGCCAGAGGCGTGTCCCGGACCCGCCGCACAGGATCACCGGAGAAATGTGGGTCATGGTCATATCCTGTCTGGGATGATCCGGAACGCAAGGCCGAAGACGGCGCGTCGCAGGCCGCTCACCTGTCCGGATTATGGCGGAGTCAGCGCCCAAAACTCAACCGGCGCGACCGCGCTGTCCGGATCTGTCCGCCGCCTCGGTCGGGCGACCCTGCGGAATTCGGCAGGTTCGCACCCAGCGGCCTCCCGAAGAGACGCGGTGCGGCGTTAGCGGGCCAGAACGATCCGGGCCTGTCGCCTGACCGCCGTCGCCAGCCGCTTGGTCCAACTCCGTTTGCGCTTGTCGTTCCGGTGCGGGAAATCGACGTCCGGGATATCGATGCCAAGGAAAGGGCACATCACGTCCCAACCATGACCCTTCGTGATGTCCATTTCGAGAAGCTTGCCCTCGCGGCCCCTGAAATGGGCCCGGACTGCCGCTTCATGTGCCAGCATCGTGGCCTTGTAATGTTCCTCGTTGCCAAACGGCATGCCCTTTCCCTTGCCGTATATCAGTTCCCGCATCGGCGTGGAGCGCGCGCCGAAATGCGAGACCTGTGAATTGATCCAGCGGTCGGGATCGCGCGTCGTCATGATGAACTTGGCCTCGGGCCACATCTCGTCCATCTCGCGGAACACGAGCGGCCAGGGATTGTCCTGAAAGGTGTCGAACTCTTTCGATTTGGCGCGGGTGATATCGAGATACGTTTCGGCGATGTTCCGGTCATCGACGTTGTTCGGGCCGGTCACGGAGAGACCGAGCGCCTTGAAGGCCACCGCAAGCGATGTCGTGCCGGTCTTGTGAAAGCCAATTCCAAATATTTTCATGATGCGTTCCAGGTCAATGGCAGTGACACGTCAATACGCGTTCGATTTGGGATGCGGCATCCAGCCGGTCGTTCGGATCAGCCGGTCATGGGCGCGTGGGACCGGGATCGGCCTTGGCCCTGACCTCGATCTAGACCAGAGACATTCCGGCTTGTCCAGCGGGCGTCCACCCGGACCGGCTCCATGTCCCGCACGGATGAGAGTCCGGTGCTTCGGCGCGTGGTCGTCGCACGCGGGCACAGGACCGCGCCCGCCCTCATGCTGCAAAAACGAAGTCTTCCGCACCGAGGTCCGACAGCGACGTGTTCCGCAAGATCAGCCGGTCTTCACCGATGTCGAGAAAGACGCTGGTCTTCTTCTCGCTCAGCGCGCCCGAGGCCACCAGCGTCTCGAAACTGTCGATACCATCGTAAGTCAGGCTCAGCCGGTCGCCCTGGGCAAAATCGACGATGATATCGCGGCCCGAGCCGGTTTCGAAAATGAACAGGTCGTCCCCCGCGTGCCCGGCGATCCGGTCATTTCCGGTTCCGCCCGAGATCGTGTCCTTGCCGCCGGTGCCGAAGATCCGGTCGTTCCCGCCCCCACCCTGAAGCAGGTCGTTTCCGGCCCTGCCCTTGATGAGGTCATCGCCAGCCCCGCCGGTCAGCGTATCATCGCCATTGGTTCCCCGTAGCCTGAGGCCCGTCGTCGCCTCCTCGATGATGATCCGGACGGACCCGGTATCGTTCAGCGACCCGTCGCTGACCAGATAGTCGAAGCCTCCGACGCCGGCGCTTCCCCCTGTCGCCGTATAAAGAATGCTCGTCCCGTCCTCGGACAGGACAGCGCGTCCACCGCCGGTTTCGGTGACGGCGATAACCGTCAGCGGGTCACGGTCGGGGTCGGTGTCGTTGGTCAGCAGGTCCGCCACCGCAATCACTACCGCCTCTCCCGCCGTGACAGTCGGGCCGTCATCGTCGGTGGCGATCGGTGCACGGTTCACAGGCGTTGCGACATCGTCGTCGTCCACCGCGATCCGGACCGCACCTTGCAGGATCTCGTATCGAACGGCGTCCGCCGGAGCGATGGAAATCGCGACGTCGAAGATCTCACCGGGCTCGACCAAAAGATCATCCAGCAGGGCGATGTCGAAGCTTGCGCTCTCGTCACCATCGGCCAGCAGGACCGTCCCGGTGAGGGCATCGCCGTTAAAGTCGGCAACGGTCACGTCCCCCGCGATGCCGATGATTTCCCACGAGACAGTCAGCGCTCCGCTGGCGTCGCCGCGTGACACGGTCAGCCGCGCGGTATCCGCATCCGGGTCGTTTTCATCCAGCGTGGCCTGGTCCGACGTGAGGATCAGCACGGGATTGCTGACCGGATCCACGGCCACCGTGCCCACGATCGGATTGAATGCCGTGTCGGTGTCCCGGGCGGCCTCGATGAAGTCCGCGTTGCCGGTCAGGGCAAAGTCCAGGATCGCCGCTTCGCGAAGGATCGGGTTGACGATGCCGAACGCGTCGACGGCCGCCTCTGCCCGCGCCCGCAATTCTGTCGGCAAGCTGTCGATGGTCAGGATGCGACCGGGGGCCGCGAAATCCTGTGCGGGGCCGGGCAGCAGGCTGTCGGCGGTCCCGACTTGCCAGCTTTCCGCGAAATCACCGTACAGAACGGCGACCGGCACCGGTGTCGTCAGAACCGTGCCGTCGGCCAGACGGAAGTCATCGGCCGGCGTACCGTTCGCATTGCCCAGAAGCCCCTCGAGCGTGCCGTTTGCCCGGGCGAGCGACGGTTGAGGCGAGACGTTGAGGAAGGTGCCATAGACATCCACAAGCGTGATGTCGCCCGCACCGTTGTCGATGCTTATCACCCGCCCGGCGCGTGCGACCGAGCCGCCACCGATGCCCAGAGTGTCACCGTCGTCCAGAACCGTCACAGCCCCGTCGATCCGGAGGATACCGGTTCCGCCATCCCGTTCCACCGATACGGAAAAGCCATCCACCGCAGTGGCCATGGCCGAGGTGACGGAGACGGCAGACGACAGCTGCACGAACCGGGCCTGAACCTCATAGGCCGCGCCCTCGGTGGCACGGGCCAGCACGAACTCGCCTGCGGCCATGAAATCATAGGCCACGTTGTCGAAGGAAATCAGGTGCGGATCACCAAACGCCCTGCCGCCCCGATCGTCGACACGGTCGCCGATCAGGACCCCGCCCGCCGTTGCGTCGGTGAACGTGACGAAGGGCGACAGGGGCCCGTCCAGCGGCGTCAATTCGATTTCGAAATCGAAGGCCACATCGCCGAAAACCTCGGACACGGAGGCGCCGATGATCAGCTGCGGGTTCGCACCGGCGGGGATCGTGTAGATGAAATCGTTGAAGACAGCGTCGCCGCGTGTGACCCGGCCGTCGACAAAGACGTCGATGGCGTAGGACGTGTCGCCGTCGCGGACGAGGTCGAAGATGACCTGCCTGTCCTGCGTGGTGCCGGTCACAAAGTCCTGCAGGAACCCAAGCTCGGTGCAACCATAAAGCTCCGCAAGCGTCAGATCGATCTCATGGCCGTTGGCGAATTGCGCGATCTCGACATTCATCAACCTGTCGGTGCCGTCCGCCATCGACCCGCGCATGTGGGAAATGATGACCTCGCTTCCGGACCGTCTGATGTCGTATTCGAGGCAGTCGCCTGTGAAGATGGCGGTGTCTTCGCCTGCACCGCCGATCAGTTGATCGTTGCCGCCCCCACCGGTCAATTCATCGTCGCCGTCGCCCGCCGACAGGGTGTCGTCACCGCCCATACCGTCGAGCGTGTCTTCACCGTCTCCGGTAAAGAACCGGTCGACTTCGTCCGATCCTTCGAGGTCGAGGAATATCTGCGGCCCCGAGCCGACCTGGTCGGTCAGCAGATTGCGCCCGGCGCTCGGGAAGCCATCGCCGGCCAGTGTCGGCGTTACCGCAGCGATCAGGCCGGCGGTCTCGATCCCGACGACGGACAGGATCGTTGTTGCATAGGAATTGCTGTTTTGGTTGAGGTTGTAATCTATATCATTGAAGTTATTCGAAAATTGTGTGTGGATTTGCCGCAGCACGTTCCAGACGCCGGTTGCCGTCTGACCGGTTGCAAGTGTCAGGTCGGAAAAGGCATAGCCACCGGGCTCCGTCAGGTTTGGCGTGTTCGACAGATGGTCACGGATCGCCGGAAACTGGAAGTCTCCGCCGAACGGAATGGTAAGGGGGTTTGGTGCCTGAACTTCAATTTCCAGTTGCGAGGCACCATCCACGAGAACGACGGCAAGATGCCCGTAACCTGCGGAAATGAAGTCGCTGCCAGAGATGTAATTCCCGGCGAGTCTGATCGTAGCCATGTCCAGTTATCCCTTTAAAAAATCAGGTCCGTGTAAATGTTGCCGCCACACGGACGGGCTTTTCGGTCTCATCGAGGGTGATGCCCACGGAAAGGCTGTGAACGACGAAACGGTCCAGAAAACCCAGCCGGAAGGGAATGCTGTCTCGCGACATCGTTCCGCTCACCAACCACCCGGCGGCCCCCGTTTCAGTCAGGAACCGCATGCTCGAGGCGGGAACGTCCTGCGGCGGCAGGGTCTGAAATCCGTTGGCCGCCAGCCACGCCGTTGTCGTTCCTCGGTCGGCGAAAACGTCAGCGGCCTCGAAAATGCAGGTCTCCAGCGTTTCAAGGCTGTCGATCCCGGCCCAATCGATCGCGCTGTTCATGCCGATTCCCGGTGACGCGTCTTCAAGGCAGGATATGCGCTTCGCACCGGATGGCTCCTTGGTTTCGTGTCTCCCGGCCCGCACGACAAACGTGCAGGCATCGTCGTCCGGAAGGTCCCTGCGCACCCGTTCGCAAGGAACGACCGGGCCCGAAACCGCGTCCGTCGAAGACGTGAGACGCACCGGCGACGTGACGGTGGCCGGTGCGGCGGAAACGATGCCTGTATCGATCGGGTGATGCCAGGCCGAGCGAACATCGCGATCCTGCACCTCAATGGGTGCCCCACTGCAATCAGCGGCGATCAGCACGACGGTGCTTGCCAAGACAGCCCGGATCAACACGGTCGGTCCAAAATACTCCGCCCCAGATACCGCATGTTCACGAAAACGTTAACACATCGAAGGGGTCGGTCGAGTCCAAATGTCGTACTGCGGCTGTTCGTAGCCCTGTCCGTCGCATGCGTCGAACGTGCCGCCCGCTGCCCGTGCCGTCTTTTATCTGGAACCCTGCCCCCCCTCCGTGACAGACAGACACGCGACACGATTTTACTTTGAAAGGCCGGTTTCCATGTCCAGATTGCCTTTGGCGACTTTCGTCCTTCTTGCGGTTGCCGCGCCCCTTGCCGCCGATCCCTACCGCCTGTCGGTCGGCGACAAGGTTATCCTGGACTACGATTTCCTCGAGGATCCGAAGACCGCCGTGGTGGACCTCGACGGCAACATTCGCCTGTCGGAACTCGGCAGTATCGTCGCGCGCGACAGGACCCTGGACGAGATCGAGCAGTCCATCACAGAAGGCATGATTGAGGGCGGTTTCAGCGGGGTTTCCTTCGTCTCGGTCGAGATGTCGGACTATGCGCCCGTCGTCGTGTCCGGTTTCGTGGAGCGTAGCGGGCGCTATGACTATCTTCCCGGCATGACCGTCGGGGCCGCGATCGCGCTTGCCGGAGGTCTGGGAAGTGGCGACGCCGAAGGGCCGAACGTCGATGTGCTGGCGATCAACGCCCGCCGCCGTGCGGCCACGGCCGCCGAAAGCATCGCCGCCGCCGTCGCGGACATGGCGCGGCTGGAGGCGACGCTCGACGGGGACGACGCCGTCATCGCGCTGGACGAGACCCGAAGCAGATCGGTGCCGACCGAGCTGAGGGCCGGAATGGCCGGACGGATCGCGACCGAGTCGCGGCAGCTGGCCTCCACGCGCGCACGGACCGAGACGCTGCTCGCATCGTGGGCGCGGGAGATCGCCGATTTCGAAGCACAGACCGCCCTTCTGGACGCCCGCATCATCCTGAAGGAAGAAACCGTCGCGAACCTTGCGCAGGAGCTGGCCGATCTGGACAATCTGCGCTCCCAGGGTCTGACGACCACGGCCCGTTTCTCGACCCTGCAACAGCGACTCGCCGATGACCGCGAAGAGCTTTTGACGCTCGAAACCGCCAAGATTGCCGCACGGCGCGCGGCCTCGCTGGCGGCACGAAACCGCGACCAGTTCATTGCCGATGGCCGGATGGATGCCCTCGAAGACCTGGAGATCGCGCAGGCCAGTTTCGAAGCCGGACTGCGTGACTATCGTTTCGCCTTGAACGAGCTTACCGTCCTGAGCGACGATACCGAGGCGCTGTCATCCGATCTGCCTGTGTTCGACCTGCGGTTTGTCCTGCAGGGACCGCGCGGCGGACGACTTGATCTGGTTGATCGCGACACGCCGATGCTGCCGGGCGATATTCTGGTGGTGGAAGTTCTGGACGGGCTCTGACGGCCCGTTTCAGACGGACCAGCCGGAAAAGGTCTTGCCCGTCATCCGGCGCAGGCGGGCCGTGTCCTCGGCGAGATCCGCCCGAAGGCGCACAATCAGGTCGTCGGGAAACGGGGGCGCCTGCCGCGCCTTGCCGCGCGCCAGAACCCCGCGCACCCGGTCGCGCATCTCCCGGCTCACGAGACCGGCCAGCACGCGGCCGAACGGTGACTGTGCGAACCGCAATATCGGTGCGGGGATGCGGCTCAGTTGCGCGCTGTCGTTGCTCGATCCGGCTTCGCCGATGATGCGGACAGGTGCACCGATGTGGGCATGGACCCGGTCCAGCACGGCCTGCGGGTCAGCCAGCAGATCGTCGAAGTCCTCGATCAGGATCGCCGCAGGCTCGAAATGCGCCAGATAGGCTTCGAGTTGCCGGGCGTAGAGGCTGGCATCGAGGATATGCGCGTATTCATGACTGCCCGCGAGCCCGTCCAGCGTGGGCGGCAAGTCCCCGATCAGAACCGAATGGCGGAACTGGCTTTCGGCGCGTGCCACCGGGTCTCGCAGGATATAGACCAGCCTGACATCCGGGCAGGCGGCGGCGATCCGCTCGGGTACACCGGGAAAATCACGCGATTTCGCATAATTGGGGCTCGCTTCGCCGCGCAGCCGTTCGCATCCGGGAGACGACCCGTCGAATTGCGCGCCATACCAGTCGAAGCCCCGGTCCCAATTCTTTTCCGCGACAAAGAAGTCGGTTTCCTTGTCGCGGGACATGTCGATGCCGGGATGATCGTCGAGATGGCGATAGAGGGTCGTCGTGCCGCATTTCATTGCACCGATGATGATGAAATGAGGCAGGAGCGTCGTGCCCGTCATGTCTGGTTTCCCCGTTCGCCATAGAGCGCCCGCTGGGACAGGTTCAGGCACCCTGCGCAGACGCCCGCATGCATCGTGCCCCGCATCAGCCAGAACGCACGCCGGTCCATGCGGGGCCACGCGGGGAGCGCCCGCGCGAACGAATAGGCCGATTTCGCAGCCGCAGACACGAAAAGCGCAGCACGCAAGCCGATCCCGTTGGCCGAAGCGGCATAGCTCTGGCCAATTCTGAAACGCCGCTTGAGGAGCCAGTCGAGCGAGGCCCGGCCGGGCGGCACATCCTCGCGGACGATGCTGTCGTCGGCGATTGCGTACGTGGCACCCAAACCGCGCAGTCGGAAGAAGAACTCGGTATCCTCGCCGCCAGAACGTCCTCGCTCCAACGCGAACCGCTCGGCGACCCAGGGCGCACCGGCCCATCTGAGGAGGGCGTTGCAAGTGTGGCCGGTCTGTACCGCACCGCCGCGCAGCACAGGAACTTGCGAGTGGAAGTCGCCTTCCCTTATCCAATCGGGTGTCCCGGGACCGTAGATCGCGCGACTGTGGCCGAACACGGCGTCTGCCCCGGTCGCGGCCTGTCTGGTCAGCAAGGCCGTAAGCCAGTCCGGCTCCACGATCTCGTCGTCATCGAGGAACGCGACCCATTCGGCCGTCGCGGCGTCCAGCCCGGCGTTCCGCGCGATCGAGATGTTGGCGCCCGGCGCGTGGACGTACCGGACGGCCAAGGTCATCGCGGCCGAAGCCTCGCGAACCATGGTCTCCGCCGAGGGTGTATCGTCGTTGTCCACCACGACGATCCGCAGAACCGTCTTCGCAGGCCGCAGCGCCGCCTCGACGGATCGCAGGGTCTCCACGATGTGCGGTCGGCGGAAGGTGCAGATGCAGATATCCACGGTCGTTTCTGTGGTCATCTAGCCTTCCCCCGTCGGATCATCTGCCACAAGAACCCCGCGCCCCAAGCATGGTGCATCGCGGCCAGCGCAGGCAAGGCCCAGAGGGCGCAGATGCTGCGTTTCTCGTAGAGCAAATGACCGGTCACCGCCGCCAGTGCCGCGCCATAGACGACAGGGATGACCAAGAGCACCGGCGCAACGGGCGACAGCAGGAGCCCTCCGCAATTCCCCAGAACCGCGATCGGTGGCACCATCTGGCGCAGACGCGGCGTCATGCGGTGTTTCAGGACGGTCTGCCCACGCCCCAGTCCATAGCGCCAGTATTGCCGCGCCAGACCGCGCAGCGACGGGCGCATGACATAGCCCAGCCGGATCGCCGCATCGAGCCAGATACGTCCCCCCGCAAGGCCGATGCGGTGGTCCAGTTCCGCATCCTCGTTGGCGACGAAGGCAGTGTCATATCCGCCGACGGCGCGGAACATCTCGAGCCTGAAACCCGCGTGATGTCCATGATCCACCCAGGCGGAGGTCGCCCCGCCCCGGTGGCCTGATCCGCCGGAGCCGAGTTTCGTGTCGGTGGCCCAGGCCGCACCGCGCTGGAAACAGGTCTCGCCGCCGGAATCCATCACTGTCGCAAGCGCATCCGCATCGCGGTCGTGCAGCGACTGTGCCACGTCGAGTACATAGCCGGGCGGGTAATGCGCGTGGGCATCGACTCGGACAAGGATCCTGTGGCGATCTTCGGCGCAGGTCTGCACCACGCGGTTGATCGCGGCGGACTGCAGCCTGTCGGGGTTGTCCATGAGGCGAATGTTCGGATGCCGCTCGCCCATGCGCTCGACCACGGCCCTTGTGTCGTCGGACGATCCGCCATCGGCGACGACGATGTCCACAGCCTCCATCGCCGGACGCGCCGCCATCAGTGCGGTCAGCGTCGCGGCGATATGGCGGCCTTCATTCAGCGTCGGGATCGCGACAAGGATGCCTTTGGGCTCGACCGTCATGCCGCCTGCGCCCTCACAGAGGCAATAACGTCCTCGATGTCTTGTGGCGTCTGCACGAAATCCGAGGCGGGCCGCTCGAGCAGGGCTCGCCCCATCCGCGCGATTTCCCCGCGGGTCAGAGACTGCAACAGGGTCTCCAGCGCTGCCGGATCGATGGTGTCCACGACCCAGCCCAGAGCGTCTGCGGATACGCGCCGCCCCGTCTCGGTCTCTGCCAGCGCAATACTGGGGCAGCCGGCCCAACTGGCCTCGTAGATGCGATTTGGCAAAAGCCAGTCCGAGTTCTGGCCGCGCTGCCAAAGATCCTGAGACCAGACCAGATCCAAGTCTCCGTAAATCCGGATCAGATCGGAAGGATAGTCATAGGGCCCGTGGTAATGAACGTTTCCGCGCCCGGCGACCGCCTCGTCGAACCTCGGCAGCACGTGGTGGTGGACAATCCCATGGATGTGAATCTCGACCTTTTCACCCATGCGATCGGCGAGCGCTGTCAGCAATGCGAAACTGGGCGCACAGCGGATCGTGCCGACCCAGCCAAGCCTGAGCGGCCCGGTGCCTGCCGTGCGCGACACGGGACGGGGCGGCAGGGCGGCCCCGGCGGCCAGCTTGTTTTCCCATAGCGACCAAGGCCCGGAATATCCTTGCACAGGCTCGAAATAATGTCGGATGAAGCCCGGCGAAGAGACGACCAGCATGGCGCAGCCCGCCAGCAGGCGGCGCTCTGCCAGACGCATGGCGCCTGATTTTGCCCCATGCCCGGTCAGCGCACCGTGGATGTCGAGGCATTCATAGACGAGCGGTGCACGGGATCGCGCGAGGGCCCGCGCCGCCCAGGCGATCGCCAGCATGTCCAGATTGCGTGCAAAGATCACGTCGGCGGCCCGCAACCGCGTCCGGTGCGCGGCGGTTTTCACGATCGATCCGGCCACCACGGCAGCCCGGCGTCCAAGTGCCTCGTTCCGCGTCGCGAACAGGTGCGTATTCGGCCAGTCCGGCGTGAAACCGACATTCATGTTGTCGCGTCGCATCGTGAAGCTGTGCACATCGTGACCGAGATCCCGCATGGCACGAATGCGGCGGATCTGGCTGATCTCCGCGACGTCGAACCCGAAGACTTCGATCCGCGCCGGACGGTCCGGTCCGTCGGTTACATCCTTCGGCATCTCGGCCATCAGGCGTAGTATTCGTTGACGTCGTGCCGGTTGTAGGAGCGATACTGCTCGACCGGGGCCTGTGTGAACAGGACACCGAAAATCTGTGCCTTGCTGATGCCCCTCTGCCGAAGCGAGGACGTCACCTGATCGCGGGGCGTCTTGCCCCACCTCACGGCGTAGATCAGACCGTCGCAGATCGTCGCGAGAAGCTGGGTGTCCGCCGTCCCCTGCGCCGGGGGCAGATCGACGATCACATAGTCGAAATACCGACGAAGACCCTTGAGCATGTTGTCGAGAAGCTCTGAGTTTCGGGGCGTGACATAATCGGGCACGTTGCCGTCCGCGTTTCCGATGATCGCGAGGCCCGGAAGCTCCGGGATTGCCTCCAGGTTTCCGATAGCAGTCTCGACGTTATCAATGAAGGAAGACAGGTTGTTCGCCTCGGGCAAGATCGGCTCGACAAGACGTGAAAGCTGCCGGGTGATGAGGTCGAGATCAACCAGCACCACGCGCTCGTGACGACGGGCCAGGAAATTGGCGAGGTTGGCGGAGGTCATCGTCTTTCCCTCTCCGTGAACGGAAGACGTGATCCCGATCACGACGCCGAGGCCCTCTTCCCGGTCGGCCAGTTCGGAATGCTTCATCGCCAACTGCGCATGGACCATTCGCATCGTGTCCGCCGCATGCGAGGTCGGATTGTTTGCCGCAAAGTCGATCCAGCGGGCGGATCGGGGCAGATTTCGCCACCTTCCGCTGCGCCGGGCCTGTTTTCCGGGCAAGAGACCCCCGAGTGCGCCGCGCCCATCCTTTTCCGACGAAAAGGACGGGATCATTCCCAGAAACCGCAGGCCGAGGTCGCGCGAGATGTCGACCTGTTTCCGGAAGCTGCTGTCGAGAGCCTCCAGCAGCAAGATCGTTCCGATCGCAAGGACGAGCCCGGCAAAAGCTGCGAGCAACACCAGTTGGCGGGACTGCGGCGCAGATTTGCGATCTGGCGGGACGGCCCAGGCAATCACCCGCGCCGAGGTCGCGTCGAAGGTGAGAAGCTGGGAAATGCTGTTGAATTCTTCCAGAAGCCGCTCGTAAAGCTCGCGCTTGGCTTCGGCCTCACGTTCGAGCCGACGGAGTTCGACCGTCTTGCGCGCGTCATCGCCGTACTCATCGCGCAGTTCGTCGATGACCTGCTGGTTGGCGACAACCTGACGGTTCAGTGACTCGCTCGTCGTGATCAGCCTCGTCAGTGCCTGACGGTATTCGTCGATGATGAGTTCGCGCGTCTGGGCAAGCTGCTGACGAACACTGACGACGATCGGGGCGGTCTCGTCCCAGCTCAGCAGCAATTCCTTTTCGCGCTGCTGAAGTTCCGCGTATCGTGCTTCGAACTCGCCCAGGGCCTCATCGCGGTCCTCGGGGGACAGGCGGACAGCGTCGATCTGCCCCGCTTCGATCTGTTCGGCAAGCTGCTCGGCCTGGACGCTCGTGGCAAGCGCCGCGCCACGCAGACGCACCAACTCCTCAACCGCTGCGTTCAAGGCGAATTCGGTCGGCAGAAGCTGGCCTTCGATGGCTAGCAGGTTGTTGATCCGGCGATACTCCGCGACTGCGGTTTCGGTTGCCTCGACTTCGACAGCCAGTTCCGTGATGCGGCCCTGCAACCAGCTCTGGTTCCGCTCGACCATGGCGATCTGCTGCCTGCCCGACTGCAGAAGGTATTGCCGCATCAACGTATTCACGGCCATGGCGGCAAAGGCCGGACTGGACGATGTGTAGGAAAGGTCGATCACAAAGCTGTCGCCTGCGCGCTGGACCCTGAGGTTGTTGACGAAATTTCGGCGTCTGGCTTCGGTTTCGCGCGCGGCCCGGTCCTCCGCCGACAAGCCCGTTGCGCCACCATCCCCAGTCGATCCGAGCCCAAGCGCCGTGATCAACTGCTGACGCAGCCCGGGTCCCGACTGCTCTTCCGGCTGAATGTTCAATTCCGCCATGGCCGTATTCGTGACTTCTCGCGACGTCAGAACGCGCAATTCGCTGTCGACGGTCAATGCGTCGGATATCAGCACCGCCGTGGAGACCTGTTGACCGCTTTCGGGATTCTGCCCCACCCGTGGATCGATAAGGATCGCTCCGTTGGCGGTATAGACGGCCGTGGCGGTCACGACATAAATGACCGACAACAGGATCGAACCGCCGATGAAGGCGGCCAGAATGTACCATCGCCGCCGAAACTTGGCGAAAATGTCATGAAGCACATCGCCCATGTCGATTTCCGGCAGGAGTGTGTCGCGTTCTGTGGGCTCCACACGCAATCGACTGACCCGGTTCACGCTCATATTCCATCCAACCAATAGGCGGCCGGCTCACACGCCGACCGAAATGATCCTCCGCCGAAGGTCGGTAACCGCCCTCCCCCCGGGACCCACCCAGATCCGTCCTAGCCGATCGGAAAATGCTTTACAAAGGGGTTTCCCGGCAGGGCGAAACCCTGCCGGTTGTCTTGTCGGTAATGGCCCGTCAGCCGAATACGACTTCACCGGCCGATGACTGGTTGATCGTCAGCAATTCGAGGCTGTCCCCCAACACCTTCACGAGCCGCACATTGCCGTCCCCGGTGGTCAGATGGATGAAGCTGACATCCGCGCGTTCGATGATCCGGAAGTCTTCAGCGCTTGCCCCTGCGAGCCCGGTCAGAACGATCCTGTCGCCTTCGCTCTTGCTGAAATCGCGGATGATGTCGATCTGGTCGGCGTCGGTCAAACTGAAGATGAAGGTATCTGCCCCGGTTCCGCCCGTCAGGATATCCCGCCCGGTGCCTCCTTCCAGAAAGTCGTTTCCGGCGTCGCCGAACAATTGGTCGTCGCCGTCACCGCCCTTCAGGATATCATGCCCTCCTCCGGACTTGACGCGGTCGTCGCCTGCACCGCCATCCAGGTAGTCGTTTCCACCGCGGCTGATCAGGATGTCATTCGCGTTGCCCCCGGACATATGATCATTCTTCTCCGACCCCCTGAGCTTGTCCGCCCTGGATGTCCCGACATAGAATTCATCGTATTCCAGACCGTCTTCGGGGACGCTGACCGGTGTCGCCTCTTCGACGGGCGGCTCTTCCTTGACCGGATCCTCAACCACCGGGTCTTCGGGAGGCGTTTCTTCGGCACGCGGCTCTTCTGCCGGCGGCACCTCAACCACGGGGCCCTCGGTCGGTGTCTGCGCGATCTCCTCCTCGACGACCGGCACATCGATGACGACCGGGGATTCGACGTCCGGTGTCTCAGGGACGACGGGCACCTTGCCGTCCCTGAACAGGCCCTCAACCTCACCCGCGCTGTAGGTCACGTCGGTAAACCGGAAGGACTCGATCCCTGTGATCGCGCTCAGACCCATATCGATGAAGCCCATCATCAGCGTTCCGATATCGGTGAAGAAACCGCTGATCGCGGCAAAGACTCCGCCAATATGCAGCGTATCGTAGCCGTCGCCGCCGTCCAGCGTGTCATTTCCGGCGCTGAAATGAAGATCATCGTCGCCACGTCCCGCCGCCATCCAGTTGTCGGCCGCGTTGCCTGTCAGCTCATCGTCACCGTCGCCACTGAAGATATTTTCGATCTTTCCGGGATCGCGGATATCGAGATCGACACCGGCGATGATCGACGGACCCTTGCCACTCAGGTCGATCCGGCTGTCGGATGTCACGGCGGCGGCGTTGATCGCGTCGATACCGCCATCGGTATCCTGCAGGACCCGCCGCTCGGCCAGGTCGGCACCGGAATGCAGGATGCCGAATTCATCGGTGTAGACGTAGGTATCCTCCCGGAAGTCGTCGCCATCGCCGTAGATCGTGAGCGTCACGTCCTCGAACACGCCGGAAAGCGGCGTGCCGTCAGAGCGCGCGGATTCGGGGTTCCGGTTGATGACCTGCAGCGTCCAGATCCCCTTGGACATTTCGCCCATGCTCCCGACAGAGCTGAAGGCGAAGCCACTGAAGTTGCCATTGGAGGCCTGCCCCCGTTCATAGACGAGTTGCACCGAAGTGCCTTCCGGGCTGATCAGATAGACATCGAGGTTTCCCGTGTGGGGATAGTAGAAATCGACGGCGATCTGGACATGCTCGACCTGCATCGTCTGGTCGACTTCGATCTGCACCTTGATTTCGTCGTTCTCTCCGGCAACCAGCCGCTCGTCGATCGACTTCGTCACCGATATCTCGTCGCGGTTCCCGGCAGTCTGCTGGGCCGTCCACGTCTCGGCCAGCCGGACCGCGTTGTGGACATTCAGAAACCCGAAACCGAAGGCGTCGCTGTAATGCATCCCGCCACCGTTCAGATTGTCGGCACCGTTGACGCGCCAGCCTTCGCTGTCTTCCGGATGGGCCCCCAACCCGTCGCGGGAGGCCGACAACGCAAGGATCTGCTGGACATCACGATACCCCAGATCGGGGTTCGCCTCGAGCATCAGGCCCACGACCGCCGAGACCGCGGGCGCCGCGAACGACGTCCCCGTCGCGGTCGTGTACTTGTTGGACAGAGACGTCGTCGTGACCGCGGCGCCGGGCCCGGAAATCAGCACGTTCGCGCCGATACTCGTGTTGGCCCAGGCGTCCCCCGCCTTGTCCACTGCGCCGACCGAGATCGCATAGGGCGAATTCTGGAAGTTGTGATAGTTCGACGAGCCCTCGGACCTCGAATTACCGGCGGAGAAGACCAGGTTCGTCCCCAGCCCGTCCCGTCCCGTTTCGGCCGCCAGGCGAACGGCTTCCGCCATGGCGGCGTTATCCGGATCCGAGAAATCGTCATAGAAATTCTGGTTGAAGCTCCAGCTGCTGTTCACGACGTCGACCGCTGCCCCGGCACGCAAGCCATTCACGACCTGCGCGACGACGTCCTGACTGGAGTAGCTGATGCCCAGTCCGACAAGCGTGGCCTCGGGTGCGATACCCACGCCGCCGATGCCGTTTCCGCCCTCTGCCGCAATCACGCCAGCTACCATGGTGCCATGGGCATCCGTCATCGACCTCGGGTCGATGACGACGTTCGCGCTGTTCTGATCGAAGTTGAAATCGAGACGCGTGTCGTAATTGGTCGACAGATCGTTGTGGGTGAAGTCGATCTGGCTGTCCAGGACGCCGATCTTGACCCCGGCTCCTCGATAGTCCTCCCAGACATCCCCAAGATTGATGGTCAGTGGCGACCGCAACGTCTCGCTGAGGAACCAGCTCGTTGAGGCTTTTGGATCGGCGAGCAATTTAGACGTGATTGTCATAGCGGGGTTCGTTCCTTTTGGCCGGGAAGCCATGCGTCTGCGGCGGGCTCCCGGAATTCAGCATTGGGTGAGCGGCAAAAGAGCGCCGATACGTGCGACAAAGATGAACTGCGGACCTAGGCACTCTCAGGGCCTGATCCTGTCGATTCCGCGTTTAGAATTGGGCCGAGGCCAAATCAGATTCTCAGGCCAATCAAAATTGACAGAATCATGTCGAATCGAAAGCAGCGGACATCCGCAACACGGTTGCGGAAAAGCGCCTGCCACTGATCGAATCAACCTGGTGAGAATCGAGGTAAGCCGTTGAGCAAGTGTTAATTTAGTCACTCACCGGTCGCAGCAGACTGCTCTGCACCGGCGGACAAGTCTGGCAATTATGAAATCACAGGACTGTTTGTGAGGCGATTTCGCGACCACGTGGCTGCGAATTTCCCGTCTACAACAAACACTTTTCACTCAAACCGTTGTCACAATGCAAAGACTATCGATCTGATTGCGCGGCGAAAATTTCCGTTTTGGAAACGGGTTTAAATCCGCTCCGCCATTTCCATGAAATTGGAAACAATGAATGGGGCGCGAGGCTTCTGATCGTTAACGATCAATTAACAATTAAGGCAGGTTCAGCCGAGCAGGATCACGGAAATTGCCAGTGCTGCCCCAATCAGCCCATAGACCGGAACGAAAAGGATCAACGGGATCAGG
>JBARXR010000048.1:0-13699 GCA_049647445.1 Jannaschia sp. | reverse complement strand
CAGGAAGGCGGTGAAAACGCACGGAGGGGAAGTCCAAGGGCTGTTGCGCGAACCGGGTTGCAGATCCATTCAGCTCTCGATCCCTGACCCGTGATCGTTTCGCCCGCCGCTTGAGGGGTGCGGGAGCACTCCGGACGGGCCTATCACCCCTCGAAAGTCGGTCATTCCTCCGGTGCGGCCTTGCTCAACAGGTCCTCGCCCCCGACCGCGCGCCGCTCTTCCTCGACCATCCGTTCGATGGTGTGGTCTGCGGTCACGTTTTCCACCACCGGCGCGACAATCGGCACACCCAAGGCGGGTTTCGGTGGTGGATCGGCACGCGAGTCCGCATCCGGAAGGTCCACGACCGGCAGGGCCTCGCCATCGAGGATAATCCGATAGCTCGGCTCCGGCAGACCGAACCCCGCGCGTGTCAGCGCGAACATGACCACCCGCAGCGCCTCGCCACGTGCCACGGGAAAGTTGCTGTGCCGCTGGTTGATCCAGCCAAGAAACTCCAGCGTTACGGTCGAATCCCCCGCATCCTTGATCCAGACCTGCGGCGCCGGTGCGTTCAGGACGAAATCCAGACCGGCAAGCGTCTCGGTCCCGATGCGACGCGCCTCCGCCAGATCCTGGTTCGGATCAAGCCCAAGCAGGAACGAGAACCGACGCTCATCGTTGCGCGTGAAATTGACGATCTTCGCCTTGAAGACAAAGCTGTTGGGCAGACGAACATGATTCCCGTCGGCATCAAGCAGGATCGTCGCGCGGCTTGTCAGGCGAATGACGGTGCCGACGCTGCCCTCTATGTCGACCACGTCATTGGGCCGGAACGGCTGGCGCAGGGACAGCATCACGGAGGCGATGAAATTCTCGACCGTGTCGCGCACGGCGAATCCGACCGCAAGTCCAACGATCCCCGCAGCCCCAAGCAGGCCCGTCAGAACGGCGGTGGCATTCAGGATGTCGAGGGCCACGACAACGCCCGCCAGCACGAACACCAGTCGCACGATCATGCGGTAGATGTCGGCGATGAACGCATTCGGTGCGACGCGCCGCCAGGGCCATTCCCATCGGGCGATCATCACGCCCAGCAGCATGACGAGGCCCCCGGCCAGAACGGCAACGGCTAGCAGCGGCAGGTAGGCGACGATCTGCGCCATCCGCGCCTGAAACCGGGCCAGCACCGGATTGAGCCTTTGGGCGACGTCGGTGCTTTCTGTCACCCTGTTCTCGATGGCGACCACACCGTCGACCCGGGCGGCCAGCACATCGAGCCGGGGAATGGCTTCCGCGTCCAGAACTTCGCCACCGAACGTCACGATCCCTTCGCGAACGTCCACCGTCACCGAGCCATAGCCGTCCAGCTCGGCGATGATGGCCTCGATCCGTCGGTCGATCGCCTGATCGCCGCGGCTGTCCTGGGTGGTGGAAATGCTGCCGGACGGTTGGGCCGTTTCCTGCGCCATGACAGGGACGACGACGAGCAGGTGGATGACCATGAGAAAAAGGAAACGGATCACCAGATGGCCTTCGCGCTGAAATCGACACGGGAATGGGTGGCCAGAAGCGCGCGGAGGTCAAGGCCCCGGTGCCGCGCCGCTATCATCGCTTGGAGCCGCAGGTGTTTGGCCGGGACCGGTCGGCCGTCAGCCGCTGACCTGTTCGCGCAGGATCGCAGCCGTAAGGGAGACCATCAGGTAAATCCCGGAAAACACGAGAAACGCCAGTATTGTGTTCTCGAAGGCGCGCGGATAAGTCGCCTCGTCCGACGCCAGAGGCGGGACCGGGGTCGACAGATAGCGCACCTGGCGGTTCGCCTCGATCCGGGCCATCTCCTGTTGCTGCGCCGCCTGCTGCAACAGCAACTGTCGCGTGTTCAGATCCATCTGCGCCACGCCGAGTTCCGCCGTCACCCGTGCAAGGCTGGCATCGGAGCTCAGGCCGTCGGTCAGGCCCGCGCGAAGCGCATCAAGCTCATTGTTCAACTGTTCGATGCTGCGTTCGGAGACTTCGACCCGGGTCGGTTGCGGGCGCGGATTGGCCAAAAGCTGATCAAGGCGCAGACGCTCCACCCGCAATTCCGTCTCGATGGCGTTGATCTGGCTATAGCGGCTGCTGAGTTCGGCATCGGCCGACACCACGCCCAATTGCTCCTGCAGGTTGACGACGCGGGCCTGCGCGTCGAGCATCCGTGCCTCGGCATTCGCAAAGCTCTGGATCGCGCCATCCATCTGATCGGACCGCAGCCGGGCGGTCAGCTGGTCCACCTGCTCCTCGGCGTAGCCGATCAGAGCACGGCTGAAATCCGCAGACACCTGCGGGTCGGCGGCGACGACTTCCATTTTCAGCACGCCTTCCGTCGGATCATAGCCGATCTCGACCATCCGCTGATACAGTCGATAGGCATCCTCGCGCGAGCCGCCGGGATCAAGACGCTGCAAGGCGTCGATCGTCGGATCGGCGAAATGCGCCGTGAAGCCCTGATCCGCATCAAGCCGCTGGAAGGCGTCGCGCGACAAAAGATAGCCCTGAACCGATATGCTGTCCTGCTGCGTGGCGATCCCGGTTCCCGAGAACAGACCGCCAAGACCCGCACCCCCCGCACCTGCGGCATCGGCCTGCTGGATGATGAACTCCGACTTCGTGGCGTACATGGGCGTCGCGATGACATAGTAATAGATCGCCGCGACAACGGTCGGCAGGACCACGAAGAACGAGACCCGGATCGACAGCAACGCAAGGCGACGGCGGCGGCGGCGGGCGATATCACGCTGAATCTTCACGATTTCGGACGCGCGCTGATCCCCATCGAGCAGGATCGGCGACGGCATCGCCGGTGGGGGGGCCTGTTTCTGGATGGCGGGCAGATTTGCGTCGACCGGCGCGGTGCCGACCTTCGCATTCGCCGTGCCCTGTCCTGGGACGAGTTGAAGCATGTTCGACCGCTCGAACGGATCGATCCCCATCGTGCGCAACGCCTCAACCGCTTCCTTGTCGGAGCCGACTTTCAGACCGTGCTTGGCTGCGATCCGGCGCGCCATGCGCAACTGGCGACCCGTCGGAGGCGGGGCATTCGGGTCCCGGGGCGCGGGCTGTGGCCGGGCGGGGCCGGCGGAATTGGCGGCAGGCGCGATCTGGTCCGCCGCGACGAACGGCACATCGCCTTCGGGCACGGAAACACCCGGCGTCAGGAACGGTGCATCTGGCCGGATGCGGAATTTGCGCGCCTTAGGCATCGTATTCATAAAGCCTCCGAGCCTCTTCCAGCGTGTCGAATTGATGGAGCTTGCCATCCCGGAGCACGGCGGCCGTGGTGGCGAACCGCTCCAGCGTCTGGGCCTGATGGCTGACGATGACGACGGTCGCGTCCCGCAGCCTGTCCTTGAGGATGGAGCCCGCACGCTTGTTGAAACCGGCATCGGTGGTCGAGGGCATCCCCTCGTCGATGAGATAGATGTCGAACTCCAGCGCCAACATCAGGCTGAAACTGAAACGTGCGCGCATCCCCTGGCTGTAGGTGCCGACGGGCATGTCGAAATATTCCTCGATATCGCAGAGCCAGCGGCAGAACGCCTCCACGTAGTCGGGGTCGAGGCCATAAAGCTGAGCGATGTAGCGGCTGTTTTCGGTGGCGGTGTTCTTGTTGATCACGCCGCCCATGAAGCCGAGCGGGAACGACACGCGGGACGTGCGCGTCACATGCCCCTCGTCCGGCTTTTCGAGGCCCGCCATCATGTTGATGATCGTCGTCTTGCCCGTTCCGTTCGGAGCAAGGACACCAACGGATCTACCCTGCTCCACCCGGAAAGACGCGCGGTCAAGGATCACCTTGCGCTGTTGACCGGTCCAGAAGGACTTGGAGACCTGATTGAACTCGATCATTCGCTGCGATGGTCCCGACTCGGTTGACGGCCCTGATACCCCCATATGGGCACGGCTTGACCCCCTGATAACCGGTTAATCCGTCTACATTATGGACAGATCATCAAATTGATCGCTCCGGCACGGGAAAATTGTGGCGTTTTTGCGGCAAATCGCACGGTATGCCCCTTTAGCCATCGATTTTCTGCACCTTGCACAATCTGCCCGCCACAAGCGCGATCGCCGCGGCGGCGAAACTGAAGAGCGCGCCCATCTTGGCGGCATCCTGTACCGGGCCGGGGTCGAACGCCACCGAGGCCACGAACAGCGAGACGGTAAATCCGATCGCCGCCACGCAGCCGACCACAAACAGATCGATCGTGCGCATCCCCGCCGGCAGGCCCAGCTTTAGCGTGTGCGCCCCGATATAGCCGAACAGCAGCACACCGACCGGTTTCCCGACGATCAGCCCGGCGAGGACAAGCCAGGTCGGCTCCGAAATCGAGGAAAACGTAACGCCTGCGTTCATCAGGCCGAAGAAGAACAACACGATCTCCACCGGATGCTTGAGCAGATGCTCGGCGTGGTTCAGCAGGTCGGTCAGGTATTGCTCTGCCTCGGCGAAGATGCCGAACGCCCGGTCCGCGTGGGGCAAGGTAGGCACGATCGGCAAAAGCCCGAGCGCCGGGTGCAGACCCGATTGCGCGAACCCGAACCATGACAGCGCACCCGCGATCAGATAGGGCCAGAACGACAGTTTCTGGCGCACCCAGGTCGACCGCGGACGCAGTTGATCCCCCGCATCCACCTTGCGCGGCAACCAGTTGAACAGGACGAAGACGCCGACGGACGCCGCCAGCGACAGCAGCAGCCAGACCGGCGCCAAGTCACCGGACGGATAGAAGATCGCAAGAATTATCAGTCCCGCCGCATCGTCGGCAATCGCGAGGAGCAACAGGAACCGCACAGCCGGATGCCCTGCCCCGAACACGAGACGACCGACAAGATAGGAAAACGCGATGTCGGTCGCCGTCGGTATGGCCCAACCGTTCGCGACCATGCCGAACTTTTCGGGGCCGAGGAGCCACGCAAGGCCCAGATAGACGGAGATCGGACCGAACATTCCTCCCGCCGTGGCAAACAAGGGGGTCGCGGCCTTCTTGCCCCGCAGACTTCCGTTCTTGAGGATAACGGCCTCCCAGACTTCCTTGCCCGCGATGGCGAAGAAGAACGCCATGAGAATGTCGTTCACGAGGTAATGGGCCGTTAGCACCTTGGCAGTTTCGGCATGGCCGAACAGCTCGGCGTCCTCACCAAGGACCTGTTCCCAATGATGCAGGTCGGTCCCGATCAGGTCGTTGAACCAGAGCGGATAGTCGACAAACAGGTGATAGGAATGCGCGTCCGAATTCGCCCACACCAAGGCGATCAACGCCCCGAAGATCAGCAGCAGCGAATAGTTGGTGACGAAATTCCAGACCCTGTACATGCGCGCTCCTGCCCTGTGTTGGAAGGATTAGCTAACCGAGGGGCCCGGCACGGGCAAGCTGCAATGGCCGCAGCGCACCGGTACCGACCGGCACGCTGCGCGCAGGGACGTTACATCCAGTAGGGCGCCGCGCTGTAGTACTTGAACATGTCCTCTCGATACTGGCGATCATCCGGCCAATTCTCGCCGCGACGCGGTGCGCCCTCAAGCTGTTCGCGCGTGATTTCAGTCACGTAACCCGATTTCTTCGTGTCATACGACAGCGTCCCCCATGGAACGGGATGGGTCTCTTCGCCCAGTCCGAGAAAGCCACCGAAATGCATGACGGCGTAGGCCACGCGGCCGGACGTCTTGTCGATCATAAGATGGTCGATGTGCCCGACCTCGCCGCCATCCGCGCCATAGACGGTGGTGCCATTGACGTCCGATGACGAGATCATCGAGGAAACTCCGCGCGTTACGGATTTCGCGCCGGTGTCATGAAAGGCCATTTCCGGTTCCTCCTTGCAGGTTTCGATACTGTTAAAACGCGCAGGGTGCGGCGGGCGTTCCGGACCTTTCCGAGATTGAAAAATCTTACAAAACGGATCACGTTTGCCTGCCTGCGACGGCGTCGACGGGCCTTTCGGCAAGGTCTTGGCCGCTCTCGGCCCTATCGCGCGGACGCGGGGTGCAGGGCCGGATGATCGGCAGCACATCGGTCCGGCGGTTGATGTCAGAGCGTCGGCGGGGCTGACATGACAAAGGCCCCGCCAGGGGGGCCTTTGCTTAACACTTGGTCTTTGGCTTTCCGGGCGGAAAGCTGGCTTACATCATGCCGCCCATGCCGCCCATGCCGCCCATGTCACCGCCGCCGCCACCGGCGCCTTCTTTCTGCGGCTTGTCGGCAACCATGGCTTCGGTCGTGATCAGCAGACCGGCGATCGAGGCCGCGTCCTGCAGCGCGTGACGCACCACCTTGGCCGGGTCGATGACGCCGAACTTGAACATGTCGCCATATTCTTCGGTCTGCGCATTGAAGCCGAACTTGGGATCGGTGCTCTCGCGAACCTTGCCCGCCACGACCGAACCATCGACGCCGGAGTTCTCGGCGATCTGACGCAGCGGAGCCTCGAGGGCCTTGCGCACGATCGAGATACCGACGGTCTGGTCGTTGTTCGCACCGGTCATGCCTTCGAGCGTCTTGCCCGCCTGCACGAGCGCCACGCCACCGCCGACGACAATGCCTTCCTGGACGGCCGCACGGGTCGCGTTCAGCGCGTCATCGACGCGGTCCTTGCGCTCCTTGACTTCCGTCTCGGTCATGCCGCCGACGCGGATCACGGCAACACCGCCGGCCAGCTTGGCAACACGCTCCTGCAGCTTTTCGCGATCATAGTCGGAGGTCGTCTCTTCGATCTGACCGCGGATCTGGGCGACGCGCGCTTCGATCTCGGCCTTCTCACCGGCACCGTCGATGATCGTGGTGTTGTCCTTGGTGATCGAGACGCGCTTGGCGGAGCCGAGCATGTCCATGCCGACGTTCTCGAGCTTCATGCCCAGATCGTCGGAGATCACCTGGCCGCCGGTCAGGATCGCGATGTCCTGCAGCATGGCCTTGCGACGGTCACCGAAGCCCGGTGCCTTGACGGCCGCAATTTTCAGACCGCCACGCAGCTTGTTGACGACCAGCGTGGCCAGAGCCTCGCCTTCCACGTCTTCCGAGATGATCAGCAGCGGCTTCTGCGACTGGATGACCTGCTCGAGCAGCGGAACCATCGGCTGCAGCGACGACAGCTTCTTCTCGTGCAGCAGGATGATGACATCCTCAAGCTCGACGGTCATCTTGTCGGCGTTGGTCACGAAATACGGCGACAGGTAACCACGATCGAACTGCATGCCTTCGACGACATCGGTCTCGGTCTCGAGGCCCTTGTTTTCTTCGACGGTGATGACACCCTCGTTGCCGACCTTCTGCATCGCATCGGCGATCTGACGGCCGATTTCGGCTTCGCCATTGGCGGAAATCGTGCCGACCTGGGCGACTTCGTCGCTGTCGTTGACCGGACGCGAGGCAGCCTTGATCGCTTCGACGACCTTGACCACGGCCAGATCGATACCGCGCTTGAGGTCCATCGGGTTCATGCCTGCCGCGACCGACTTCATGCCTTCCTTGATGATGGCTTGCGCCAGCACCGTGGCAGTCGTCGTGCCGTCGCCGGCTTCGTCGTTGGTGCGGGAAGCGACTTCCTTCACCATCTGTGCGCCCATGTTCTCGAACTTGTCCTCAAGCTCGATCTCTTTGGCGACCGACACACCGTCCTTGGTGATCCGGGGGGCGCCGAACGACTTGTCGATGACCACGTTACGACCCTTGGGGCCCAACGTGACCTTGACGGCGTCGGCGAGGGTGTTCACGCCCTTGAGCATGCGATTGCGGGCGTCTGTGTTGAATTTCACGTCCTTGGCGGCCATGTTATTCTCCTGAAATGTTTGCGTTTACGAAGGGATACCGGTCAGAGCTTCGCCTCAGGCGATGACACCCAGAACATCGGATTCCTTCATGATCAACAGCTCTTCGCCGTCGACCGTGACTTCGGTGCCCGACCACTTGCCGAACAGGATCCGGTCGCCGGCCTTGACAGACGGGGCGATCAGCTCGCCGGAGTCCTTGCGGGCGCCTTCGCCCACGGAGACGATCTCGCCCTCGGCGGGCTTTTCCTTGGCGGTATCGGGGATGATCAGACCACCCTTGGTCTTCTCTTCGGATTCAGTACGACGCACCAGAACGCGGTCGTGCAGTGGTTTGAAAGCCATGTGCATAGCCTTTCAGATTGAATGTTTCCCTGCGCTGTCACTCACCTCAGTGGAGTGCCAGCAGCCGCTACGTAAGAGGGGTGCGGCGGACTGTCAACGGGGTGCGCGCCTGAAATTGGCACTCTTGGCACGGGACTGCCAACCAACGCCCGTCTGCACTTCAGGGCGGATCCCCACGCGACATCCGAGGGCCTCGGGCAGTACCTTGGATCATGAATTTCGGCGGGACTCCAGACAACCTCCGGCGATGTCGTCATGAAAGCCCGGACGGCGCGCGGCCGAGGTGGAACACACGCGAAAAAGCGTCGTCAAACGCGATCCGAAGCGACCTGACCCGCCCGAAGGTGCCATCGCATCGCTCTAGACTTCGGCGGACCGCAACCGGTAAGTGGGCCGACATGCAGACTACGAGCGAGCGCAAGATGACCGCCGACAGAGCCGCCCCATACCTCAATCCGCGCCGCCGGCCTTTCAGATCGAGTAGCGCCAGGCTGTTCTTTGCAAAACGCACCCTGAAACAGATCCGCGATTTCCTCCGAAAGCTGAAGCGGGGTGAGGAGTTTCGCCGTCACACCTCCATAAGCTTTGACGATTACGAGACCTATGACGACTGGGAAATCCGAATTGACGAGGAGGGCAGCAATTTCACGCTCTACCACGGGGCGATGGCGCAGACTTCGTTTCGCGAGATCCGCGATCACTACCTCGAACCGGTCAAGGAACAGATTGAACGCCTGCTGGATGCCGGAGGCCCCAGGCCGCGCGTTCTGGAGGTCGGGGCGGGCAATTGCACGAATCTCGTCCGCCTGAAGGAAACCTTCGGCGACCGGATCGAATTGTCCGGGGTCGACCTTTCGCCGGAGCGTTTGAGGGTCGGGAAAACCTATTGGGGCGAAAGACTGGAGGCAGTCGATCTGTCCGTCGACAGCGCCCTGACGCTTTCGACGATCAAGGACGCCGAATTCGACCTCGTCTATTCCATGCACTGCCTCGAGCAACTGCCCTACCATGCGGATCAAGCCGTTTCGTCGATGAGTCGCGCGAGCCGTGACACCGTGGTTTTCGTCGAACCGGTCATCGAATTTGCGAACACGGCGCAGAAACTTTATACGCTGTTCGGCGATCAGTTGCGCACCCTGCTGCCCATCCTGGGCAAAAGCGATCTGGAAATCGTGTCTTCCGTCCCGGCAAAAATGCTCGCGAACCCGTTGAACATGACCGGAATGGTGATCTGCCGCAAAAAGAAGCCGGATGGTTCCCTCGGCGACGACTGACGTGCGTCAATGGTCAAACACCCGTTCCGCTCGGAGTGAAGGTCCGGAACGTCCTGCCATGGCCGGATGCCTTCCGGGGCCTGACTTCATCGGATGGGGGATTGGCCGAGCCCGAGGTCACCGGTCGCAATCGAAGTGACCGGATTTTTGCCTGGTGAAAGGTTGAATTTCGGCATCTGCAATCGTCCGGCGCTTAGGGACACACCGCATCGGCGGCCCTCAGCCCTTCCGGATCGCCTGCCAGACCCAGAAACTCAGCAGAAGGGCGGAAGCTGAAATGATCGTCATCACGGTCCCCGGGAAAAAGTTCACGTAGCCCGGAAAATCGACGAACAGCAGATACCCCAGATCCGCCAGACCGCCGACCATCCCGGTAACCCAGATCGACGTGACATTCCCGCGCCAGATGAAGACCGCGCCGACGATCGTGACCGCGCCGAACCACATCAGGTTCCATCCATGCTGGTTGAGGATGCCACCCACTGCCGGATGATAATCGGCCAACAGGTCTGCGTCAGCGACCGCATCGGCAATCGCTGCGAAGCCGGCAGGTGTCGCGGAAAGGATCGTCGCGACGCCCGCAAAGGCATGCACCATGCCCCATACCACCCAGAGAACGGCCGCGATCTTCAATGCCAAAGCTTGCGATTGCGTCATGGTCCATCATTTCCTTAAAAACGGCGATCAGTCGCGATCACGGCGGCGACCTTGAATCCAGTGGAGTTTGTTGATTTTGTCCACTAAGTCGCTTAGTGGATATAGTCAACTAAAAAGAACCATGTCCGATATCGATATTGCCCACCTGACCGACAGATTCATGCGGCGGATCCACGCCGCCTTGAACACCGACGCCGACAGCTTCGATGTCCACAATCTCGGTCCGGGCGGTGGCATCCTGCTCCTGACCCTCGCGGAAATCGCACCGGCCCCGATGCACCAGCTTGCGACCCAGATGGCGCGGGACAAGTCGCAGATAACGCGCACCGTCAGATCGATGGAAGACAAGGGCCTCGTGGAGCGTCGCGGTGACCCGGACGATGGCCGCAGCGCCATCCTGCAGCTGACGCCGCTCGGGCAGGACGCCGTTCTCGGTCTTCAACGGGCCGTCGCCAAGGCACTGACCGGCATACTGGCCCCGCTCACGCAGGCGGAGCAGGACACGTTGCGCGAACTCCTCCGCCGCCTCTGACGGGCCGGACGGCGTACCTAAGTGTGCAGCCGACCCCGGATCAGCGCAGTGCTGCCAATCCTGCGACCCCTGCCGTGAACGCTCAGTCAAGCCGTCACGGTCGCCAGTCGTCTGCGCCGGGGTCGGACGCAGGCCGCCCGGTCTTTTGCCGGGCTCGGCGTCACTCCGGTCCGTCCGAGGAAAAATTTTGTACGAAAAGATGACCTGACCGCCGAATGGGCCTACCTGCCCCTCATGGCCGTGACCGACGATCTGAAATCCTGCCGTCTCTGTGCCGACCGCTTCGCGGCGACGGCGACGGCGCACCGTCCCAAGCCGGTGGTCTGGTTCCGCCCGGGCGCACCGGTTCTGGTGGCGTCCCAGGCGCCGGGGATGCGCGCGCATACGTCCGGCAAACCCTTCGACGACCCCTCCGGCGTGCGTCTGCGCGACTGGATGGGGATCGACGAGGATACCTTCTGGGACACGGACAACCTCGCCATCGTTCCTATGGGGTTCTGCTTTCCCGGCTATGACGCCAAGGGCTCCGACATCGCCCCGCCGCGCCTGTGCGCCGCCACATGGCGCGCGGCCGCGCTGGCCCACGTCGGCGCTCCGAGAGTCTCGCTTTTCATCGGCGGATATGCTCAGGATTATCACCTCGGAAAGGGCCGCGTTACCGACCGCGTCCGCGACTGGCGCGACCATGCGCCCTCGGTCTTCTGCTTGCCCCATCCATCGTGGCGCAATACGGCATGGCTCAAACGCCACCCGTGGTTCGAAACCGAGACCCTGCCCGCCCTTCGCGCGGCCATAGCAGAGGCCCTGACATGACGCCCCTCGACCAAGCCTTCATCAAATCCGAGGAAACGGGTCGGGACAACGACCGCCTGGCCTTCTTCAACCGGCTGGCCGAGGCTGAACTCCACCTCCTGCTCGACACCGCCGACAGCGATACCGTCACGCCCCGCCTGTTCGATATCGAGGGCCAGCAATATGCCCTCGCCTTCGACCTCCCGGACCGGCTGGAGGCTTTCGCCGGCGCCGCCGCGACCGCCACGCTGTCGGGTCGGAAACTCGCCGGTCTGCTGGCGTCCGAGGGCCTCGGCCTCGGGCTGAACCTCGAAGACGCGCCCTCCGCGCAACTGCTGCCACCGGATGCCATCGGCTGGCTTGCCGAGACACTCCTGCATGCGCCCACCGAAGAAGACCGTCGCATCGCCGAGATCACGCCGCCGGGACGCCTGCCCGAGGCGCTGATCACCGCCCTCGACGGCAAATTGTCCCTCGCGGCCGGACTGGCGCGGACGGCCTATCTGGCCGGCGTTCTCTATGAGGACGGCGGGCGCGGTCATATTCTGGGTGTCGTGGATCCGCTGCCGGGCGCAGAAGGGGATCTGGCCCGTGCCGTGTCCGAAGCACTGGTGTTTTCGGGGCTGGACGCTGGGCAGATCGACGTGACCTTCCTGCGCGCGTCGCAACCTCTGGCGGCGACGCTTTCGCGGCACGGCCTGCGCATCGACCTGCCTGCGCCGGAAACGACAAGCTTGGTGCGCGACCCCGACGCCCCCCCGCGCCTGCGCTGATCCGGACGCGCCCATGCGCTTCACGCAGCGGTAAACACCCCGAAAGAGGCAACCTGAAGATTGCCGACCGCCGTCCACTGTCCCGGTCGTCCCCCTCGATGGGCCACAACGCGCCGTCAGCGACCGGACATGAATTTCAGCGCACATCCCTCGGCTTCCAGCGCCGCGCGAACGGCCCGGGCGATGCCCACCGCCTCCGGTCCGTCCCCATGCAGGCAGATGGAATCGCATGCTGCCGGGATCACCCGGCCCGAGTTGGCGATGATCGCGCCCGCGCGCACGAAGCGGACCATGCGCGCGGCCGCCTCCGCAGGATCGTGGACCATTGCCCCGGGCTGGCCGCGTGTGACCAGCGTGGCATCGTCGTTGTAACCCCGGTCGGCAAAGATCTCACCCGCCCATGGAGCGCCCAGATCGCGGGCCACGGCCTCCTGCGCGGTGCCCGCCAGCACCAGCAGGATGACGTCTGGATCGACGCGAAGCGCGGCCTCGTAGGCCGTTCGCGCAAGCGCCGCATCCTCGGAGGCCATGTTGGCCAAGGCCCCGTGCAGCTTGAAGTGCCGCACCTTCGTGCCAAGCGACGCCGCAATCCCGCGCGCCGCACCGAACTGCCAGATCACAAGGTTTGCAAGGCTCTCGCCGGCGATCCCCATCCGGCGGCGACCGAACCCCTGCAGGTCGGGAAATCCGGGATGTGCCCCGATGCCCACGCCGCGGTCCCGCGCCAGCGCCATCGTTCGGGACATCACGTCCCAGTCGCCCGCATGGGCACCGCACGCCACGTTTGCGGACGTGACGATCCCGAGCAAGGCGGCATCGTCGCCCATCTGCCAGTCGCCGAAGCCCTCGCCCATGTCGGCGTTCAGATCGACCTGCATCAAGGATCCTCCTGCGGTTTTGCGGACACCACGCCGCCGATCAGCTGGAGCGTCCGAAGATCCCGTATGTCATGGGGGTCGCGGACCAAAGGCACCGCCCGGGCAGTGGCTGGCCGGATCGCGCGGGCCTCTTCCAGGGTCACGAACCGAAACCGGATCGGCGCGCCGGGCATAGCCTGCAACGCCCGCGGAAGGTCGGCCGCCACGACCGTACCGATCCGCGGATAGCCGCCGGTGGTCTGGCATTCCGGCCCGAGGATATAAGGCACGCCGTCGCCCGTCATCTGCACGTCGCCGGGCAGAATGAAATCGGACAGAAGCGTCAGTTGTTCCTCTGTCGCAAAGCCCACCCCGTCCATGTTCAGGCGAACGCCCTGACGGTTGCCGCGCGCGTCGCGGACAAACTCCGTATCGGTGAAACGATCCCGTTCCGTGTCGGGGAAAAGCCTCGTCTGCGGCGTCGGCAGCAGCCGCAGAAGGCCGCCGCCCAGACGCTTGGGCGCAGTCTCCAACCGCTTCGCAACACAGTCGGACGGGCCGCAGGGCAAGGTATCGCCCGCCGCGAGAGGCGCACCGATGTTGGCGACAAGATGCACGGACCGACTGCCTAGCAGCGCCTCCGTCTGGATACCGTTCGCGACGTGGACATAGGAGTAGACGCC
>JBARXR010000047.1:0-10941 GCA_049647445.1 Jannaschia sp. | reverse complement strand
TGGTCTGCGCCAGGGCCGTCCGCGCCTCGCCGATGCGCGGGCGGGGGCCGGACCCGGGGCCGGTCATCGATGCGGAGGCATCGAAGACGATCATCGCGTCGAAGGTGCAATCGGCGGCGGCGGGCTGCGCCACGATGGCGAAGGCCAGGAGGGTCGCGCGGACGGCCCCCGGCATTCAGAGCCGCCCGACGTCGGCGGTGTCCGGTCCGCGTCCCACCACCAGACAGCCCAGCGTCCCCCGGAGTGCGTCGACCAGTTCGTCCACTGTCTGGGTCGACACGAATTGCCCCCCGGTCCGGTCCGACAGGCATTTCGCCACCGTGTCGCCGTCGTATCCCTGCTGCTCGGGGTTGTCCCAGGCGAAGAAATCGCGCGTGACTTTGAATCCGATGACATGGACGGTGAGGTCGGCGGCCTCGGCGGCCAGACGGTCGCCCAAGGCGCAGGGGCGGCCGCCACAGGTTTCGTTGCCGTCGGTGACCAGCACGACGATTGCGGGCCGGGCGCGGTAGTCGAGGACGTCGGCGGCGCGTTCCACGGCGGCGGCGAGCGGGGTCAACCCGTTGGGGTCGAGCGCGTCGAGTTCGGCCGCCATCCGGGCGGCGGCGGCGTCGATCGGCGGAAAGCGGACGCGGATGCCCTCGCAGGAGCCTTCGGGACCGGGGCCGTAGGTGACGAGGCCGATGCGGCGGTAATGCTCCACCTCCGGCATGACGCGGGCCATGGCGGTGCGGGCATCCACGATGCGGGGCGCATCCACGATGTCGAGGCCGATTTCGGCCATCGAGGCGGAGCCGTCGAAGACCACGATGGCATCGGTCGCGCAGGGTCCCTGCGCCCCCGCCGGAGCGGCGAAGGTCGGGAGGGCGAGGGCAAGGAGGGCTGCGCGCATGGCGCCAGACTGGCCCGGCCCGCGCCCGCAGGCAAGGGATGCTTGCATCGGACGCGCCCGCCCTGTAGGGCCGCGCGGTGCAGCCCGCGAATGCGGGGGCACAGGACAGAATCAAGAAACGCCGCGTTCGCCCCACATCGCTTCGGGGGCGCTTCCGGCAAGAGGAGAAGCGAAATGAAACTCAACGATCTGCGGGACAATCCAGGTGCCGCCAAGAAGCGCAAGCGCGTCGCCCGTGGTCCCGGTTCGGGCATGGGCAAGACCGCTGGCCGCGGTATCAAGGGTCAGAAATCCCGTTCGGGTGTGGCCATCAAGGGCTCTGAGGGCGGCCAGATGCCGCTCTACCAGCGTCTGCCCAAGCGTGGCGTCAACAAGCCCAACCAGAAGCATTTCGCGGTGATCAACCTGTCCAAGGTGCAGGAATTCATCGACAACGGTCGGCTCGACGCCGCCGCGATCACCGAGGACAGCCTCGTGGCCGCAGGCGTCGTGCGCCGCAAGCTCGACGGGATCCGTCTGCTCGGCAAGGGCGAGATCACCGCCAAGGCCACGATCACCGTCACGGGCGCGTCCAGGGGCGCGGTCGAGGCGGTCGAGAAGGCAGGCGGGTCGGTCACGGTCGCGGCAATCGCCGCCGAGTGACGGTTGTGGGCGGACGCCGGTCCGCTTACATGAGACCAACGTTTTCCTGAACGCCGCCTGCGGGGAGACCTGTCTGGCGGCGTTTCACTGACAAGAGGGGCTCGCATGGCTTCAGCCGCAGAGCAAATGGCCGCCAACATGAGCTGGGGCGCGTTCGGCAAAGCCAAGGAGCTTCGCCAGCGCATCCTGTTCACGATCGGTCTGCTGATCATCTATCGTATCGGGACGTATATCCCCGTGCCGGGCATCGACGCAGGTGCCCTGCGCGATTTCGTCGAGCAGGCGGCGGCCGGTCTGGGCGGTGTCCTGAACATGTTCACCGGCGGCGCGATCGGGCGTATGGGCGTCTTCGCTCTCGGGATCATGCCCTATATCTCGGCGTCGATCATCGTGCAGTTGATGACGGCGATGGTTCCCCAGCTCGAGCAACTCAAGAAAGAGGGCGAGGCGGGGCGCAAGAAGATCAACCAGTACACGCGTTATGGCACGGTCGCGCTGGCGACGTTGCAGGGCTACGGCCTCGCGGTATCGCTGGAAGCGGGCGGGCTGGCCCATGACCCGGGCATGTTCTTTCGCGCATCCTGCGTGATCACCCTCGTCGGCGGCACGATGTTCCTGATGTGGCTGGGCGAGCAGATCACCGCGCGCGGCATCGGCAACGGCATCTCGCTGATCATCTTCGTCGGCATCGTGGCGGAGCTTCCCGCAGCCCTCGCGCAGTTCTTCGAGAGCGGTCGCACCGGCGCGCTGACGACCCCCGCGATCCTGGGCGTGGTGGCGATGCTGTTGGGGACGCTGATCCTCGTGGTGTTCATGGAACGCTCGCTGCGGAAGATACACATCCAGTATCCGCGCCGACAGGTCGGGATGAAGGTCTATGACGGCGGCTCCAGCCATCTGCCGATCAAGGTGAACCCGGCGGGCGTGATTCCGGCGATCTTCGCGTCGTCGCTCTTGTTGCTGCCGACGACGATCAGCACGTTCTCGGGCCAGCAGACCGGGCCGATCATGTCGACGGTTCTGGCCTACTTCGGTCCCGGTCAGCCGCTCTATCTGCTGTTCTTCGCGGCGATGATCGTGTTCTTCACGTATTTCTATACGTTCAACGTGGCGTTCAAGCCCGATGACGTGGCCGACAACCTCAAGTCGCAGAACGGCTTCATTCCGGGCATCCGCCCGGGCAAGCGGACGGCGGAATACCTCGAGTATGTCACCAACCGCGTCCTGGTCCTCGGGGCAGCCTACCTGACGCTGGTGTGTCTGATCCCGGAGATGGTGCGGAGCCAGTTGGCGATCACGGCCTATTTCGGCGGCACCTCGATCCTGATCATCGTGTCGGTGGGGATGGACACGATCCAACAGGTCCAGAGCCATCTGCTGGCCCATCAATACGAAGGCCTGATCGAAAAGAGCCAGTTGCGCGGCAAGAGGCGCGGAAGCGCGAAGAAGGGGACTGCCAGACGATGAACATAATTTTGCTGGGGCCGCCTGGGGCCGGGAAGGGAACTCAGGCGCGCAAGCTCGTGGAGGAGCGGCAAATGATCCAGCTCTCGACCGGGGACATGCTGCGCGAAGCGCGGTCGTCCGGGACCGAGATGGGGAATAAGGTGGCGGCAATCATGGACGCCGGTCAGCTTGTGACGGATGAGATCGTCATCGGCCTGATCGAGGAGAAGCTGGAAGGCGACCACGGCGGCGGGTTCATTTTCGACGGCTTCCCCCGCACGCTGGCGCAGGCGGATGCGCTGGGTGCCTTGATGCACAAGCACGACACGGTGCTCGACGGTGTGATCGAGATGCGCATCGACGACGAGGTCCTGGTCAACCGGATCACCGCGCGCAGCACCTGCCGCACCTGCGGCGAAGTCTACAACGACGTCACGAAGCCGATCCCGCCGGATGGCAAATGCTCCAACTGCGGTGGCACCGACTTCACCCGTCGGGCCGATGACAACGCCGACAGCCTGCGCACCCGTCTGATGGAATATTACAAGAAGACCTCGCCCCTGATCGGCTATTATTACGCCAAGGGCGATCTGAAGGCCGTGGATGGTCTGGGTGAGATCGACGCCGTGGCGAAATCCATCGCCGATGCCTTGTCAAAAAGTTCTTGACAGGTTTCGGCGTGGGTCTTGACCCCACCGGGTCAACCCCCTAGTTGGCAATCTCCGCCGGGAATCGATTGATTCCCGGTCATCTGTTTTGACCCGGGGCCAGCCGGTCCGGGTCGTTGTGAAAAAAGGTTCTGGTGCTACGGAACCGCGACGAAGAAGGAAGACCACTTGGCTCGTATTGCTGGCGTCAACATCCCGACGGGGAAGCGCACCCCCGTCGCGCTTACGTATATCACGGGCATCGGTCCCGCAAAGGCGAAGGAAATCATCGAGGCCGTCGGCATCGATGCATCCCGCCGCATAAACGAATTGTCGGATGCCGAAGTCCTGTCGATCCGCGAATACATCGACGCGAATGTCACCGTGGAAGGCGACCTGCGCCGTGACACGCAGATGAACATCAAGCGCCTGATGGACCTTGGTTGCTACCGTGGCCTGCGTCACCGTCGCAACCTGCCGGTTCGCGGTCAGCGCACCCATACCAACGCACGCACGCGCAAGGGCCCCGCAAAGGCCATCGCCGGCAAGAAGAAGTAAGGGAGCGTAGACCATGGCACGTGAAGCAACCCGCCGCGCCCCCAAGCGCAAGGAACGCAAGAACATCGCCGCCGGTGTGGCGCATGTGAACTCGTCGTTCAACAACACCAAGATCCTGATTTCCGATGTTCAGGGCAACGCCATCTCCTGGTCGTCTGCCGGAACGATGGGCTTCAAGGGCTCGCGGAAATCGACCCCCTATGCCGCCCAGATGGCCGCCGAAGATGCGGGCAAGAAGGCGCAGGAGCACGGCATGAAGACCCTCGAGGTCGAAGTGCAGGGCCCCGGCGGCGGACGCGAGTCCGCGCTGCGCGCGCTGGCTGCGGTCGGTCTGCAGATTACCGCGATCCGCGATGTCACTCCGATTGCGCACAACGGCGTTCGCCCGCCGAAGCGCCGCCGCGTCTGACCCGCGACACGATTACCTGACGGGGCTGTCCTCCGGGCAGTCCCGCCACGCCGTTTGAAACACCTCGGGAGTCTCCGCCAACCGCCCCGGTGCGAGACATGAATGGAGGGATGGGCCACATGATCCACAAGAATTGGCAAGAGCTTATCAAGCCTGCGCAGCTTGACGTACGTCCGGGCAACAACCCCGCGCGTCAGGCCACCGTCGTGGCCGAACCGCTGGAGCGGGGCTTTGGCCTGACCCTCGGCAACGCGCTGCGCCGCGTTCTGATGTCGTCGCTGCAAGGCGCCGCGATCACGTCCGTGCAGATCGACAACGTCCTGCACGAGTTTTCGTCCGTGTCGGGTGTCCGCGAGGATGTCACCGACATCGTGCTGAACCTCAAGGGCGTTTCGATCAAGATGGACGTCGAGGGGCCCAAGCGCGTCTCGGTCTCGGCCAAGGGCCCGATGGTCGTCACCGCCGGTGACATCAGCGAATCCAACGGCATCGAGGTTCTGAACCGCGACCATGTCATCTGTCACCTCGACGATGGCGCGGACCTCTACATGGAGCTGACGGTCAACACCGGCAAAGGCTATGTCTCCGCCGACAAGAACAAGCCCGAGGATGCGCCGATCGGCCTGATCCCGATCGACGCGATCTATTCGCCGGTCAAGCGCGTGTCCTACGAAGTGCAGCCGACCCGCGAGGGGCAGGTGCTCGACTATGACAAGCTGACGCTGAAGCTGGAGACCGATGGCTCGCTGGCCCCCGACGATGCCGTGGCCTATGCCGCCCGCATCCTGCAGGACCAGTTGCAGATCTTCGTGAACTTCGACGAGCCGGAAGCGGCGCGTTCGGATTCGGCGGAGGACGACCTGGAGTTCAATCCGCTGCTGCTCAAGAAGGTGGACGAGCTGGAGCTTTCCGTGCGGTCCGCCAACTGCCTCAAGAACGACAACATCGTCTATATCGGCGATCTGATCCAGAAGACCGAGGCCGAGATGCTGCGCACGCCGAACTTCGGTCGCAAGTCCCTCAACGAGATCAAGGAAGTGCTTTCGGGCATGGGCCTGCACCTCGGGATGGATATCATCGACTGGCCGCCGGAGAACATCGAGGACCTGGCCAAGAAGTTCGAAGACAACTTTTGATGGCGCAGGGCGGGGGAAACCCCGTCCGGGCGACCCTGGGCAATCCCGCCCCAATAAGGAGGGGTCCGCAACGCACGGATCCCGGACAAAGTATAAATCTGGAGAATAATCATGCGCCACGCCCGTGGATACCGCCGACTCAACCGCACCCATGAACATCGCAAGGCGATGTTCGCCAACATGGCCGGATCGCTGATCGAGCACGAGCAGATCAAGACGACCCTGCCCAAGGCCAAGGAATTGCGCCCCATCGTCGAGAAGATGGTCACGCTGGCCGGTCGCGGCGATCTGCACGCCCGTCGTCTGTTGCGGTCGCGCCTCAAGGAAGACCGTCACCTTGCCAAGCTGATGGACATCCTCGGGCCGCGCTACAAGGAGCGTCAGGGCGGTTACATTCGCATCATGAAGGCCGGTTTCCGGTATGGTGACATGGCCCCAATGGCGATCATCGAATTCGTCGAGCGCGACGTCGACGCCAAGGGCGCGGCCGACCGCGCCCGGGTCGAGGCCGAGGACGCCGCCGACGAGTGATCCGCGACCGGATTGGACGGAAAAGGCCTCGCTGGAAACAGCGGGGCCTTTTGCCGTTCGAGCCTCGCCGCAAGGCGATTTCGTCGCCGCAGGTCGGGCATCGTCGTCGCTGGACCGGGGCAAAGCAGGATGAGCCAGGCGGCAACCTGTCCGGTGATATGGCCGCCCGCCGGGGCACGTGACGAGCGCCGTGTTCTTGGGCGTATTGCCGCGAGTTGCGCGCCAATAATCAAGTAAATAGAGGATTGTTTATCATCTGTTAACTATTTCAGTGGCCTAACGAGGAGACGATACAGTTGACGAGAAATTAACCAGCCTGTCTAAAAAGACATGTCCGAAAGACGTCGCCTTATGGTTCGCTACCTGCAGAGATTGGACGAGATCGCCCCGACCGGTTACACCGTGGGCGTCCACATCCGCTTTGCCTCGCCTCTGTATCTCAAAAGCACATACCCGCAGGACTGGCAGGATATCTACGCTGCCAACGCCTATTCCCTGCGTGACCCCCTCGTGTTCTGGGGGATCAGCAAGACGGGAAAGATACGTTGGAGCGAGATAGCGCTGCCTGACCCTTTCGGCGTGATGCGAAAGGCGGCTGAGCACGACCTGACGTATGGCGTTGTGGTCTCCTGTGGAAAGATCACGTCCCGCACCATCGTGGGCGCGGCTCGATCGGACCGGGAATTCACCGATACCGAAATCGACGATATCGAGGAAATCGCCCTCGGTCTCCATGATGTCACCGAGCCCCCCGATGATCTGACACCCGCGATGATCGAGGCCCTGCGCCTCGTGGGTGACGGATATCGCCATACGGCGGCTGCTGCGGAACTTGGTATTTCGGAAAGCGCGCTCAAGGCGCGCCTTTCGTCCGCCCGGGATCGACTGGGTGCAAAGACCACGGCCGAGGCACTAAGAATGGCGAGAGAATACAGGCTGTTATAAGCCAAACCCCACATTGCGAGCACTCCACGGTCCCCTGGTGTCAACGACAACCCGGCAGAGAAAGTATGTCAAAATGCAAGTCACAACACTCTCGTTCAACAACATCCACGACCATGGCCCGCTGTTCACCGACCTGCTGCGCGCCCGCCATCGGACCTTCATCGAGCAAGCCCAATGGGACCTGCCGCATGCCGATGGGATGGAGTTCGACCAATACGATACCCCCGCAAGCCGGTGGGTCGCCGTTCACGAATACGGTCGCATCCTTGCGGGTGTGCGCCTGACGCCCACCACTCACCGCTGCGGGATCTATTCCTACATGATCCGCGACGCGCAGTTGGGATTGCTGGACACGATCCCCTCCGATCTGTTGTTCGGGGATGCGCCCGTGGGCCAGCACATCTGGGAGTCGAGCCGTGTGTTCGTCTGCAACGACGTGCCCGCAAGCCTGCGGATGCGGGTCCAGATGCAATTGATCGGCCAGATGGTCGCCTCGGCCCGTGAACTGGGCGCGACCTCGGTCCTCGGATTGATCCCGGCCACGTCGCCACGTCTGGCGCGGCGCGTCGGTCTCGATTGCGTGGCGGCCGGTCCGGTCATGGACATCGGCGGATCGGCGTCGGTCTGCGTCAACATCTCCATGGCGACCAAGATGCACTGACGTCGCCCGATGCGGGCGGCGCCTCACCGCCGCCCGCATGCCTTCCCACGCCGTGGGCTTGCCACTAGACAGGGAGCATGGCTGACCTTTTCGACTCCGGCCCGGCGCCCGCGACCCCGACATCGGCCCAACCTGCGCCGTTGGCCGACCGGCTGCGCCCGGCGACGCTGGCCCAGGTGGTCGGGCAGGGGCATCTGCTAGGACCGGACGGCGCGCTGACCGCGATGCTGACGGGGGCCTTGCCGTCCCTGATCCTGTGGGGGCCGCCGGGGGTGGGCAAGACGACCATCGCGCGACTGCTCGCGGACCATGTCGGGCTGCACTTCGTCCAGATATCCGCGATCTTCACCGGGGTGGCGGATCTGCGAAAGGTGTTCGAGACGGCCCGGAACCGGCGCGCGAACGGGCAGGGGACGCTGCTGTTCGTCGACGAGATCCACCGCTTCAACAAGGCCCAGCAGGACAGTTTCCTGCCGCACATGGAGGATGGCACGATCACGCTGGTCGGCGCGACCACCGAGAACCCGTCGTTCGAGTTGAACGCCGCCGTGATGAGTCGCGCGCAGGTGCTGGTGCTGCAACGGCTGACGCTGCGCGACATGGAGTTGCTGACGCAGCGGGCCGAGAAGGAGCTTGGCGCCAAGCTGCCGCTTGACGGGCCCGCGCGCGAAGCCTTGCAGGAGATGGCCGACGGCGACGGGCGCGCGGTGCTGAACCTCGTGGAACAAGTCGCCGCCTGGCGGGCCAAGGGCCCGGTGGATACCGAGACGTTGGCCAGGCGGTTGCAGCGTCGGGCCGCGCAATACGACAAATCCGGCGACCAGCATTACAACCTGATTTCGGCGCTGCACAAATCCGTGCGCGGTTCGGATCCCGACGCGGCCCTGTACTGGCTGGCACGGATGTTGAAGGGCGGCGAGGATCCACGCTACCTCGCGCGGCGCATCACCCGCATGGCGGTCGAGGATATCGCACTGGCCGATCCGCAGGCGCAGGGCATCTGCCTGCAGGCCTGGGAAACCTATGAGCGGATGGGCAGCCCGGAGGGCGAACTGGCCCTTGCCAATGCCGTCGTCTATCTGGCGCTCGCCCCCAAGTCGAACGCGGCCTATGCGGCGTGGAAGGCGGCGATGGCGGGGGCGACCCAGACCGGCTCGGAGCCGCCGCCGAAACACATCCTGAACGCGCCGACGGCGATGATGAAGGAACAGGGCTATGGCGCGGGCTATGCCTACGATCACGATCAGGCGGACGGGTTTTCGGGGCAGAACTATTTCCCGGACGGCATGAAGCGGCCGGTCTATTACGTGCCGGTGGAACGCGGATTCGAGCGCGAGCTGGGCCGACGTCTGGACTGGTTCGTCGAGCAGCGGGCCAAGCGCGGCAAGCAGGGCGGTTGACTTCGCCGCCCACGGGGATGACAGGACGGGCATGACCTTTCCGCTTGTTCAGGTGGCCCTTGGCGGCGCACTCGGGGCTTCGCTCCGCTTCCTTCTGGGGTCCGCGCTGATGCGCGACGGCTTCCCGGTCGCGATCCTTGCGGCGAACGTCCTTGGGTCGTTCCTGATGGGGTTGGCCGTGGTCTGGCTGGGCCGCAACGCGCCGGAGTGGCAGCCCTTCGTCATGGTCGGCCTGCTGGGCGGGTTCACGACGTTCTCGGCGTTCTCGCTGGAGACGGTGACCCTGCTGGAACGGGGACAGGTCGGACAGGCGGCGGCCTATGTCGGTCTGTCGGTGGGTCTGTCGGTGGCCGCGCTGGCGCTGGCGGTCATGATGGCAAGGTGGATGGCATGAGCGGTGTGCAGACGGTGATGGTCGAGGCGGGCGAGGGTGAGCAGCGGCTGGACCGCTGGTTGCGGCGCCGCTTTCCGCAGGTCAGTCAGGGCCAGATCGAGAAGATGTGCCGAAAGGGCGATCTGCGGGTCGATGGCGGTCGGGTGAAGGCGAATACCCGCGTCGAGGAAGGCCAGAGCGTGCGCATTCCGCCCTTGCCCGAAGACCGTGGCCCCGCAGCGCCGCGTCGCGACAAGGTGACGAAGGCCGATGCGGAGATGATCCGCTCCTGCGTGATCTATCGCGACGACCACCTGATTGCGTTGAACAAGCCCCCTGGCCTCGCGTCGCAGGGCGGCAGTGGGCAGACGCGGCATGTGGACGGCCTGGGCGATGCGCTGCGGTTCGACAGCGAGGAGCAACCGCGGCTGGTCCACCGCCTCGACAAGGACACGTCCGGCATCATGATCATGGCCCGGAACCGTCTGACGGCGGCGAAGATGTCGGAGGCGTTCCAGAGCCGCGAGACGCGCAAGATCTATTGGGCGTGCATCGCGGGTGTCCCGTATCCGCGCAAGGCGACGATCAAGTTCGGGCTGGTCAAGGCCGGTGGCGGCGGCGAGGGCATGGGCGAGAAGATGCACGCCGTGCATCCGCGCGACATGGGCGAGGTCAAGGGCGCGAAGAACGCGACGACGGATTACGCGGTGCTCGACAGTCTCGGGTCGCGGGCGTCCTGGGTGGCGTTGGTGCCGATCACGGGCCGGACGCACCAGTTGCGGGCCCACATGGCCGAGATCGGGCATCCGATCGTGGGCGATGGCAAATACGGCGGCTCGGGGCAGGAGAACCAGGGCGACGGCTGGGGCGCGATGCTGGGCGGCGAGATCAGCCGCAAGCTGCACCTGCACGCCCGGTCCCTGACGCTGACCCATCCGATGACCGGCGCGCGCCTGCATCTGACCGCGCCGCTGCCCGAGCATATGAAGAACACCTGGGACATGATGGGCTGGACCGATGCCGATGTCCCGGTCGATCCCTTTGACGAAGAAGATGCCTGACTTCCTGGCGATTTTCGACGTCGACGGCACATTGATCGACAGCGCGGCGGTGATCGTCGCCACGGTGGACCGGGCATTCGCCGCGTCGGGCGTTCCGGGACCGGCGCCGGACCGGATCCGCGCGCGGATCGGACTGTCGCTGCCGCTGATGATCGCAGGTCTTGCGGAGGGGGTGCCCGAAGCGGTCGTCGGGCGGATCGTTGCCGACTACAAGCTGGGGTTTGCGGCGATGCTGGAGGC
>JBARXR010000046.1:0-17593 GCA_049647445.1 Jannaschia sp. | reverse complement strand
CTCCGGCCATCAGGAACGTCAGGCTGCCGCCGTTCAGGACAGCGACGAAAGCATCGAAAAGCGCATCAAAGCCCATGGAATATCCAATCGGTCAGACGCGCCGCAACAGGTGGCGGCGCGTCAGCTTCGTCATTCGGTGGCGGCAGCGAGATCCTTGTACTGCTCATAGAACGACGAAAGGTCCTCCATCAGCGCCTTGGTGTCGGCAGCGCCAAGGAACTCCAATTCGACACCGGTGCTGTTTGCCCACTCGACGACGGCCGGGTCTTCGGAGGCGGCTTTCAGACCCGCTTCGAGCGCGGCGACCACGTCCGGAGACATCCCCGGGGGGCCACCGATGACGCGGTTCAGCGTGAACTTCGCCAACTCCGGCTGGCCGATGTCGGTGGCCGATGGAACTCCGGGAACCGCTTCGTCCAGGGTCAAGGTCAGGATCAGCTTCAAGTCATCCGATCCGCCGTCGCCCATGTACTTGGCAAGGGATGTGATCGGCTTGATCGTCGCGTCGACTTCGCCACTGATGACGGCAATCATCGAGTCGTTGGAGCCGGCGTAACCGGTCACGTCGACGATTTCGCATCCCAGGATCCCGAATGTGATCCGCGTGGTTACGGATGCCGTCGACGTGGCCCCCGTGTCCGAAAGCTTGGCGGGGCGATCCAGCCCGCAAAGGTCCTCCACCGAATTGATCGGGCTATCCTTGCGGACGGCCAAGGCATAGGTCTCGACGGCAAGGTTCGCGATCCAGGTCACCTCGTTGAGCTTGAACCCCTGATCGATGCCCAGCGCTTCGTTCACCGTCAGCCCGGGGATATTGTAGATCCCGATGGTATAGCCATCCGGGTCCGCACGGCGGACGCTCTGTCCGCCTCGCGCGCCACCGGCACCCTCGACGTTTTCCGGCACGACGGTCGTTCCCATCGCCGCTTCCATCGCCGGGGCCATTTGACGGACAATCGTGTCGAAGCCGCCGCCCGGGCTGTAGGGGATCACGAATGTGATGTTGTCTTCGGTCGGATAGTCCGCGAATGCGGCGCCCGCGGTCATCACGGCGATTGCCATGGCCCCCGTCGCAAGTAGTTTTCTCATGTCTCTTCCTCCCTTGTTTTCAAGCGGCGTCACCAAGCGGAAACGCCACCCCTCGTAAAGAACAGGCCCCTGTAAAGTTCGTAGTCGAGGGCCCATTCGAACACCGCGAACTGAAAGGTCAGCACCCCGATCGCGACCCCTGCGGAGACTGCAAGCGATCGATGTCCCCGAAGGCGCACGTATGCCGCGCAAAATACGGGGGATGCCGCAAGGATCCCGACGGCGGCCATCAGCGCAAACGCCCCAGCTATCCAGGAAAGGCATTCGACTTGCCTTGCGAAGCTCGGGTTGTGCATCATCTCCCGGCTGCGAAAACTGGTGCCGCCGAACGTTCCCACCGCCCCGGCTCCGGGAAGTTTCGAACGACTCCAGATGTCGAGCAAGCTGAGGACGACAAGCGCGCCCGCGACCATGCTCGGAAAGCGTGCCGAAGTGGCCGAATAGCCTTGCGATATGACGAACATCACGACAGCGAAAATCAAAAGGAACACGGCGGGCCAGATCGACGTCACTGCGTGGGGTGCCTTGGTGTGTTCGGTGTCCGGCATCGTCATTCCACCGGAAACAAAAGCGATTTGACGACCACGGGCGTCGCGCCGGTGGATCGAAGAACCTCGCCGATATCGATGAAATCAAACTCCGAAAGCGCGATGCCATCGATCGAGACGATGGCACCGGGCACATCCTCTTCGCTGCGACACTGCATTCCGATCAGCCCTCCGATGTCTCCCTCGCTGACGATCACCAACGGGTGTCCGTGTGCCAGGACGTCTTTCAAGCCGGTAACAAGTCCATGACCAAGCGCCTGCAGCCGGGCGTAGCTCGCCGAGCCGCTCCACGGCACGGCCACGGCGACAGCCGTTTCACCGTCCTGCAAATCGAGCCGGGCGAGTGCTTCGCCGATGGCTGTCGCCACCTCAGCCGTATCGATCTCGTCACCGAGCTCGATCGTCGGCGCGATGACCGCGAGGTTGCGGAGTGGAAGAATATCGTCCGGATCGAGAAAGATCGTCGAACCCGAGACTTGCACAGTGTATTGCGACGCCCCTACGACCGTCGCCCTGATCCCTTGCCGGGCCGGGGCGAGCGTCAAACCTGCCGCGCGCACAAGACCGCCAAGCGCATGAGCCAACTCCGGACCGAGATCGCCGGTATCGCTGCCGCTGCCGTCCAGAAATTCCGATACGCCACCCGAGAACACGATCACGCCGGGTTCAGACCCGAGGACCGCCGCCAACGGGGGCAAGCGCATGAAGCCGGTGGCATCCTGGCCCTGCGCGGCCGCAAGGATGGTCATCGCCAGTTGATGCGCGAGGTCGCGACGCATCTCCTCGGTGAGCAGGTCACCTACCGACAGGTCGGCACCTATCCTGCGCAGGTGCTCTGCGCCGAACGGCTCCAGCCGCGTGATCCTGTTCCCGGCATCCGTGACGATGAGGCGGGCCCCGGCATCCAGCGCAGTTCGTGCGACGATGTCCCCATCGCGGCAAAGGGCGATCTTGGTAGTCCCCCCACCCACGTCGATGTTCAGGACCGATCCGGCCCGTTCCGACAGGGCAACCGCCCCTGAGCCATGCGCAGCCATCAGCGTTTCCAGGGCATCTCCGGCGCTGACGGCCACGAACTTGCCGGCCTGGGCGGCGAAAATCTCACCGATCGCGCGGGCATTGCTGCGCCGCGCCGCCACCCCGGTCAGGATCAGCGCACCGGTGTCGATGTCGTCCGGGGACAGGCCGGAAGCGGCGTATTGCGCATCGATGAAAGCAGCCAAGGCATCGGCGTCGATGGTATTGCCATCGGCGTAAGGCGTCAGGAGGATTTCCGAAGCGAACCTCACGTCGCGTCCAGTCACGATGTAGCGCGTATCCATCCGTTCCAGCGTGATGGTCGACACCAGCAGGTGGGACGTCGATGACCCGATGTCGACACCAACGCTGGTCAACTCGATCTGATCCTCTTCGATCAGCGAGCGACCGGCGCTGGAAAAGTGAATCCGACCACCTTCGTCTGCCTCGTCCGGATGCATTGCCTTGTTCACGTGTCGTCCGGCTTGTCATAGAGGCCGGGGTCCATCCGGCTTGTGCCGCCGTTGGCCTCGATCAGGGCCTCGAACTCGGTGCGCAGTTTCTTGTCTTCCATCCAATAGGGGATGGCGGTGCCACCTTCTGTGACGTCCATCGCCGTGTAGTCGATCTGCTTTGCGCCGGGCGGAAGGCCGGTGACGATGGTCGGGTGGTTCGGCCCGAACCAGGCGGTCAGGCGGAACGGCTCGGCGGAGGAATTGAAGTGCTGGTGATACCAACGCTCGCCTCCGGGCGCTGCCGTGACCATTCCGAACTGCTCATAGTCCAGTCGCTGGACCTGATCGCCCTTGCCGTCCTCGAACGGCGTCTCGCCAGCGCGCTCGGGCCAGGTATAGGTATACCCCTTGCCCTTGATGCAGATCAGGACCGCGGCCGAGGTATGCGCATGGCCCTTGGAATATTTGCCGGTGTCATGCTGACCAAGCCAGAGATAGAACTTGTTGCCCGTCATGAACGGCTCGACCCGTCGCCATCCGGGTGAGCGACGGTTGTCGAGCGGCAGGTCGCAATTCACCACGTCCGGGACAAGGTTGGTTCGCCGCATGGCAAGCCCCCGGATCGGATCCGGCTCGAGGTCTTCCTTGTACTTGTAAAAGTCTTCCGTGCCCGAAAAGCGACTCGTCATCTTGTACGGGCAGTTGAAGATCAGGTCCGTATCCCCCAGCAAATTGATCAGGTTCGGCGCCGTCGTGCCGCCGATCAGAAGCGCGGGTTCCTTTGTGGCGTTGACGATGCGGTGATAGGCGTTCACCGGGATCGAAAAGAGCGAGCCTGTTTGCCATTCGAAGACGTGCTTTTCACCGCCGTCCTCCAACCAAACCTCGGTCGTGCCGCGCCCGGAGGCGACAAGGAAAATCTCTTCGTAAAGGTGCTTTTCGACGTTCAGGGCGCCCGCGCCGGGAACCTCGACGACATATTGGCCCCACTTTCCTTCCGTTCCGTAAAGCTGAACGTAGCTGCCGCGCCCGCCCATTCGGGACCAATCTGCCAGCTCGAGGTCGAAGACCGATTTTATGCCGATGCCGCGAAAGACCGGAATACCCTCGGCTTCCATGAATTTGTCATAGTCGGATTGAGGCTGGCCGAACTTGCCATAGCCCGCGCGCTCCCCGCGTTTTGGCTCATGCCAGTGAACGGTCTCATCCATATCATGCGGCATTCAAGGCGCCCTCCCAAGCTTCTACCTCGCAGTCAGCATGTAGCAGCGGATGAAACGCGTCAATTGATGTGGAATGGAGTTCCGCATCGCAGAACCGATATCCCGTCGGCTGGAAAACCGGCTTTCGCATTTTGACTTGGGGCGAACGCCGCGCCTACCGTCGCGTGTCATATCTGTCGGGGAGGTCGGAGATGGTTGAAATGCGTGACAAGAATGCGCCGTCGCAGGTCGAGCCGGTCGAAGGGCCGCTGGACGAGACGATATCCTGGGGGTCCGATGTCGCTGCCCAGATGCTGCGCCGCCTGGAGATCCCCTGGATCGCCTTGACCCCCGGCGCCAGTTACCGCGGATTTCACGACAGCCTGGTCAACCATCTGGGCAACACCCGACCCGAAATGCTGCTTTGCCTGCACGAGGAACATGCCGTCGCGATTGCCCACGGCTATGCCAAGGTGACCGGGCGGGCCATGGCCGTGGCCCTGCATTCCAACGTCGGTCTGCTTCACGGATCGATGGCGATCTTCAACGCATGGGCCGACCGCGCGCCGATGCTGATCCTCGGTGCCACCGGTCCCGTCGACGCCGCACAGCGCAGGCCGTGGATCGATTGGCTGCATACGACGCAGGATCAGGGGGCCTTGATCCGGTCCTTCACGAAATGGGACGACCAGCCCGGTTCCGCGAAGGCCCTGCCGGAGTCGATGGCCCGTGGCTGGAAAATCGCCAACACAAGCCCGATGGCGCCCGTCTACGTCAATCTGGACGCTGCCTGGCAGGAGGCACCGGTTGAGCCTGACATGACCTGGCCGGCCTTGTCGCGCCATCTTCCCGTGGCGGCGCCGCGACCGGATGCATCCTTGCTGGCGAAGGCGGCGAAGGTCCTTGCAAATGCGACTTCACCGGTCATCCTAATGGGGCGGGGCGCGCGGACGGGGACTGCGATGGCGAACCGCGTGGCGCTTGCCGAACGGTCACGCGCCATGATGATTTCCGACCTGAAGGTTGGCACGATGGTGCCGACGGATCATCCCAATCACGTTGCCGCCCCTATCAACAAGCTGTCCTCTGCCGCCGGCAAAGCCCTGCGCCAGGCTGATGTGATCCTGAGCCTTGGATGGGTCGATCTGGGCGGCATCCTCTTGCAGGCTTTCGGGACCGCGGGACCCACGGCGACCGTGATCCATGCCAGCGACGAGATGCAGTTGCATCGCGGTCTGGGCCAGGAACACTTCGGGTTGCCTGCCGTCGACATCGAGTTCAATTGCCCCGGCGATGCCTTGGCCGAGGATCTGCTCTCGGTGCTGAATCCTGCCGCGTCGCCCGCGCCGAACGTGCCAAAGGCATCGCCTCCGACAGCGGCCGAGGGTGACAGCCTTACGTTTCGCGATATTGCAACCATGTTGAAGGGCGAAACGGGGGACATGCCGGTCACCTTCCCGGCTCTGGCGCGCAGTTGGCCCCATGATCTCTGGCCACAGCGGGACCCGCTCGATTTCCTCGGCAAGGACGGTGGCGGCGGGATCGGAAGCGGGCCGGGCCTCGCCGTGGGCGCGGCACTCGCGCTGAAAGGATCCGGGCGGTTCGTGGTCGCGACACTGGGCGACGGGGACACGCTGATGGGGATTACCGCCCTCTGGACGGCTGCAAAATACAAGCTGCCCGTCCTTTTCATCGTCGGAAACAACCGGTCCTATTTCAACGACGAACTGCACCAGGAAAGCGTGGCGAAGGTCCGTGGCCGCAATCCGGCGAATGCCTGGGTCGGACAGCGCCTTGATGATCCGGCGCCCGACATCGCGATGATGGCCCGCGCCCAGGGCGTGGAGGCGATCGGCCCGATCAAAACCGCTGATGATCTGGCCGGGGCGATACGCGCGGGGGTCGATGCCCTGCGCGACGGCCGTCCGTACCTGATCGACGTTTGGATCGATCCACGCCAAGGGCGCGAGACGGCCGCCAAGCGGGCGACGAAGGGGGGCTAGAAGTCCCGGTAGCCGAGGAACCAGCGAGGGATCAGGCCGCGATACAGGTCGATGTTGAACGCGATTTCGAATACCCCGAACAGGAAAACGCAGGTGGCGGCAGCGACCATCAGCGTAAGCTTCCAGCTCTCAGCCTCCAGAAACCGCATCAGGACGACACAGAAAACGAAGATGCCGACGAAGTGGCCGAAGACCGTGATGATCACCAGCATCCCGAGCATCCAGCCAGAGAAGGCGACGATCTTGTTCACGTTTGGCGTCTGTCCGCGCAACGCCGCCGAAATGCGGCGTCCCGGGCTGAACTCCGCCCGGATGCGCCACAGCCGCGCAGCGTGAATGACGATCAAGATCATCAACGGCACCATGATGACGAACGGCGTCCGGGACGAAACGATCTTGTAGGTCGTGGCCTCAAGAAACGCACCGGCGACAAAGATGCCGATGAAGGCCAGAAAGCAGATCTCAAGGGCGAAAAGGCGACCGCGCTGTTCGCGGGCTTCCGTCATCTCGGCAGGCGGGGTCTGATCGGGCGTATCGGTCATTTCGGGATCACCTTAATGCGGTCGCGGTACACGGTGTAGATATTCCATGCGAGGAACAGGACCGTGATGATGGTCAACGCCAGCGGGATCGGCTCCATTACGAAGAGCGGGCCATCAAGCAGCAGTGCAAGATAGAGGTTCTTTTCGACCGCAAAGCCGAGCACGAGCCCAATCAGCAGAGCGGCACGGGAATAATTCAGGATTTTCATGACATAGCCCAGAATGCCGAACACGATCGCGATGCCAATGTCGAAGATCGCGCGTTCTCCGGCAAAAGCCCCGGTCGCGATGACCGACATCAGCACGGGCACCATGACGGAGGCCCGGATCGAGGTCGCACGCGATAACGGGTTCACGAGGAACATCCCAACGATCGTCCCGATCAGGTTTCCGATCACGATGGTGAAGATCATCACGAAGACGATATCGACGTTCTGGTTCAGCATCCGCGGGCCGGTTTCCAGGCCCAGAATGAACAGTCCCGACAGCAGGATGGCCATCGATGACGACCCGGGAATTCCAAAGGCGATGGTCGAGGCGAGTGCGCCGCCCTCGACCGCATCATTCGCGGATTCGGGACCGATCACGCCTTTGACGTTGCCTTGGCCGAAACTTTCCTTGTCGGGCGAGGATTGCTTTGCATAGCCATAAGCGACGAACGACGCGGCGGCAGACCCGAGGCCCGGGATCAGGCCCATCGTGGTTCCGATTGCCGAACAGCGCAAGACCAGCCACCAGTTCTTGAAGGCGAGGCCTATCCCGGTGAAGATCTGTCGTTGCGTATCGCGCGCCGACAGCGCCTTGGGCACTTCCTTGGCAAGCGTTCCGCCCCGGACCCACAGGTCTATCATTTCGGCCACGGCAAACAATCCGAGGATGACCGGAACAAGCCCGAGCCCGTCGGCCAGATGATCCAGGCCAAGCGTAAAGCGGAATGTATTCGTGACATTGTCCACACCGACCATCGCCAGCAGCAGGCCCAGAAGGGCCGCGATCAGGCTGCGGGTCATGTCTTCCTTGCCGAGAACGGCCACGAAGGTCAGCGCGAGGAAGGCGAGGACGAAAACTTCGGGGGGACCGAAGAACAGAACCACCTCCCGCAGGACCGGAAGAAGCAGGGCCAGCACGACCGCCCCGAAGGTTGCGCCCAGAAAGCAGGATGCCATCGCCGCGCCGACGGCTATCCCCGCCTGGCCCTTGTCGCGCATCGGGGGGCCGTCCAGCAGCGTCGCCGCATTCTGACCCGTCCCGGGCGTCGAAAAGAGGATCGCGGTCAGACCACCACCCTGTGCAACCGTGGCATGAGCCCCGAGGATGAAGGCGATGCCCGCAGCAGGCTCCATCGTGTAAAGAAAGGTGACGGCCATCGCCATGGCAAAGTGACCGGACAGGCCCGGTATGATCCCGATGATCAAACCAAAGACCGACCCAACGAACAGGTAAGGAAAAACTGCCAAACTCGTGGACTGAAGGAAGCCACTGGTGAGGCCTTCGAAGATGGTCATGACGCGGGTCCTGCCGTTAAAAAAACCCCCGCCGAAACACTCGGCGGGGGACGCATTTCAGAACGAGCTCAGATCTCGCCGCGGATGGCCCTGACGAACATTTCCTGAATGTCGTCATCCAATTCCGTCGCGGCCTTGGCGATGCCTTCCATTTCCGGGCCGGTTGCAAAGGACAGATCACGCTCCGTCTCGGCGGCATTCGCCACGAATTCCGGATCGTTCATCGCCTCTTCGAATGCGGCGCGCAGGAAGGCGAGACGGTCCTCCGGTACGCCGGGAGGCGCCGCGACAGGACGTCCGACAGCAGACAGCGCTTCCCAGCTTTCAAGGATTTTCACACGCCGTTCACCGTCATCCATGCCCGACGCGATGTCATAAATCGACGGGACCCCGACGAGCATGCCTTTTGGGTTCTTCTCACCATGCAGGATGATGATCAGATCGCCGTCCTCGATACCGCTCAGCGCGGAGCCGAGAGAGCCCCACATCGTCTGGACGTCGCCACGCAGCATTGCCGTCCGAATATCGCCGGACCGGTCGAAACCATGCACGACCCGCTGTTCGATTTCGAGAACGTCGCCGGTGATCACCGCATCCACGTATGTCGATCCGCCAAGGCCCGTCGCGCCCACGATCTCCGGTTTGCCGTTGGACATCATGTCTTCAAATGTCGTGATACCGGACTGCAGGCTCGAGACAAGCACGCGCTGGTCGGCGACCATGCGACCGAGGAAGTTGTAGTCCCCGACCTTGTAGTTCGCGCCTTCGATTTCGGCCAACTGGTTCGTCACCATCGCGGACCCGTTTATGATCCCGACCGTCAGACCGTCCGCCGGCGAGTTGAAGATTTCGACGGCCCCCTTCATGCCACCTGACCCGGGCATGTTTACGATATCGACCCGTGCGCCGGTATACTTCTCGAAATACGGAATGATCATGCGGCTGTATTCATCGTAGCCGCCGCCGGGATCGTAGGGGACGATCCACTTGATCACGTTGTCCTTGTAGAATTCTGCCGCGTCCTGCGCCGATACGGTCGTGCCGAAGCCAACCGTCGAGATCGCCATCGCGGCGGCAGCCGCGGTCTTCAGAAATGTTCTTCTCATGGTTCCTCCCAGAATCTTCTGTTCTTTGTTTTCCGGCAGTGTGCCGATTTCAGTCGAAACATGACCACCAAGCCTCCCCAGGCGGTCAGGTCTTACTATGGTCTTTCGTCCGAAGGACACGGCGAACATAGCGAGTGAATTTCCATGCAAGACTGCGCCAACGCGCCGCTCCACCCCACGCCTCTCCCTCCAAGTAAGCAGATGCTAGGCTCGTCGCTATTTCCAGTCAATGGGACGGCGTTCCGCATGACAGAACAGAATAACGGTGTGAATCAGGCGGCTGCTACAAGAAGAACGCCGACAAATGCGCAGGCGGCAGCAAACAGAATTGCCGGTCCGGGGCGTTCTTCCGTCTTGAAAACCACTGTCGCCAGAAAGATCGAAAAGAAGATCTCGAGCGACGAGATCATGACCACGGTGGATACCTTTTCGTGGGCGAGTGCGGCGAACATCAGGATCTGCCCGATGGATACCAGAATTGCAGCCGCCATCACCTGTCGATCAATGTTCCGAAACAGGTTTCGGAACATCGGCCGATAGCGTGTCGAACAGGCCGCCAGAACCGCAAACCCGGCAAATCCGGCCAGCGCGCTGATGAATGTCCCTAGTGCAGGCGCATCCATGACGATCAGGCCGGCCTTCCGCAGAATGTACGAAATGGCATAGGCAAGCGCGGCCGATGCGCCGATCGCGTAGGCGACGGGATGCGGTGACTCCGCGCCCAACTTGGCCTTCTCCAGGCTTTCGTTGATCAGGATCACGAAGGCCATTGCAATGACGAGCAGTCCCGCCAAATCCGACAGGGTCACAGCTTCGGAAAGAAAGACCGCTGCAAGCAGGACCGAGAAGAACGGGTTCAGCCGCTTGATCGCGGACGCCCGGGTCGCGCCAAGTCTTCGGATCGAATCGAACACGAGCGTGCGCCCGAACATCATCGCAGCCACCCCGGCCAGGGCAAATGATCCGATCCCGAGCGCCGTGTCTCTTGTGGCCGAAAGATCGAGCCGTCCGGCTTCGAGTACGAGGAAGAGCACGAAGGAAAAGCCGATCGTGACGACAACCGAAAACAGCACCCCCTTGTCGCCGCGCGCACCGTTCGAACGCGAGACGACGATATTGCACAGGGCAAAAGACAGTGCCGAAAGGACGGCCAGCGTCTCACCCCAGAGGCCGGGCATCAGATCGGAAACCTCTTACGTGCGCGAGGTTCGACCCGTCCGGAATGCGGCTGCCCACAAACCCCGAAGACTGTCCTGACCCGGAAATCTGCGAAAATGATGGCTTCGTCCCCCGACCGATCAGGATCGTCGCGACCGGACCGATCAGCGATCCCAGATCTTTTCAAGCCGCCACGCGACGTTCGTTGACCGAAATCAACTGACCCCGCAAGTCATCTTCGGTTCGTCGCCAGGTCAACCCACGGGGAATCGGGGGGAGCAACCGGTGAGATGCCCTCCATTCGTTGGACAGGACCTGACGTTTTCCAAGCTACTTTTTGCTCCTGCTGATCGGGTTGCGTGACTTCATTTCTCATCGAGTAGACCACCGCCGGTGGTCGGCCGCCAAGGGCCGTGTGCGGGCGGCGGTGAATGTGGAACTCCATCCACTTTTGGACACCGGCTCGGGCCTGCGACCCGGTCTCCCAGGCGTTCAGGTAGACGCGTCCGGATTTCAGGGTGCGCCACAGGCGCTCGATGAAGATGTTGTCCAGATTGGGTGCTCGGGCATGACAGGCTGGCTTGCGTCATGTCGACCGCCGAGCCGCTGCATATAAATTCGGCATGTTCCGCAACGATGAGGCGCTCCGATGAGGTGTCAGCGACGAACGATTGACTCGACGCAAATATTTCACTAATCGAAACGCAGTTTTGACTGAAGAAATGAATCTCCGGGGAGACAGTGCTATGAATAAATCGAAGAATAACCTGCGCATCGCGGCAAGTGTCCTGTCGATGGCAGTCGCGATGCCGGCTTTTGCCGAAGGCGAAGTGGTTTTTGCATCCTGGGGTGGCTCCTTCCAGGATGCCCTTCGGACAGCCATGCTCGAGCCTGCCGGACAAGATCTGGGCGTGACCATCCGCGAGGATACGACCAACGGCATTCAGGATATTCGTGCACAAATCACCGCGGGCGCGGTCGCCTGGGACGTGACCGAACAGGAATTGCCGACCTGCGAAACGCTGGCCCGGGAAGGCGCGCTCGAGCCGCTCGATTATTCGGTCATCGACACCACCGGCATCCCGGGGGAATTGGTGCACGAACATTACATCGGCTTCATTAACTTCACCAAGGTGATCGCCTACCGCGTGGATGCCTTCCCCGAGAATCCGCCGACCACCTGGGCGGATTTCTGGGACACCGAGAATTTCCCGGGCACCCGCGGCATGCATGGCAAGGTCAACTACAACCTAGAAGCGGCGCTGATGTCCGAAGGTGTGCCCATGTCCGAGGTCTATGCGACGCTGGCGACCGAAGAGGGACAGGAACGCGCCTGGGCCCGTCTGGCCGAGATCGTGCCGGATGTGACCGTGTGGTATCGCGGCGGCTCGCAATCCGCGCAACTGCTGCGCGATGGTGAGGTCGACATGATCCACATGGGGCATAACAGGGTCGAAAGTGTTGCGGAGAGCGGTGTCGAGGTCGGCTATACCTTTGAGGGCGGCACGATGGATATCGACTGCCTTCTGGTCCCGGCAGGTGCGCCAAATCCCGAAAATGCGATGCTTCTGATCAACGAATTGATCCGGGCCAACGCGCAGGCCCGTCTGGCGATCACGATGCCTCTTGGGCCGGTCAACACGGCGGCCTTCGATACAGGTATCATCGACGCGGAAACAGCGCCCAAGATCAACACCTATCCGGCGAACTACTCGAAGCAATTGCTGGTCGATCCGAACTTCTACATCGAAAAGCTGGGCGAGTTGACCGAGCGTTTCGATACGCTGATCCAGCAGTAAACAGGGGATGCGGGCGGTCATCCCGGCCGCAGCCCTTTCATGATCGGAGCATCCCATGACCAGTGCGCCCCTCTCGTTGCCGATCAAGGTCGATCGGTTGTGCAAGGCCTATGGCGCGGTCAAGGCACTCGACGATGTGTCGCTCGACATTGCGGCGGGCGAGTTCCTGACGCTTCTGGGCCCGTCGGGATCGGGCAAGACCACATTGCTCATGGCGCTGGCAGGCTTTGCGCGACCTGACAGTGGATCCTTGCGGTTCGGCGATGAAGAGGTGTCCCTGACACCGCCGCACAAGCGCGGGCTTGGCATGGTGTTTCAAAGCTATGCACTGTTTCCATTCCTCGATGTGGCCGAAAACGTCGCCTATCCGCTCAAGATCAGGGGGGTGTCGAAAGACGTGCAGCGCACCAAGGTGCGGGCCGCACTCGAGACCGTGCAGTTGGGCGAATTGGGCAGCCGGCGGATCAGCCAGCTGTCGGGAGGGCAGCGCCAGCGCGTGGCCCTCGCCCGCGCAATGGTGTTCGAGCCGCGCATCATTCTGATGGACGAGCCACTTTCTGCGCTCGACAAGAAATTACGCGAGCACATGCAGATCGAATTGAAGGCGCTGCACACAAAGATCGGCGCGACGATCGTCTACGTCACACACGACCAGCGCGAGGCGCTGACGATGTCCGACCGGATCGCCGTGGTGAATCACGGTCGCATCGAACAGCTCGGCACGCCCGAAGAGCTGTACCGGAGGCCACAAAGCTATTTCGTCGCCGATTTCATCGGTGAGTCCGTCTCCATTCCGGTGCGCGTGGCGAATGGTTCGGCGCACATCGGTGAACAGGCTCTCAAATGCGCCAACCCCATCGATACCGGGCCGGGGCCGCACCGGCTGGTGATACGTCCGGAACTGCTTGAGATCGCAGGCGGCAAGATCGCCGATGATGCCAACGACCTGTCGGGCCGCGTGCGCGATATCATCTATCAGGGCGACAGCGTGCTTGTTCTGGTCGCGCATGACGGCGCAGGGGAGTTGACTGTGCGGGTGCCTGCGAACCGGGCCAACAAGGGTGGCGTGCCATCGGTCGGCGACGCCATCGGGCTGTCGCTGCACGCCGAGGACACCATCATCGTGCCGGAGAAGGTCGCGTGACCGACGCCGCCCTGCCAACACAGCCCCGCGCCGCTCGCCCTTTGAACGCAGATGCGCTGGCCGCCGACAACCGCCGCGAGCAGGGTGTGTTCCTTGGCCTGTCGGCGCCCGCGCTTCTGGTCGTCGTGATCGTCGCGATCCTTCCGGTGCTGTGGCTGTCGTCGCTGTCGTTCTTCGGGGCCGCGGGACAATTGAGCGGCGAAAACTACGAACGCATTTTCAGCAGCGCGCTGTACCGCAATACCTTCATAGTCACGCTTGAGATCAGTGTCGTGGTGACGCTGGCCTGCATGATCCTTGGCTATCCACTGTGCTACTGGCTTTCGCAGATGCCCCAGAAATGGGCCAACATCCTGCTTGTATTCGTGTTGGTGCCGTTCTGGACCTCGGTTCTGGTGCGCACCTATGCCTGGCTGGTGCTGCTGCAGCGCAATGGAATCATCAATGACACCCTGATGTCGCTGGGCATCATCGCAGAGCCGCTGCAACTGGCGCATAATCTGACGGGGGCCATTGTCGGTATGATCCACATCATGCTGCCGTTTCTGGTGCTGCCGCTATACGCTACGATGCGCGGAATCGACGGCGATCTTGTCCGCGCCGCCGTAGCGCTTGGGTCATCGCCGCGACAGGCGTTCTGGCGCGTCTATCTGCCGATGTCCCTGCCGGGCCTTTTTGCCGGCACGGTGCTGGTCTTTATCCTGTCGCTCGGGTTCTACGTCACCCCTGCGCTGCTCGGCGGCGGGCGTGTGCAGATGTTGGCGCAGCGGATCGAAAGCACGATCACCGTCTACGGCAACTGGGGTGCGGCGTCGGCACTGGGCGTGGTTCTGCTGCTGATCGCGCTGGCGATGCTGTGGGCGATGCACCGGGTCTTCGGCCTCGACAAGCTGTTCATGCGCTGAACCGGGAAAGGAAACGTCATGGAAATGGTGGGGCAACGCAGGATTGATGGGCTGTGGCTGACGGCTGTCGGCATCGCGGTGCTGTTCTTTCTGATCATCCCGACGCTGATCGTGATCCCGATGTCGTTCTCGGGGGCGTCGTATCTGGAGTTTCCGCCGACGTCCTGGTCGCTCAGATGGTATCAGACCTATTTCGCATCGCCCGAATGGATGGCGGCAACGCGCGTGTCGCTGGCCGCCGCCGCCCTGACGGTGCTGATCGCCACGCCCATCGGGGCGCTTTGTGCCTACGGCCTGCAGTCGCTGGGTCCCAAGATCCGCAACGCCGCGCAGTTGCTCGTGATCGTGCCCATCGTGGTGCCGGTGATCCTGATCGGGGTCGGCGTCTTCAGCCTTTATGCGCGTCTGGGGCTGAACTACACGCTCACGGGCGTGGTGATCGCGCATGTGGTCATGGCGGTGCCGTTCGTGATCGTCACGGTGATGTCGGGGTTGAAGAATTACGATGTCAGTCAGGAACTGGCCGCACGAAGCCTTGGCGCATCGCGGGCCTATGCGCTGTGGAGCGTGACTGTCCCGCAGGTCAAGTTCTCGATCCAGACAGGCGCGTTCCTTGCCTTCATCACATCGCTGGACGAAGTGGTGATTTCCATGCTGGTGTCGGGGGGCGAGAATGCCACGATCACGCGACGCATGTTCAATTCCCTTCGCGACCAGCTTGATCCGACGATTGCTGCGATCTCGACCTGCCTGATCACCGTGTCGGTCCTTGCCCTGATCGGCGTGCAGTTGATCGGCAGCCGGGGCCAGAAATGACCGCGGTGTCAGTCTGCGCGGAACCGGGTCCTGATTTCAGCGGCGGCGCTGCATACGGCCTCTTGAAGCATCGGCACCTTGTCGCTGGTAAAGCGCGACAGCAGCCCCGAGACGCTGATCGCGCCCAGCAACATACCGTCAGGGCCGAAAACCGGCGCCGCGATGCCCGCGACCTCGGGGTCCCGTTCCCCTTCGCTGTGGTAAAAACCGTCGGCACGGATGCGCGCCACGTTGCGGCCCTGCTGGATCGAATAGGCATCCAGCACCTGCCCGGACGACCCGAGCGTGAGGGGGATGATCTCGCCCTCCTCGATGTGATCGCGGGCGAGCCGCGGGCTGTTGACGCGGTAGAGGCACACGCCGGAGCTGCCACGCTGGACATAGAACGACGCACTTTCCCCCGTCACCGCCACCAGATTGCCCAGCACCGGGCGGATATAGGGCCCCAGCCGCAGGTTCTTGCGAAACGCAGAGCCGAGTTGCCACAGGGTCGGCCCCAGATGGTAAAGCCCTTCCTCGTCACGCATCAGATAGCCGAACCGTTCCAGCGATACGGCAAGGCGCAGGATCGTCGCCTTGTTCAGCCCGCTGTCGGCGGCCAGCCGTTTGAGAGACAGGCCGGTTTCGCCGTTGTGAAACACGTTCAGAAGCGTCAGCGCCCGTTCGACCGCATCCACCCCGCGCCCGGGATCGGCGGTCGCGGTATTGGACGCCAGGTCCAGACGGGCGTTTTTCCTGTTCATGTTCCGGAATTAGCGAATGCGACGATACTTGGAAAGCCCAATGGGATGGTCGGCGTATGACATCGGATGCCGGATTTATGCACTTTGCGCCGGTGCCCGATTGGCCGGAGGTCGCGCCCCGGCGGGTCGTGCTGGGTGTGCAGGGACGCGATACCGGTGGCCGGCTGACGCTTGATGCGGCGAACGGCCTGCGCCGGGCCAGTCTCGCGCTCGAGCGGAGGGACGGGCAGGGTGGCGTCGATCTGGGCGATATCGAGGCGGATGACGATCCGGTGCGGGCTGTCACGAGCCTTGTCATGCGTGCGCAGCAAACCGGCAGTCTGCCGACCGTGATCGGTGGCGACGATGCGGTCGCTTCCGCGGTTCTTGCGGCATTCGACGGCAGTCCGGCGATCTGTGTCGCCCATCGTCTCCGCCGGGAAGTGGCGTGCGGTGATGCGCTCTGGCTAGGCTTGAACGGGCCGCAACCTGCAGCACTTTGTGAAACGATACAGGCGCGCGGACAGCGTTTCCTGACTGCCCGCGCCATCAACGCAGGCACCCAACCCGACTGGCCAGAGGCGGCGGTGCTGTGGCTCGATGCCGCTGCGCTTGACATCGGCCATGCGGCAGGCGCCATCGAGGACAACCCCGGCGGCCTCGTGCCGGACCGCATCATCGCGCTGATGTCCCGCTGGGCAGGTCCGGTGCGCGCCATCGTGGTGACCGGTGCCGCACCCGCGCGCGATCCGCGCGGCCTCAGCGAATTGGCTCTCGCGGCTGTGTGCCAAGGGGTTCTGTGTCATGGCTGACGCGCCGGTCTCTTTCAAACTGGTGCAGCCGCCCGGCCTTGCAGGCGCGCCATTTGGCACGCTCGAAGACCTGCGCCCGAGCACGCCGGCGCTTTGCGGCTATTTCTGCGACAACCTGGGCTTGGGGCCCCCTGGCGCACGCTTTCTGGCGCGCCAGATCCGCTATGTCAGCCCCGCCGACGCGGATCTGGGCGGTGCGATCGATCTTGGCGATCTGAATGTCTTTCCGTTGGAGCCAGAAAAACATGCCGACGCGCTGTTGCTGCAACTGCAAAAGATTGCCGGTGCGGGTGCCGTTCCGGTTGTCGTCGGCGGGGATGACAGCGCGCTGGGGATCATCGTGAAACATGCCAAGGCGCGACTTGACCACCGCCCGGCATTGGCACGGCTCGCTCTGTCGGGGCTGCGCGCCCCTGTTGCAGCGGATGTTCTGGCGCTGGACCTTGCGGGCCTCGACGATCTTGGCGCGGATGCGATGCACCGGCGCGGCCGCGATATGATCACGGTCTTCGAGGCCCTGACACAGGCGCCGCTCGCGGTGGCCCTGTTCGGTCTCGCGCCCGCGCTCGATCATACGGGTCTGCCCACGACCCGGCTTGCCTGCGATATCCTGTCGGCACTGGTGCTGACCCTGACACAGGTGCGTGCCCATGCCGTTGCTTGACGCACCCTTGCCGCGCATGGCGGGACAGCTCAGCGTCATGCGCGCGGCCAGCAAGGGGGTGGAGGATCTCAGGGTCGGCGATCTGGCGATTGTCGGCCTGCCGGTG
>JBARXR010000045.1:0-2099 GCA_049647445.1 Jannaschia sp. | reverse complement strand
GGCGACCGGGCCCCGGGAAGATGCGCTCTGGCGCGAGGTCGAGACCGGGCATCTGTCGCAGGGCGGCCCCGTCTTCGCGGCGCGGCGCGTGGCGCTCTGGTCGCACGACGGGCTGGCGACGGAGGTGCGGTTCGGGGACGGACGCCTGTTCCACGGCATCGGCCCCGGCCTGAGGCCCCAAGCAACCCATGACTGTCCACCGGACGACTACAGGTTGTCCTATGATTTCAGCGCTTGGCCCCGGTGGTCGGTCCGCTGGCACGTCACGGGTCCGCGCAAGGCCTACCGCGCACTGACGCGATATGTGTCTTTGGTCGACCGGCCGATCACCCGGTGACGCAGGTCTCGCCGGTGTCGCGCCAGATCGGAACGTTGAGGGACATCGCGCAGCGGGCCATGAACACGCGCCCGCCGACCGACAGACAGGCCTGCTGTCCCATTTCGACCCGGTCGCCCAGAGTATCGGTGCAATAACAATCGACGGGTCGGCCGTCCGGGTAGGTCATCTGGGCGGCGGCCGGCACGCCCATCAGGATTGCAGCGAGGACAAGACGTTTCATAGGCGCACCCTCCGTCCGGGAGCCTAGCCCAAGTGCCGCCCTTGACCAAATCCTTTATCCGCCGCATCAGGCGGGCATGATCCCAAGCGACCGCCTAGACCAGATCCTCGCCCGGTTCGAGTTCCTCGAAGCGCGCCTGAACGCGGGCCCCGAAGCGTCGGAAATAGCCGATCTGACCCGCGAATATTCCGATTTGCGGCCCGTGGTCGAACAGATCACCGCTTATCGCAGCCAGGTGCGGGAACTGGCGGATGCGGAGGCGATGCTGGCGGACCCGGAAATGGCCGATCTCGCGCAGGCGGAACTGCCGACCCTGCGCCGGGCCATCGAGGCCGGAGCCGCGGCCCTGCAACTGGCACTGCTGCCACGGGATGCCGCGGATGCCAAACCGGCGATCCTGGAGATCCGACCCGGCACCGGGGGCGAAGAGGCGGCGCTGTTCGCCGCCGATCTCGAGGGGATGTACCGCCGTTATGCGGAGGCGCGGGGCTGGACGGTCGAGGTGGTGGAGCGGCAGGAGACCGACCTGGGCGGCATCAAGGAGCTGATCGCCCGGATCGAGGGCGAGAACGTCTTCGCCCGCCTCAAGTTCGAAAGCGGCGTGCACCGCGTCCAGCGCGTCCCCTCCACCGAAAGCGGGGGGCGCATCCATACCTCGGCCGCGACCGTCGCCGTCCTGCCCGAGGCGGAGGCCGTTGACATCGACATCCCCGCCAGCGACATCCGCATCGACACGATGCGCGCCAGCGGGGCCGGTGGCCAGCACGTCAACACGACCGATTCCGCCGTGCGCATCACCCATCTGCCGACCGGCATGATGGTCACCTCGGCCGAGAAATCCCAGCACCGCAACCGCGAGATCGCGATGAACGTCCTGCGCGCGCGGCTCTATGATGCGCAGCGGGCCGCCCTCGATGCCGAACGGTCCGCCGACCGCAAGAGCCAGGTCGGCAGCGGCGACCGGTCCGAGCGGATCCGGACCTACAATTTTCCGCAGGGCCGCATGACGGACCACCGTATCAACCTGACGCTGTATTCGCTGGGGCAGGTCATGCAGGGTGATCTGGACGAGGTCATAGATGCGTTGACCGCCGACCATCAGGCGGCGCTGCTGGCGGACATGGACGGATGACCGGGGCGGAAACCGACGTCGCCCGCGCCATGGCCGAGGCCCGTCGCAAGTTCGAACTGGTCGGCATTCCCGATCCGGGCCGCGACGCCTCCGCCCTGTTCCTGAGCGTCGCGGAGGAGGCCGTGGGGAGTGGCGATACGATGCCGCCCGACGTAGCGGTTGCCTACGCGCGCGCCGTCGCCCGCCGCGTCGCGCGCGAGCCCGTTTCGCACATCACCGGGCGGCGCGCCTTCTGGATGCACGATTTCGAAGTGACGCCGGACGTGCTCGACCCGCGCCCCGATACCGAGACGCTGGTCGAGGAGGCTTGTGCGGTGCCGTTCAGGCAGATTCTGGACCTCGGGACCGGGTCGGGGTGCGTCCTGCTCTCGATCCTTTACGAGCGGCCCGGGGCGCGGGGCACGGGC
>JBARXR010000044.1:0-3426 GCA_049647445.1 Jannaschia sp. | reverse complement strand
CCCGTCAGGCGCGCAGGGTCCACTCCCAGTGCCGAAAGCGCCCCCGCCATCGCCTGCGTCGCGACCGGCCCCTTTGCCAACGCGCCATTGGCCCGCAACGCCAGATACATCTGCACCCCGCGCCGTCCGGCCAGATGGTTGTAGCAGACCCGCGCCTCGCGCAACGCGGCGTCGCGGGGCCCCGGTCGCACCCTTGCGGGGCCGACGGTCGCCGACAGGGACATCAACCCTTCCAGCACCTCGGCAACCTGTGGGGACGCGAGGCGCAGATACGAATGTCGTCCCTGCCGCGCGCGCAACAGCAGTCCCCCGGTCTCCAACCGCGCCAGATGACCACTGGCAGTCTGCGGCGTGATGCCCGCTTCCATCGACAGTTCCGTGGCCGTCAGCGCACCGCCGTCCATCAACGCCGACAGCATTGCGGCGCGGGCGGGATCGCCGATCAGGGCGGCGATGGCCGCGATATCGGGTCCGTTGCGCATAGTTCGATCATGACCGAAGCATAACCGCCTGTCCAGCCGCTAGACCGGGGCCAACCAACCGGAGGCAGACCATGCTCACATGCATCATCCGCTACGAAATCGACCCGACGCGCCGCGCCGATTTCGTCACCTATGCCCGCACATGGGGCGAAGCCATCCCGCGCTGCGGTGCGCAATTGACGGGCTATTTCGCGCCGCATGAAGGCTCCGCCACCGTAGCCTACGGCATCTATGACATACCCGACCTCGCCGCCTACGAGGCCTACCGCGCCCGCCTCGCCGCCGACCCTGCCGGACAGGAGAACTATGCCTTTGCACAGGAAAGAAAATTCATCCGGCATGAGGACAGGCTTTGGCTGAAGCGCGTGGACGGTCCTTCCTGACGGAGCTGCTTGCGGAACGTTCGCGGTCGCGCGAAAGTCGCGATACTGCACCCCGAGCCGGCGGACGTTCCTTGCCCCGCACGATCAAACCGGATGACCAGCTGATGCTGCGCCACAATTCCCTGTTCGCTTCCCTCCCCAGAGGATAGGAGCCCGGCCATGGCGATCACCACCGATACCGCTGTCGCGAAACCCACGCCGGGCAATTGGGCGTCAATCCTCGCGCTCGGGCTGATCTGGGGCGGCACCTTCGCGGTCGTGACCGTGGCCTTGCAGGGATACGGTCCGGTCACCGTCGCGACCGCGCGCACCACGCTCGGGGCCGTGGCGCTCGTGGCGGTTGCCGTGCTGTCGGGCAGACCCCGCCCGCCCGCAACGCGCGCCCTGATCGGCTTCGTTCTGGCAATCGGCGTCCTGACGTCCGCCATGCCGTTCCTGCTGCTCAGTTGGGGTCAGCAATACGTCCCCTCGGCCTTCGCCGGTCTCAGCATGGCGATGTTGCCGCTCTTCGTGCTGCCGTTGGCCCATGTGTTCGTTCCCGGCGAACGCCTGTCGCGACGCAAGGCACTCGGCTTCGGAGTGGGCCTAGTCGGAGCAGTGATCCTGATCGGTCCCGGCACCCTTGCCGGGGGCAGCGGCGATCTGGTGGCCATGGGGCGGCTTGCCTGCATCGGGGGAGCGGTCTGTTATGCGTTCGGGTCGATCCTGACCCGCCGCTGCCCCCCGATCGACAGTTTCTGGCTCGGGGCCCTCTCGCTCAGCGTGGGCGCTGTCATCCTCGTCCCGGCGATGCTCCTGACCGAGGGCATGCCGGGGGTCGCGAACCCGCGCATCATGGCGGCGATCGTCTTCCTCGGCCTCGTGCCGACGGCGCTTGCCGCGCTCCTGCGCGTTTCCGTCATCCGCAGTGCCGGGCCGTCCTTCATGACCCTCGTGAACTACCAGGTGCCTGTCTGGTCGATGGTCTTCGGTGCGCTGGTGCTGTCCGAAGTCCTGCCGGGACGGTTCTTCCTCGCCCTCGCGCTGATCGCAGCGGGCCTTGCCATAAGCCAGTCGCGCAGACGATGACCCTGCGCCACGGCGCTTGACACCTGCCCTTTGCCGCCAGACACCTGCGCCATGCTGGACGTGCGCCCCGTTGGATATGTGATCGGCCTGTTGCTGGTGGCGCTCGGGGTCTCGATGGCCTTGCCGATGGCCGCCGACCTGATCGACGGCAACGGTCACTGGCCGGCGTTCTTCGAAGCGGGAATGCTGACCGGTCTGGTGGGCATGTCCATCGCCCTTGCCTGTTCGAACGCCGTCCGCAACCGCCTCAGCCTGCAGCAGATCTTCCTTCTGACCACCGGTGTCTGGCTTGCGTTGCCGATCTTCGCGGCTCTGCCCTTCGTGCTCGGAGAAACGGACGCGACCTATACCGACGCCTTCTTCGAGGCGATGTCGGGCCTCACCACCACTGGCTCCACCATCCTTGTCGGGATCGACGATCTGCCGCGCGGCATCCTGCTGTGGCGCGGCCTTCTGCAATGGTTCGGCGGCATCGGGGTGATCGTCGTGGCCATGGTCTTCCTGCCGGAACTGCGTGTCGGCGGCATGCAGATCTTCAAGTCCGAGGCCTTCGACACGATGGGCAAGGTCCTTCCCCGGGCCGCCGAGATCGCCAGCCGTATCTCGACCGTCTACATCGCCTTCACCGTCGCCTGCGCCCTGTCCTATGCTGCGGCGGGCATGGGGGCCTTCGACGCCGTGGTCCACGCGATGACGACCGTGTCCACCGGTGGGTTCGCGAACTACGACGCGAGTTTCGGCGTCTTCCAGGGGGCGCACGAATACATCGCGACCGTCTTCATGCTGGGCGCGGCCTTACCCTTCGTCCTCTATGTCCAGCTTTTGAACGGCTATGCCACGCCCATTCTGCGCGACAGCCAGGTGCGCACGTTTCTCGCAGTCGTCGTCACACTGGTCGCCGCCACTGCTGTGACCTTGGTGCTGGTCGATGATTTCGGTTTTGAACGGGCGGTCCGCGAGGCGTTGTTCAACATCGCGTCGATCCTGACGGGAACCGGCTTCGCTAGCGTCGACTACATGGAGTGGGGCGCGTTCATCATCACGCTCTTCTTCTTTTGCGGCCTGATCGGCGGCTGCGCCGGATCCACCTCCTGTTCGGTCAAGATCTTCCGCTACCAGATCTTGTTCGCCGCCACCCGTGCGCAGATCCAGCGCATCCACTCGCCCCACGGCATTTTCCCGACGCGCTATGCCGGGCGCACCGTGACCGACGACGTGATGTCTTCGGTGATGGCGTTCTTCGTGCTGTTCGTGGTGACGCTGGGGGTGTTCGCCGTCGCGCTTGCGATGACCGGTCTCGATTTCCTGACGGCCATATCGGGCGCCGCGACGGCGGTGGGCAACATCGGACCGGGCCTCGGACCGATCATCGGGCCCGCGGGCAACTTCGCGCCGCTCAACGACACGGCCAAGTGGTTGCTGGCCGCGGCGATGCTGATCGGCCGGTTGGAACTGGTGGTTGTCTACGTTCTGTTCACGTCGCGGTTCTGGCG
>JBARXR010000043.1:0-5377 GCA_049647445.1 Jannaschia sp. | reverse complement strand
CATGAAAGCCTCGCGCAATTTTCACCAGCGGCACAGGGACCTTCGACCCCTGCAGTCCGCCTGACAGACCCATCAGGTTGACGCCGGAAAGGCCAGCAAAGATCACAGGCATCCGGGTCAGGTCGTTCTTCACCGCCCCGGATCAGCCCGCGTTCGGATGCCGGCGCTCTGCACGTCGGGACGACAGCAGCGGCGATGCACCCCTGCCCGCGCGGATGCAAACAGGGGTTGCGATACGCCACGGAATCGATGTCGCCGCAGGTCCCGTTTCCCGACAGGCAGGACATCCGGCCCAAGTCAGTCCAGCGTGATCGAAATCCGGCGGTTCGACTTGCCCTTGTTCTCGATCTTGCCCACCCGCACGCGTCCGATCTCGCCGGTGTTGCGCACATGCGTGCCGCCGCAGGGTTGCAGGTCGACGGGCGTGGCCCCGGTCCCGATCCGCACGAGGCGGATATTGCCCGTGCCGCGCGGCGGCTGCACCGAAAGCGTCTTGACCAGACCGGGGTTCGCATCGAGTTCGGCCTCCGTGATCCATTCTTCGGTCACGGGATGATTGCCTTCGATCAGATGACTCAGCTTTGCCTGGATGAAGTCGCGGTCGTGCACGATCTCGGGCATGTCGAAATCCAGACGGCTCTTGTCCAGACCGATCTGCCCGCCCGTGACGGGAAGCGGGACGACGACCGACAACAGGTGCAGCGCGGTGTGCATCCGCATGAACCGCAGCCGTCGATCCCAGTCCAGAAGCATCTCGACCTCGGTGCCCTCGACCGGCATCGGCTCCGGCGCGGCCGGGACAAGCACGATTCCGACGCCATCGATGGCTTTCACGGTCGAGGCGATTTCGCAGGACCCGCCGGACCAGACCAGCCGTCCGCTGTCCCCCGGCTGTCCGCCGCCCTTGGGATAGAAGATCGACCGATCCACGACCACGCCACCCTCTTCGGTGCGGGCGATGATCTCCGCCCGCGCGGTCTTGAGATAGGGGTCGGTGCGGAACAGGGCCTCGGTCGTCATGCGGTCTCCGGGTCGGTCGGTTTCGTCTGGTGCAGCACCTCGGGGTTGCGTAGCCAGACGTCGCGTTGCGCGAAGGGAATTTCAATGCCTTCGTCACGGAAACGTTCGGCGATGGCATGGTTGATCTCGGATTTCACGATGACTTTCCAGAGCACATCGCGCAACACCGCACGGATCAGAAAATCTAGACTGTCCGCGCCGAACCCCTCGAAGGTGATCACGGGCGGCGGATTGAGGACCACCATCGGATGCGCCTCGGTGATCTCTCGCAGGATGGCTTCGACGCGCCTGGTATCGGTTCCATAGGCCACGCCCACCGGCACGAGAACGCGCCCCGAGGAATTGCCGAGCGTATAGTTTGTAACGACACCTGCAATCAGGTCGGCGTTGGGAATGATGACATCTTGCCGGTCGAACGTCTCGATCCTGGTGGAGCGGACAGAGATCTGGCGCACGAAGCCTTCCATCCCGTTGACCGCGATCCAGTCGCCGATCTTGATGGGGCGCTCGATCAGAAGGATGATGCCCGACACGAAGTTCTGGACGATCGTCTGCAAGCCGAAACCGACACCGACCGACAGCGCCCCCGCGACGATGGCGAGGCCCGACAGGTCGATGCCCGCCGTCGTGATCGCCAGAAGTGCGGCAAGGGTGATTCCCACATAGCCGGTGCCCGAGAGGATGGCATTCGTGCCGCCCGAATCGAGTCGTGTCTTGGGCAGAACCGAACTGCGCAGGACCCCCTTGATCAACCGCGTCGCGGCATAGCCGGTCCCGAAAACCAGCGCGAAGGTCAGGAAATTGCGCGGCGACAGGGTTGTGCCGCCAAGGGATATGCCGCCGAGAAACGCCAGCCAGCCATCGACCAGCCGTTCCGGTCGCACGCCCCAGACGAGAGCGAACAGCGGCACCGACAGCAGGGCCAGCGCAAAGACGACAAGGGTCGGGGCCAGCGCATCCCGCGCCGCCTCCTCCTGCCGGGACAGTGCCGCGTAGGCATCGAATATGAAATTCTGAAACGCGCCGATCGCGACGAACAGGGCGACCGACAGGATGGAGGGCCACAGGACAGCCTCGCCCAAGGCGACATATCCCAAGCCGATCGCAAGCGGCGCGCCGACGCCGGCGGCCATCAGGGCCTGACCGGCAAGACGCATGACCTGCGCCCAGAACCCGCCCTCACCCTCACTATGGGCGAGTCGCCCCTCGGCCAGCAAAAGCTGGCCCAGACGCACAAGGGTCACCCCCGTGATGAGCGAGAGCGCGAACATGAGCACGCCCGCCTGCGCTGCCACCGCCGAACTGCTGGCCGCCATCGCGTCGACCAGGAGTTTCAGCGCGAACGTCGCACCCAGGACCATCGCATGAAACCGTCCTTCGCCACGCCGCGCTTGCGCGACGGGGATCAGGACCGGCGCATCTTCCCGCAGGGGGAACGCCTGAAGGCCAAGCCAGCGCGCGGCCAGAACGCACAGCGCCATCTGCGGGACGACCTGGATCACGGAACTGACAGCCAGACTCTCGGCACCGGTCAGCGCGATGACGCGCATGGCCGCGATCACCCCCAGATAGGGCAGGATCATCCGCGCGAGGGACAGGAGCAGAAGACCGATGCGCGCGACGGGGCTGGAGGCTTCCGATACGGCCAGGCGATCCCGCAGGCGACCGATCCAGACCCCGGAACGCAGGATCAGCAGCATCGCGACCACGACATAGACACCCATCGGGATGCCCTGCTGTCGAAGCAGCGCACGCTCGTTCGCATTGGAGAACGGCGACACCAACTGCCGCGACACCTCCCCGAACCATAGCCCGGCCGCCGATGCCGCAGGCCACCAACGCGCCGGGTTCAACGGCGGGCTTTCCTGTTCGAACATCGCGGCCCGCCGACGCCCCTCGATCATCGCGTCGATTTCGGCAATCAGCCCTTCGGACGCGCTGAAGGCCGCCTGCGCGGTCCGCACCGGGCCCAGAAGACTTTCGAGGCGCGCGTTGAGTTCGGTCCGGATCGCGACGACTTCATCGGTTTCGACACCGTCCTCGGGCACCGGACCAAGGGCCTCGATCGCATTGCGCAGGGTCTCGATCCGGCCCCGGTCGGCCTGTTGCGTCTCCTGCAGCCGGTTGCGCCAATCGGCAACCTGCGAACGAAGCACCTCCAGTGCGGCATCCGAAGCCTGTCCGTCGTCCAGCACGCTGGCCGCGCGCTCGACCAGTTGTTGCCACTCGGCCGGAACCGAACTGACCTGCGCCGCACCCGGCAGGGCCAGCAGAAGCGTCAGAAAAACGGCGGACAGAACACGCAGGATCATTCGAAGACCGACGGCACCTCGCGCCCCGCCCCGTCAAGCCATGCGGGCACCGGAAGGCCCTTCTCGCGCAGGAACGCGGGGTTCCAGAGCTTGGACTGATAGCGTGTGCCGTAATCGCACAGGATGGTGACGATGGTGTGTCCCGGCCCCATTTCGCGCGCCATGCGGACGGCGCCGCCGACGTTGACGCCGGTCGACCCGCCCATGCACAGTCCTTCGTCCGCCAGCAGGTCGAAGACGATCGGCAACGCTTCCTCGTCGGACACCTGACAGACGAAATCGGGGACAAAGCCTTCGAGGTTGGCGGTGATCCGTCCCTGCCCGATTCCCTCGGAAATGGAGGAGCCTTCGGACGACAGGTCTCCGGTCGTGTAGAATGAATAGAGCGCCGCCCCCATTGGATCGACAAGGCCGACCTTGACGCCCCTAGGTTGCAGCGCTGCCGCAACCCCCGCCACGGTGCCGCCGGACCCGGCCGCGCAGATGAAACCATCGACCTTTCCATCGGTCTGCGCCCAGATCTCCGGACCGGTCGTCTCGATATGGGCCTGCCGGTTGGCGGTGTTGTCGAACTGGTTGGCCCAGATCGCGCCGTTCGGCTCCGTCTCGGCCAGTTTGGCCGCCAGACGCCCGGAATATCGGACATAATTGTTGGGATCGCGATAGGGCTTGGCCGGAACCTCGATCAACTCGGCGCCCGCAAGGCGCAGCATGTCCTTCTTTTCCTGGCTCTGCGTCTCGGGGATGACGATGACGGTGCGGAACCCCATCGAGGCCCCCACCAGCGCCAGACCGATGCCGGTGTTGCCTGCCGTCCCCTCCACGATGGTGCCGCCGGGGTGCAGGTCGCCCCGTGCAATGGCGTCGCGGATCATGAAGAGCGCGGCACGATCCTTGACCGACTGACCGGGGTTCATGAATTCGGCCTTGCCCAGAATTTCGCATCCCGTCGCGTCCGACACCGCGTTGAGCCGGATGAGGGGCGTATTGCCGATGGCATCTGCAAGGCCTGAATGGATGGTCATCGCGCAGCTCCCCCAAGATGGTATCCCCCGGGGTCTAGACGCAGCCCCTCAGGCGTTCAACTGCAACCGCGCCCGTTGGAGCGCAATCCATTGCGCACTCAGGATCAGCGGAGCGTTCGCGGCCTCGCCCGTAGCGATCATCGCCAGAAGGTCGTCAAGCGGGATCAGATGGGCGCGCAAATCCTCTGCCTCCTCGTCGAGGCCACCCAGACCCGCTGCCGTGTCGGGCAGATCGGCAAGCGCCACATAGGAATGCAGGACCTGTGCCAGACCGCCCGGACTTGGATAATACCGCGCGACGAAATGCAGGGCTTCGGCCGAGACGCTCAGGCCCGCCTCCTCTTCTGTTTCGCGCAGGGCGGTCTGTTCGGGTGTCTCGCCCGCGTCGATCAGACCGGCGACGGGTTCGATCATCCAGGGTCGCGGATCGCCTTTTGCAAGCGCGCCGACGCGGATCTGTTCCACCACCAGAACGCGGTCGCGGACCGGGTCGTAGGGCAGAACCGTCGCGGCGTCCGTGACGTGGCTGACGGCCCGCTGGATGGTTCCGGACCGGCTGCCGTCGAACCGCGCATGGTCGATCAGCCATTCCTCGACACGGTGAAAACCGTCGTAGGGATAGCGCACGTCCTGAACGGTCACGTCGCCCGCGTTCAGGCCGCCGCCGACCGTGACGGGACGCGTCGTCGCGCGGCCCATGACGATGCCGTGCGCCCGCGCGTGGATGACCCCGCGCCGCGCCATGACCTCCTGCGGCATCAGCACGCCTTCCGCGCGCAGCACCTCTGCGCTGGCGAGGAGCGTGCGTTCACCGTGGCGTTCGATCCAGGCGTCGAGATCCCAACCCTGCCCCGTGCCGCCGCCACCGGGCCCTTCGCGGTAGACATCCGCGTCCACCGGCCCGGCGTCCGTTCGCACCAGGACACGCTCAAAGCCATAGCCGAAAGCCGCTTCGTACCAGTCTAGACGCCTGCGGGCGCTGTCATCCAGCGGCTCGGTCACGAACCCGTCCGCGCCGTC
>JBARXR010000042.1:0-7725 GCA_049647445.1 Jannaschia sp. | reverse complement strand
GATAAACGCTTCCAGCGCATCCCGGTCCATCGCATCGGGTCCCGGCGACAACTCCCGCCGAATAAAGCGCGACAGTTCGGACCGACCGGCAATCGCCCGCATGATCGGGACGGCATCCAGCATTTCGTCCATGTCGCCCTCTGCTGCATAATACCCGCCGTGCAGTTCCGGGCGCTCTCGCGGGTCGGCGGACCGGATATGGAGCCAGCCGCGGCTTTTCGGATGGCAGTTCGATACACCGATCATGAACCCGGGAAAGACATCCGGCCGGGTCAGCCGCCGCCGGCCCGGCGTGCCGCGCGTATAGGACAGCGGCGAGAAATAGAGTTGCAGGTTCGGACGGGTCCGGTCGCCATCACCCCGCACGAAGCCGCCAGCCTGGTTTACGCTCAGGCTCAGGGGGCCGTCCCGGGTCATCAACCATGTCAGCCCGGCCCGGCCCCGCGCCCAGAGCGGGCCCAGGGTCGCGTTCAGGGTCGGGACCGTCGCCTCGAAGATCAGGTCATAGCCGACGTGGTCCTGCAGGTTGCGCCCGACCGCGGGGGCGGCGCTGACAACCTCGATGCCGAGCGGCCCGAGCCGGTCCGGATCGCCGATGCCCGACAGTTGCAGAAGCTGCGGAGAGCCGATGGCCCCCGCCGACAGGATCACCTCGCGACGCGCCATCACGCGCGACAGCCGACCGCCGCGCAGATACTCGACCCCCACCGCGCGACGCCCCTCGAACAGGATGCGCGTCGCCGTCGCGTCCCGCATCAGGCGCAGGTTCGGGCGTCGCAGGGACGGCGTCAGATAGGCGGTGGCCGCCGAGGATCGCCGTCCGTTGTGCACCGTGATCTGGTTGATCCCGACCCCCTCCTGGTCCGCCCCGTTGAAATCGGGATTGCGGGCGTGGCCGTCCGCCGCGCCCGCCGCGACGAAAGCATGGGACAGGGGATGGACCGCACCGCTGACGTCGCGCACGTGGATCGGGCCCGTCGCGCCGCGCCACTGGCTTTCGCCGCCCGTCCAGGTCTCCAGACGGCGGAAGGCAGGCAGGACCTCGTCGTAGGACCAGCCGGTACAGCCTGCCGCGGCCCAGCCGTCGTAATCCGCCGCGTGACCGCGCACGAAAACCATCGCGTTGATGGACGAGGACCCGCCGACCACACGCCCGCGCGGCCAATAGGCTTGCCGCCCCCCAAGACCGGGCTCGGCTTCGGTATAGTATCGCCAGTTCAACGTGGGGTGATAGAACGCCCCGCCATATCCTATCGGCATGTGCACCCAGAGACTGCGATCCGATCCGCCTGCCTCGAGGATGGTCACATCGAGGTCGGGACGCTCCGACAGGCGGGCGGCCAGCACGCAGCCCGCCGACCCGGCCCCCACGATCACCACATCGCTCACGTTCCTGCCGCTGCCGCTCACCGCGATCTCCCGCCTGCGCCGACGCCACGTTATTGCGCGATCGGTCTGCCTGTCGCCAACCATTTCGGCCAGGCGGGCGGACCAATTCCGCCGACCGGGGCCCCTTATGTGAACTTGCGGAACAGCCTGGTCTGGTCGAACAGATCTTCCAGTTCCTGCATCCTGTCCTTCGTGTCGCCCCAGTTCAGGTTCTGGACCGACGAAATCATCGTCTCGACCAGAAGCAGCGTCGTCGCAACGGAATCCCAGGCCGATGGCACGACGATGCGACTGCTGAAGCTGATGTCGGCCAGCCGATGGATCGGGGAACGCCACTGGTCCGTGAACAGGATCAGGCGCGCGCCCTTGGAATGGGCCAGCTCCGCCAACTTCAGCGTATTGTTCTCATACCGTCGCATGTCGAAGATGACGAAGGTGTCGCCCGCCTTGACGTCCAGAAGATGGTGCGGCCAGGTGTTCGTCGTCGACTCGATCCGCGTGACGTTCGGCCGGATGACCTGCATGTGCAGGAACAGATACTCGGCAAGCGTATGCGTGATCCGGCCGCCCACGATATAGAGATGCCCGCCGGTGTCGCCGACCATTTCGCAGGCCCGGTCGAACATCGCGGGTTTGATCTGGCCGAGCGTATTGCGGATGTTGTTCATCACGGCATCGGTGAACCGGTTCAGCAAATGCTCAGACGGCGCGCCTTCCGCCCAGGTGTCGTGCTTGGCGATGGGGTTCTTGACCTTGGCCTTCAACTCTTCGCGCAGTTCGGCCTGAAACTCCGGGTAGCCCCGGAACCCGAGCTTCTGGACCATCCGCGCGACCGTCGGCACGGAGACCTGTGCGTCCTCGGCAAGGGCCGTCAGGGGACCGAGCCCGGAGGCCGGGTAATTCTCCATGATCGAATGCGCCAACTGCCGCTCGGCCCGCGTCAGGTCGTCGAGACGTTGCTGGATAAGTTCCGATATCGTGAGCGTCGCGTCGGACATCTGCGGCTTTCGTTTTGACGCATAATATACCACCCGACCTTGCGTTGATATAAATATTTCAGAAACCTGTTGACAGATTTCACCTTCGGCAAGCACGGTGACCCAGGCGCGATGGCAGTGTCGCAGCGCGGCGGGGGCATCTTGAGCGAGTCTGTGAACATCCTGAACGTGGATGGCCGATCCTCCGTGGTTCTGGTCTGTGAACATGCGTCCCATCGCATTCCCGAGAGGATGAATGACCTGGGCCTGTCCGCCGAGGCCCGGTTGAGCCATGCAGCCTGGGATCCCGGCGCGATGGCGGTGGCGGACAGGCTTTCGGAACGCCTCGATGCGGTCCTCGTCGCGGCGACGGTGTCGCGCCTCGTCTACGACTGCAACAGGCCGCCGGACGCCCCCGATGCGATGCCGTCGCGCAGCGAGGTGATCGACATCCCCGGCAACGTCGGGTTGACCACGGCCGAACGGGCAGCGCGGACAGCGGCGTATTACGAGCCGTTCCGCGCGGCCCTGTCGGACACGATCGACCGCACCGACAACCCGGTCATCGTGACGATCCACAGCTTCACACCGGTCTTTCACGGCCGCAGGCGGACGACCGAAATCGGCGTCCTGCATGATGCCGATGCGCGGCTGGCCGATGCGATGCTGCGCACGGCGGCCGGTCACCTGCCATACCTCGTGGAGGCGAACCAACCCTATGGCCCGGCGGATGGGGTCACGCATACGCTCCGGGAACATGCCCTTCCGCAGGGCCACGCGAATGTCATGCTCGAGATCCGCAGCGACCTGATCGCCGATGCGGCCGCGCAGGACCGGATGGCGGGATTGATCGCGCCCTGGCTGGTCGAGGCCTTCGCCCGGACCCATGCGAAGGGGAGCGTGCGATGTCTCGCGTGATGCAGGGATACATCTCGGCCGTGGACGCGCTGAACCGCAGGGTCGGTCGCATCGTGATGTACGGGATTTTCGTGCTGATGGGGATCCTGCTGTGGTCATCGGTCAGCAAGACCTTCTTCCTGCCGACCCTCTGGACCCTCGAAATGGCGCAGTTCGTCATGGTCGCCTACTACATCCTCGGCGGGCCGTACTCGATCCAGCTGGGGTCGAACGTGCGGATGGACCTGTTCTACGGCGAATGGTCCAGCCGCAGGAAGGCATGGTTCGACATCTTCACCGTCTGCCTGCTGATCTTCTACCTCGGCGTCCTGCTCTACGGGGCCGTCAGCTCGACCGCCTATTCCCTCGGCTATTGGGGGACCGAGCCGTTTTCTTTCCTCGGCGGCCTTGTGACCGGCACCGAGGAGATCGGGCGGATGGAACGCTCGTCTACAGCCTGGCGGCCGTATCTGTGGCCGATCAAGGCGATCATGATCGTCGGGCTGGTCCTCATGCTGCTGCAATGCGTCTCGGAGTTGTTCAAGGACGTGCTGCGGATCAGGGGCGAGACATCCGATGTCGTATGAACTGATCGCCACGCTGATGTTCTCGTCGATGATGCTGATGCTGCTGACGGGCCAAAGGGTGTTCGGCGCAATCGGGTTCGTCGCCGTGGTGGCGGCCCTCGCGCTCTGGGGCGACAGGGGCGGCTTCGACATCGGCTTTTCCGCCGCGATGAAACTGATGAAATGGTATCCGCTGCTGACGCTGCCGATGTTCATCTTCATGGGCTACGTGCTGTCGGAATCCAAGATCGCCGACGATCTCTACCGGATGTTCCACGTCTGGATGGGCGGGCTGCGGGGCGGTCTCGCGATCGGGACGATCGGGCTGATGGTCCTGATTTCGGCGATGAACGGGCTGTCCGTGGCGGGCATGGCCATCGGATCGACCATCGCCCTGCCGGAACTGCTCAAGCGCGGATACGACAAGCGGATGGTGACGGGGGTGATCCAGGCGGGATCGTCGCTGGGCATCCTCGTGCCGCCGTCCGTCGTTCTGGTGCTCTATGCGATGATCGCACGGCAACCGGTCGGACAATTGTGGCTGGCGGGCGTGATTCCGGGCCTGATGATGGCCGGGATGTTCGTCGCCTACATCGCCATGCGCTGCCGCATCAACCCCCTGCTGGGACCGGTGTTGCCGGCCGCCGAGCGCGACATCCCGCGGGCCGAAAAGCTGCGCCTTCTGCGGGCCGGTCTGTTGCCGCTGGCGATCTTCGCCACGATGATGATTCCGTTCGTGAACGGCTGGACATCGCTGGTCGAAAGCTCCGCCATCGGCGCGCTGGCGGCATTTGCCGCGGCGGTCCTCAAGGGTCGCATGACGCGCGAGGTGTTCGAGAACTCCGTCCGCAACACGCTCGGCATCACCTGCATGTTCATGTGGATCATCCTTGCGGCCCTGGCCTTCGGGGCAGTCTTCGACGGGCTTGGCGCGGTCAACGCGATCGAAAGCCTGTTCACGGAACGACTGAACCTGTCGCCCTGGATGATCCTGATCCTGATGCAGCTCAGCTTCATCCTGATGGGCACGTTTCTCGACGATACCGCGATGCTCGTCATCGTGGCGCCGCTTTATGTGCCGCTGGTGGGCGCACTCGGCTTCGACCTGATCTGGTACGGGATCCTCTACACGATCACGACGCAGATCGCCTACATGACCCCGCCATTCGGCTACAACCTGTTCCTGATGCGCGCCATGGCCCCGCCGGAGATCAGCCTGCGCGACATCTACGCGTCCATCACGCCGTTCGTGCTGGTGATGGTGCTGGCGCTGGCGCTGGTCATGGCCTTTCCCGGCATCGCCCTCTGGCTGCCGGATCACGTCTACAACCAACCATAAGAGCCGCGGCAAGGCGGTCGCACACCCAACCAAGGAGAGAGTCATGACGACGAGACGCAAATTCATCCAAGGGGCCGCCATCGGTGCCCCGGTTGCCCTCGCCACCCCGGCGCTGGCGCAAAACACCATCACCTGGCGGATGCAGACCTACGCGGGCGCAGCCCTTGCCGCCGAGGTCATCGTCCCGGCCATCGAGATGTTCAACAAGATCGCCGGCGACCGCATGCAGATCGAACTGTTCTTCGCGGACCAGCTCGTGCCCACCGGAGAGTTGTTCCAGGCGTTGCAGCGCGGCACCATCGACGCGGTGCAATCCGACGACGACAGCATGGCATCCCCGACGGAAGTGACGGTCTTCGGCGGCTACTTCCCGTTCGCCTCGCGCTACTCGCTCGACGTGCCCGTCCTGTTCAACAAATACGGCCTCAACGAGATCTGGGACGAACAATACTCCGCCGTTGGCGTCAAACACATCAGCGCCGGTGCCTGGGATCCGTGCCACTTCGCGACCAAGGACCCGATCCGCAGTCTGGCGGACCTCGAAGGCAAGCGCATCTTCACCTTCCCGACCGCAGGCCGATTCCTGACCCAGTTCGGCGTCGTCCCGGTCAATCTTCCCTGGGAGGACATCGAGGTCGCGATGCAGACCGGTGAGCTTGACGGAATCGCGTGGTCCGGCATCACCGAAGACTACACCGTCGGCTGGGCGGATGTGACCAACTACTTCCTGACCAACAATATCTCGGGCGCATGGGCAGGATCGTTCTTCGCGAACATGGATCGCTGGAACGAACTTCCCGAAGACCTTCAAACGCTGTTCCGCGTGTGCTGCGACCAGTCGCACTACTACCGCCAGTGGTGGTACTGGGGCGGCGAGGCCGATCTGCGCGTGAACGGCACCAAGCTGGAACTGACCACGATACCGGATGCGGAATGGGCGACGGTCGAGGCCCGGGCCTATGAATTCTGGGAAGAGATCGCGGCGGAATCCGACACCAAGCGCCGCGTCGTCGAAATCATCAAGAAGTACAATGCCGACATGGAGAGGGCGGGACGTCCCTACCGCTACACCTGACGATCCACCGGGGGCGGTGCCTGCCGCCCCCGTCCTTCACGAATTGGAAACGACATGCCCGGCACCCTAAGCTTCGACGACCTGAAATCCCAGGTTTCCAAAGGCACCATCGACACCGTTCTGGTGTGTTTCGTCGACATGCAGGGGCGGTTGATGGGCAAACGGTTCCACGCCGTCAATTTCGTCGAGACCTCCCACGAGGAAACCCACTGCTGCAATTACCTGCTGGCCACCGATCTGGAGATGGGGACCCCCGGCGGATATGCGGCGACCAGTTGGGAACGGGGCTATGGCGACTATGTCATGAAGCCTGACCTGACGACCCTGCGACCGGTTCCGTGGCTCGAGGGCACCGCGATGGTGCTGTGCGATGTGCTGGACCACCATACCCATGAACCGGTGCCGCATTCGCCGCGCGCCGTCCTCAAAAAGCAGATCGCGCGTCTTGAAGCCTTGGGGTTCGACGCGATGATGGCGACCGAACTGGAGTTTTTCCTGTTCGAGAAAAGCCTCGACGACATTCGCAAGTCCGGCTTTCGCGATTTGCAGCCGATCAGCGGCTACAACGAAGACTACCATATTTTCCAGACCACCCAGGAAGAGGGCGTGCTGCGCCCGATCCGGAACCACCTGTTCGCCGCCGGCCTGCCGGTCGAGAACACGAAGGGCGAGGCGGAGGCCGGTCAGGGCGAGTTGAACATCCGCTATGCCCCCGCCCTCGACTGCGCCGATCACCATTCCATCGCCAAGCATGCCATCAAGGAAATAGCCTGGCAGCATGGCCGCGCCGCGACCTTCCTGCCCAAATGGCATCACAGCCGCGTCGGCTCCTCCAGCCATGTGCACCAGTCGTTGTGGAAAGACGGCGCGCCCGCGTTCTTCGACGCGGCGGACGATCTGGGCATGTCCGACCTGATGCGGCACTACATGGCGGGCCTGATCGCCTATTCGCCTGATTACACCTATTTTCTGGCGCCCTACGTCAACAGCTACAAGCGGTTCTCGAAGGGCACGTTCGCGCCGACGAAGACCGTCTGGTCCGTCGACAACCGCACCGCTGGCTTCCGCCTGTGTGGCGTAGGGACCAAGGGCGTGCGCGTGGAATGCCGGATCGGCGGTTCGGACCTGAACCCCTATCTGGCGCAGGCCGCGATGCTGGCCGCCGGGATAAAGGGGATCGAGGACAAGATGGACCTCGCACCGCCGACGACGGGCGACGTCTATGCGGACGCCAAGGCGCACGACATCCCGCAGACCCTCCGCAGATCCACCGAGACCCTCCGGTCCTCGGACGTCCTGCGGGCGGCGATGGGCGACGATGTGGTCGACCACTACACCCGCGCCGCCGAATGGGAGCAGGAAGAATTTGACCGCGTCGTGACCGATTGGGAAATCGCACGCGGGTTCGAAAGGGCATGAACGGATGACCATCACGTGTATTTCGCCCATCGACGGGTCGGTTCTTGCACAGCGGCCGACCCT
>JBARXR010000041.1:0-2071 GCA_049647445.1 Jannaschia sp. | reverse complement strand
CTTTCGTGCGCGACGCCGTCGCGATGCTGCCGGATCCGCCGTTCACGCCCGAGACCTGGGGCACCTGGACCGCTGCCGTCAAGGAGGCCTCGGGGCGCAAGGGCGCCGCGCTTTTCAAACCCCTGCGTCTTGCCATGACCGGAACGACCAGCGGGCCCGAAATGGCGGCCCTCATGCCGCTCTTGCAGAAGAAGCCCGTGATCTGACAGGCCGCGCCGGGCGATCGACCCCGCCGCCGGACCGCGTGAGGGGTCATCTCGACACGTCTCGCGCGCACGCCGCTGAGGGGGATCGATTCCGTTGCGTGTCGTGCGCGTCAGTGGCGCAAGTGCCATTGCCGTCGTCTTCTGGCCGTCGGCGCAGGGCGAACTGTGCATGATCGCGCCAAACATACCTGATTTGGCCCACGTCTGATCGCGTCCGCTCACTCCTGCGTGACGCGGGCGACCGGGTCCTTGCGGGGAACGGCACCGGACGCCCACTCTGGGATCAATCGAAAGGATCCCAGATGCCCACCGAACGCTTTACCTTCACGGGCCACGATGGCGGCCAGCTTGCGGCGCGTCTCGACCTTCCGGAGGGGACCGTCGGCGCAACGGCCCTGATGGCCCACTGCTTTACCTGCGGCAAGGACATCCCCGCAGCCCGTCGCATCTCCGCCCGCCTGTCCGGCATGGGGATCGCGGTCCTGCGGTTCGATTTCACCGGCCTCGGCCATTCGGAGGGCGAGTTCGAGAACACGTCCTTCACGTCCAACGTCGCCGATCTGGTCTGTGCCGCCGAGGCACTGGCCGCGCGCGGCATGGCCCCGTCCATCCTGATCGGCCATTCGCTGGGGGGTGCGGCGGCCCTCTGCGCGGCGGGCGGGATCAAATCCATCAAGGCCGTCGTCACCATCGCGGCGCCGTTCGACCCCGGCCATGTCACCCATAATTTCGACGGCGCCCTCGAAAAGATCGGGCGCGAGGGCGTGGCCGAGGTCCAGCTCGGGCCGCAAACGCTGCGCATCGGACGCGGGTTCGTGGCCGACATCGCGGCGCAGAACCTCGAACCTGCGATCTCCGGACTCCGGGCCGCCCTTCTGGTGCTACATGCGCCCCGCGATACGACGGTGGGGATCGACAACGCCACCCGGATCTTCTCCGCGGCGAAGCATCCCAAAAGCTTTGTCACGCTGGACGATGCCGACCACCTGATCACCCGCAGCCGCGATGCGGAGTATGCCGCCGATGTGATCGGGGCCTGGGTGACGCGCTATGTGGAGGTGACCCGCCCCGCCCCGCCGATCGGGGCGCCGGAAGGCGTTACCCGCGTGTCGGAGTCCGGTCCGCAGGGCTATGCGCAGGACATCGTCGCCGGCGGCATACATCACGCCCGCGCGGACGAACCGGTGGCCTATGGCGGGACCAACATGGGCATGTCGCCCTATCAGTTTCTCGCCGCCGCACTTGGCGCCTGCACGTCGATGACGTTGCGCATGTATGCGCGGCGCAAGAAATGGCCGCTGGAGCATGTCTCCGTCGATGTCACACATGACAGGATGCACGCGCAGGACGCGCCGTCCGCCTCCGAGCGCATCGACAGATTCCGGCGCGAGATCACGATCAAGGGGCCGCTCGACGCCGAGCAGAGGGCGCGCCTCCTGGAAATCGCGGATCGCTGCCCCGTGCACCGGACGCTGGAGACCGGCGCCGAGGTCGAGACGGTGCTTGTCGACAGCGTCGCTGCGGCCCCCCTTCAGCCCGTCTGACGCCCGGCCTCAGCCCCGGCCGACCATGCGCCCGAGTTCTTCGCGCAGGGCGGCCAGCCGTCCCAGACAGACCTTGCCCGCGGCCAGCGTCGCCTCGGCATCCCCCTTGCGGGCCAACTGGTTCAGGTAGCGCGCGGCCTCCTGTGTCGGCAAGGCCCCGACGGCCCCGGACAGGGACAGCAGAATATGCGTCTGGGCGCGGATCGCCGTCACATCGACGCCGTCAAGCCCCTCGGTCAGGTTCCGTTCCACCGACTCGAGATCCTCGGTCAGCCGCGCCAGCAGCACATCGCCCTGATCCTCGCCCGCCGCCGCCATGAG
>JBARXR010000040.1:0-19036 GCA_049647445.1 Jannaschia sp. | reverse complement strand
AAATGGCTCCGCGCGCCCTCGGGCGGCCTGCTGCGCACCTACCGGGCCGACGGAGACGTGGTGGCGGCAGGCACCGTCCTCGCCGCCGTCTCCGACCCCTTCGGCCGCGAGGAGCGAGAGATCACCGCGCCCTTCGACGGCATCATCGTCGGCCGCGCCGTCATGCCCGTGGTGAACGAGGGCGACGCGGTGTTCCACCTGGCGCGCGTGGCGTCCGTGGCGCGGGCGGAGACGGTGATGGACGGCTCGACCGCGCAGATGGCGGACGATCCGCTGTTCGATGAGGATGAGATTATTTAAGGGTAGCGGGAGAGGACATGGCTGCAGACTCATCGATACTAGCCAACGTCTCCTTCCAGCCCGTAATCACGGATGCTGCGCCGCTCATGAATGACCGCTCTCCATGCCCCAGCCTCTTGTTTGGATAAGCGCTCATTTCGACGTGGCTTCTTTTTTTCAGAAAAATGTTCTGGGCTTTGTCCGAATGGCAGCTCTAGCCGCGTCAGTGTTGCGGAGCCGGATGATCCGCCTCGGCAACCACGGAAAGGAACAACGAAATGAAATACATGATGATGTTTTATGAGAACGAAGCCAATGTCGCCGCACAGCGTGATACCGCCGACCGTACCGGACCCTATTGGGACGCCTGGAACGCCTATATGGGTGCGCTGTACCCGTCAGGCATCGTCGTCGGTGGCGACGCGCTCCTGCCCCCTTCGGCGGCAACCTCGGTACGGCTCGACGACGGCAAGCGCCTGGTGCAGGACGGACCAGTGGCGGCGACCAAGGAACAGCTGGCCGGTTATGTCGTGATCGAGGTCCCGGACCTCGATGCGGCGCTGTCTTGGGCGGCGCGCTGCCCAGCGGCCACCTACGGGGCTGTCGAAGTGCGCCCCGTGCTGGACCTTTCAGGCCAGAACTAAAAGGTGGACGGCAACCTTCAAGACCACGGGCGGCGGGCGGCGGAGAACGCTGCCCGCACCTCCTATGGGCGCCTCCTCGCATATCTCGCGCGAGCATGGCGCGACGTGGCGGCGGCTGAAGATGCGCTCGCGGAGGCCTTTGCCCGAGCGCTCGACGTCTGGCCCACGAAAGGCGTGCCGGATAACCCAGATGCCTGGCTGATGGTGACGGCACGAAACCGGCTGCGCGATGGCGCGCGGGCGCGGAAAACAAGCAAACAAACGACCAGCAGCCTCCTGGTGCTGTTGCCGACCGAAACCGAGGACACGGCGACAATTGCCGACAAGCGGCTGGAGCTGATGTTTGTGTGCGGCCACCCGGCAATCGATGCTGCCGCGCGAACGCCACTGATGCTGCAAACCGTGTTGGGGCTGACGGCCGAGCGCATCGCCTCTTCGTTCCTTGTTTCGCCCGACACGATGGGACGGCGGTTGGGCCGGGCCAAGGCGCGCATCAAGGACACGGGGATTGCCTTCGAGGTGCCAGAGGAAGACGAGCTGGGCGAGCGCATGGGCAATGTGCTCGAAGCCATCTATGCCGCCTATGGGCTGGGATGGGACAGCACGGGCAGCGACGACCTGACGCGCAAGGGTCTGACCGAAGAGGCGATCTGGCTGGCGCGGGTGCTGGTGGAGCTGCTGCCAGAAGACGCCGAGGCCCTGGGTCTTCTGGCGCTGATGCTGTTTTGCGAAAGCCGCAGCGCCGCGCGACGGGTGGAAGGGCGCTATGTGCCGCTGGCCGAGCAGGATACGGCGCTCTGGGATCTGCCGATGGCGCGCGAGGCTGAGGAAACCCTGCGGACGGCCGGCGGGCTCAAGCAGCCAGGGCGCTTCCAGTTGGAGGCGGCGATCCAGTCGGTGCTGGTACAATCGCGCTGGACGGGAGCGGATTTTCGCCAGCCGACGTGGAAGTTGCATGGGCTATTGGCGCAGAAGGCCCCAACGATCGGCAATCTGGTGGGGCTGGCTGCAGCCACGGCCGAAGTGCATGGCCCTGAAGCGGGCCTTCATGAACTGGCGCAGCTGCCCGAAGCGATGACAAGGGACTACCAGCCGTTCTGGGCGATCAAGGCGCAAATGATGCAGCAGCTGGGCGCCGACCCGCAAGCCACCGCGATGGCCTTCCGGCGGGCCATAGGCTTGACGGAGGATGTGGCCGTTCGCGCATATCTCATCGGCAAGTCCACGCAACAGATTGGTTAACAGTTTCTGTCACCGGCGAAATCCACCATTCCTGGAATGCTGCTGAATGCGGCCGTTGGCGCAACCGCAGCAAACTCGCACTTTGTCCCACACAGGAGATCTTGTGCCGGGAACAGCAAACGACCGCTTCCCGCCCGGACGCTCTTGCAAAGCTTCCCTCCAAACATCAGGCTTCACGAATGCAACCCGTAGGCTGGGCGAAACCCGCCGTTCGCACCAATTCCCAAGATCTCACCCAAGTCTGTGCATTTTTTAGGTATGACGTAGATCACCCCTAGATCACCCATGGATCACCCCCAAGATCATCCCTGTTCCCCCCTGCCCGGAAACCCTCTAATCGGGCCGCATGACACGCCCCGCCCCCCGCCTGATCCGTGGCTTCCTGACCGTAGGCGGCTGGACCCTGCTGTCCCGCGTTCTGGGGTTCGTGCGCGACATCCTGATCGCGCGGTTTCTCGGCACGGGGGCTGCGGCGGAGGCGTTTTTCGTAGCGTTTTCATTGCCTAACATGTTCCGCCGCTTCTTTGCGGAGGGCGCGTTCAACATGGCGTTCGTCCCCCTCTACGCCAAGAAGCTGGAGGCGGAGGGCGAGGATGCGGACGCCTTCGCCCGCGACGCGGTCGCCGGAATGGTGGTCATCCTGACGCTGTTCACCGTCGTCGGCATCCTCGTGATGCCCGCCCTCGTCCTCGCCATGGCCTCGGGCTTCGCCGACGACGAAAGGTTCACGTTGGCAGTCGGGTACGGGCGCATCGCGTTTCCCTATATCCTTCTGATTTCACTGGCGGCTTTGGTCTCCGGCGTCCTCAATTCCAACAACCGGTTTCTCGCAGCCGCTGCCGCACCGGCCCTCCTCAACGTCGTCTTCATCGCCGCCATGGGACTGGCGGCCGCCTTTCCCGGCGACCTTATGGCCTGGCTCGACGCACCGTCGCACACCGGCGTCGTCGCGCAGGCGCTGGTGTGGTCGGTCCCCTTGGGCGGGGCGGTGCAACTGGGCCTTGTCTGGTGGGCGGCGGCGCGCGCGGGTCACCGGTTGCTGCCTCGCCACAGGCCGCGAATGACGAAGGATTTGAAACGGTTGCTGATGATCGCGGCGCCCGCCGCGCTGGCCGGGGGCGTGGTGCAGGTGAACCTGCTGGTGGGCCGGCAGGTGGCCTCCTACTTCGATGGCGCAGTGGCCTGGCTGAACTATGCGGACCGACTGTATCAGCTTCCCCTCGGCGTTGTCGGCATCGCGATCGGTGTGGTCCTGCTGCCGGACCTGAGCCGAAGGGTGCGCGCGGGTGACACCCTCGGGCAACGCGACGCCTATTCACGCGCGACGGAGTTTTCGCTGCTGCTGACCGTCCCGTCCGCGGTGGCCCTTCTCGTGGTGCCCACGGCGCTGGTGTCGGTGCTGTTCGAGCGGGGCGCGTTCGGGCCGGACGACACCGCGGCGACGGCGGTGGCCCTGATGATCTATGCCCTCGGCCTGCCTGCCTTCGTGCTGCAGAAGGTGTTGCAACCGCTCTATTTTGCGCGGGAGGACACGCGCCGTCCGCTGAAATACGCCGTGGTCTCGCTGGTCGTGAATGCGGGCGTGGCCATCGGGCTGGCCCCTGTCATCGGCTTTGCCGCCGCCGCCTTCGGGACGACGCTGGCGGCCTGGGCGATGGTGTTCCTTCTGTTGCGCGGCGTGCGGCAGATGGGAGAGGTCGCGCGCCTCGATGCGCGGGCACGGACACGGGTCTGGCGGATCATCGCGGCCTCGTTGGGAATGGGTCTCCTGCTCTGGGCGATTGTGGTGGCGCTTGGGCCGATGTTCGGCGGTGCGTGGCGCGGACTGGCGCTGCTGATCCTCGTCCTGTCGGGCATCGTCGGCTATTTCGGCCTTGCGCAGGCCCTCGGGGCCGTGCGGCTTGCGGAAATGCGTGGGGCCCTGAGACGTTAGCGTTGCCGCATCCGGTCGCGCAGGCGCGCAAGTCCGCCGGGGAACAGCAGGACTGCGAGGGCATAGCCCGCGGCGAACCCCGACAGATCGGCGACCCAGTCCGGCACCCACGACAAACCGGCGCCCGAGACGAGGCCGAATACGGGCTGGATCGCCAGAAGGAACCCGATCAGCAGAAACGCACGGGACGGATCGGCGCGGGTCAGGCCGAGCGTGGTGAGATAGGTGAACACACCGATGAGAGCATAGGCCCCGGGATATCCGCCAAAGAGCGGCCGGTCCGTCGAGAAAACCACGAGATAGACAAGTGCCGCGACGATGGACGCCCCGAAGAAGATCACCGGAAGCCGCCACGTCGGATAGAACGGCGCGGTGACATTTCCGAGGGCGAGGATGAAGACCAGGACGAAACCGGCGTGGGTGAAATTGCCGTGAAGCAGGGGATAGGTCAGCAGGCGTGCGACCTCTGCGGGCGGGAATTGTCCATTCGCGAGCATCCAGCGATAGACGGGGTCGATCACCGCCCAGTCCCGGATCGCGGTCAACCGCCAGCCGACGGCCTCGCGCCCGCCGATGATGCCTGCCTCGCCCAGTTGGAACATCACCTCGATCCCGCCGATCAGGACCGCCATGGCGACGATGACCGGTGGCAGAACGTTAAACGGGCTTTGCTGTCTGGGGTCTTGCATGGCGCGGGCCTTTGTTGACGGTCTCGGCCCCGGTGGCTAAGCGATGCATCGGCGCAGCGCCAGACCCTGTGCCAGACCCGGAGAGAGACCATGGCAGAGACTTCGTTCACCCCGCGCGTATTTTCCGGCATCCAGCCGTCGGGCGGCCTGACGCTCGGCAACTATCTGGGGGCGATCAAGAAATTCGTGACGATGCAGGATGCGGGCACGCATGAGACGGTCTATTGCATGGTCGACTTGCATGCGATCACCGCAAAACGTCTGGAGCCGGACACCTTGCGCATGAACACCCGGGAGCTTTGCGCGGGGTTTATCGCCTCGGGGATCGACCCGGAAAAATCCATCCTGATCAACCAGAGCCAGGTGCCGGAACATGCGCAGCTTGGCTGGATCTTCAATTGCGTGGCGCGGATGGGCTGGATGGGTCGGATGACCCAGTGGAAGGACAAGGCCGGCAAGGATGCCGAAGCCGCCTCGCTCGGGCTGTTCGCCTATCCTGCGCTGATGGCGGCGGACATTTTGCTGTACCACACGACGCATGTTCCCGTGGGCGAGGATCAGAAGCAGCACCTTGAACTGACGCGGGATATCGCGGCGAAATTCAACCACGACTATGGCGTCGATTTCTTTCCAATGACGGAGCCGGTGATCGAGGGCGCGGCGACGCGGGTGATGTCGCTGCGGGACGGGACGAAGAAGATGTCGAAGTCCGATCCGGTGGATGCGAGCCGGATCAACCTGACGGACGACGCGGATGCGATTGCCAAGAAATTCAGGAAGGCCAAGACCGACCCCGAGCCGCTGCCGGGCCATGTCGACGGGTTGGAGGGGCGGCCAGACGCGCGCAACCTCGTGAACATCTACGCCGCGCTGTCGGAGACGTCGGTGGCGGATGTTCTGGCGGCAAGCGAAGGCAAGATGTTCGGGTCCTTCAAGCAGGATCTCGCGGATCTGGCGGTCGCGAAACTGGCCCCGATCAGCGCGGAGATGTCGCGGCTGATGCAGGACACAGGCGAAATCGACCGGATCCTGAGGCGCGGCGCGGAGCGAGCGCGGGAGATCACGGTGCCCATTCTCGAGCGGACCTACGACATCGTCGGGATGGTTCGTTAGACGCCAGACGCGGGCAGCGCCTCAGCCGGCCCGGAACAGCATCGCGCCATCGGCGCGACGGTCGTCCATGTTCTCCGCGTCCGAGGACACGGGCATACGAAGCTCCGTGCGGTGACGGGGGAGGGCGGCAGGGTGTTCGCGCTGCAACCAGTCGAGCATGGCTTCACGGACCTCGCAGCGCAGCTCCCAGGCGATCGGGGAGCTGCGCGCACTCATGAGGGCACGGATCGTCACGCTGTCGCGGTCGGTTTCGGTCACCTGAAGGTTCACGACTTTTCTGTCCCAGCGGCGCGACCCGGCGACGATCTCTTCGAGCTTTGATCGGATTTCGGGAATCGGCGCCGTGTAGTCGAGGTTCCATGTCACCGCGCCGATGATGGACCCGCTTTCGCGCGACCAGTTTTCGAAGGGCTTTTCGATGAAGTAGCTGAGCGGGACGACAAGGCGTCGCCAGTCCCAGATCCGCACGACGACATAGGTCGACGCGATTTCCTCGATCCAGCCCCACTCACCCTCGACGATGACGACGTCGTCCAGACGGATCGGTTGGGTCAGGGCGATCTGGATCCCCGCGATCAGGTTTGCGAGGACCGGTCGGGCGGCGAACCCCAGCACGAGACCGGCGGCGCCCGCCGAGGCAAAAAGACTGACGCCGAACTGGCGCACCGCCTCGAAGCTGGACAGAACCAGCCCGAGGGTCAACATGACGATCACCATGCGCCCGAGCCGCTGGATCATGCGGACCTGCGTGGCCTGCTTTCGGGTGGCGAGATTTTCCTCGGCATCCCCCGGAAGCTTTCCAAGGAAGCGGGTGCAGGCCGTGTCGAGACCCACGATCGCGATCCAGCCGATCACGACCATCAGGGTGGCCGTGGCCGCCTGCGTCAGCCCCATGGACCAGGCGTCGGGCAGGCCCGCGACATTCACGAGGAACAGGCCGACGAGCATCAGCACGAACAGCCGGCTGGGACGGCGCAGGCGCGGGATCACGGAATAGACCAAACCTTCGCGGCCCTGGCAGATGCGGCGCAGCGGCTTCCACAGGACCGCATGCAGGCAAATCGCGAAGGCGAGGCCGAGGCTTACAATCAGCCAAGGCCAGATCGGGGGAGGAACGAGGCTTTCGAACAGGCCCATCGCCTCTTCGACGTCGCGCACGACCTTTTCGACCTCTTGGAGGGGTTCCATGCCATCCCTTCGTCTTTTCCGATGAGCCTTGAGGTAGCGAGCGTCTGCACACAGACAACCTTTCGGGCCCGCGCGCGGGCAAAACCCGTGCGGCATGCCTGTTCTTTCCCCGGTTTGTCGAGGAATTGGACAGATCGCAAAGGCCTCGGGGCTGGAAATCGGGTTTGCAGCCGCGCCCTCTCAGACGCACCATTCCACCGGCAGGGATCGCCGCAAGCCCGGCAAGGCCTGACCGCAAAAGGCCATGAACGCCCGGATGAGGGGGTCGGCATGGCCGTCGCGGGATGTGACGACCCAAAGTCCCTGGACGAGGTCCGGCTCCGAAAAGCAGAATCTGAGGCCAGGCTCCACGTCGCCCTCGGCACGTGGAAGAAAACCGATGCCTTCATTGGCGCGCAACAGGCCGATGACGCCGTAGATCGACTCGATATGGATTCGGTGGTCATGGGCGGGCAGGCGGCCCTGCGCGGTCGGAATCGGCTCGATGCCGGAATATTCGCCGGTGAGGCAGACAAGGCTGTGGTCCGCGAGGTCGGCAAAACTGGTCGGCGTCCCCCGCTCCGCGAGGTATGTCTCGGATCCGTAAAAGCCCCAGGGATGGTCGAAGAGCTTGCGGGCGACGAGCGTGTCTCCGGTCAGCCGGACCCCGGGGCGCAACGCCACGTCGGCCTCGCCATCCTCCAGTGACAGGGTGCGCAGTTCGGTGTTCAGGGTGAAGTCGGTCCCGGGATGGGCGGCCTGGAATTGTCGGATCAGGCCGCCGGCATAGCGAATGGCTGTCGGGTTGGCGGTCAGGCGAATGGTGCCCGTCAAACGGCGGGCGATCGTCTTCGCGTGGGTATCAAAGGTGTCGGCGGCCAGCGCGATAGCCTCGGCGTCGGGCAACAGACGGCGCGCAGCATCCGTCGGCTCTGCGCCACGGGGGCCGGGTTCGAACAGCCTGAGGGAGAGCGAAGCCTCCAACCGCTCGATCCGGCGGCTTACCGTGGTCTGATTGGTGCCGAGACGGCGCGCCGCGGCGGCGGCGGAGCCGTGGCGCATGACGGCAAGGAAGACTGCGATGTCAGACCAGAGGTTCATAGTCGATCTATCCCTCGTTTCGCGCGCGCGCGATAGGGGAAGAGCTCTGCGGAAACGCAGAGCAGTTCGGCGTTTCGAGGGATTTTCCAATCCTTGGAAAGGGCTGATCTAGGAGAGGCTCCCGGCAAGGACCGGGCCATTCCAAACCCGGAGAAAACCGATGCTGAAGCGTTTCACGTCCGCCATCCTGATCACGATGACCCTTGCCACCGGCGCTGGCGCCATGGGCTTCCCGACCTTCACCGACATCATGCCGCCGATCAAGATGCCGGAGCCGCAGGACACGCTTTCGACGCGGGGCAAGTAGGATGCGCGCGCCTGCACGCCGGTCGCGATCCGGCCGCAAGCGGCGCGGCGTCCGTCACAGCGCCAGGTGACGCGCACGTGCGCCGCGTTCGATGGCGGCGGCGTGCAAGGGATCGATGTCCAACTCGTACCGCAGGTCGCGCAGCAGCTGCAGCTCTGTCTGAAGGACGTTTCCGTCGGCAGCAGCCACATCGCAGGCCAGCGCGTAAGCCGTCTCGTGATGCGTGGAGGGAAGCGCTCCGCGGACCAGACCGTAGATGGCGTCGAGCCCGTCCTCGTCCTCGAGCAGGTCGAAGATCGTCTGGGCAACCTGCTCCATCCGATCCTCGTCATACCCCGCGAAGATCGGCAGGTGGTTGACGATGGCCTGTATGGTCAGAAGTTCCGACGTGCGGATGGTCGCGTCGGATGCCGAGACCGTGATCATGATTGCAACCAGCGCATCCTGCGCAGAGAAGGCGGTGTCTTGCATGTAAGGCTCCTTTCGGGATGATTTATTGACGGTGCCTGCATGCCGCAATAGGGAGCAGCGGTTTCCGCAACATCCCCGAGGATATCCAATGAGCACCCTGCGCGACGCCGCACTGACATCGAAGGCCTGGCCATTCGAGGAGGCGCGCCGTCTGCTGAAACGGGTGGAGGGATCCGGCAAGGATCATGTCCTGTTCGAAACCGGCTATGGGCCGAGCGGATTGCCGCACATCGGCACCTTCGGGGAAGTCGCGCGCACGACGATGATCCGGCGCGCCTTCGAGGTGATTTCCGACATTCCAACACGGTTGATCTGTTTCTCGGATGACCTGGACGGAATGCGGAAGGTGCCGGAGAATGTGCCGGACCCAGCGGCGCTGCGGGCGTTTCTGCAGATGCCGCTGACTGCCGTGCCCGATCCGTTCGGCACCCACGACAGTTTCGGCGGGCACAACAACGCCATGCTGCGTCGGTTCCTCGACACATTCGGGTTCGAGTACGAGTGCATTTCGGCCACGGCGTGCTACCGCTCGGGGGCGTTCGACGACACGCTTCGGCTGGCGGCGGAGCGATACGCGAAACTGATGGACATCATGCTCAAGACGTTGCGCGACGAGCGCCGTCAGACATATTCCGTGTTCCTGCCGATCCATCCGGAGACGGGTCGCGTACTCTATGTCCCGATCAAGCATGTGGACGGGGTCGAGGCCACGGTCACGTTCGATGATGAGGACGGGCGCGAGTGGACGCTGCCGGTGACGGGCGGCAACGTGAAGTTGCAGTGGAAGCCCGATTTCGGGGCACGTTGGGCGGCCCTTGGCGTGGATTTCGAGATGTACGGCAAGGACCATGCGGCGAATACGCCGGTCTACGGCGGGATTTGCCGCGCGCTCGGCGGGACGGCACCGGAGAATTTCACCTATGAATTGTTCCTCGACGCCAACGGCGAGAAGATTTCGAAGTCCAAGGGCAATGGCCTGTCGATCGATGAATGGCTGACCTATGCCGCGACGGAATCGCTGTCGTATTTCATGTTCGCCAAGCCCAAGACCGCCAAGCGAATGCATTTCGACGTGATCCCGAAGGCCGTGGATGAATACCACCAGCAGCTGCGCGCCTATCCGGATCAGGACGCGACACAGCAAGCGGCCAATCCGGTGTTCCATATCCATGCGGGCGATGTGCCCGCGTCGGACATGGTGGTGCCCTTCTCGATGCTGTTGAACATCGCAAGTGTCTCGGGAGCCGAGGACAAGGACGTCCTGTGGGGCTTTATCAGACGCTATGCACCCGACGCCACGCCCGTGGGTAATCCGCAGATGGATGCGGCGGCTGCCGGGGCGGTGCGGTATTTCAACGACTTCGTGAAACCGACAAAGGTCTATCGTCTGCCGACCGATCTGGAGCGCGAGGCGTTGGAGGCCTTGCGGAACCGGCTGCTGACCTGGGCGGGTCCGGTCGACGACGAGGCCTTGCAGGGGGCCGTCTATGACGTTGGACGCGACCGGTTCGACCCGATGCGCGACTGGTTCATGGCTTTGTACCAGGTGTTGTTAGGCGCGGATCAGGGGCCGCGCTTTGGAGGATTCATCGCGCTTTACGGTGTGACGGAAACGGCTGACCTGATCGCTGCGGCGCTGGCCGGGGACCTTGTACGAAACTAAATGTCGCGTTGATCCGTGCCTGTGTTCGGCTAAGTTCGAAGCCAGCACAGGAGGATTGGACATGAAGGGATTGATAAGTGCGATGGCCCTGATGGTGTGGGCCACATTGGCGGGTGCGCAGCAAGACCAGTTCGAGGGCGTGATCGGTGGCCAGATTCAGGCCTTTCGCGCGGACGACGTAAGCACGGCCTTCGGCTACGCGACGCCCGGCATTCAGTCGATGTTCCGCACGCCCGAGAATTTCGGACGTATGGTCGAGCAAGGCTATCCGATGGTCTGGCGGCCGGAGAGCGTCGAGTTCCTGTCCGCCCGCAAGATGGAACTGGGGTGGATGCAGGAGATCCTGGTGACGGACGGGGATGGTCGATTGCACAAGCTGGCCTATCTGATGGTGGAGACCGCCGACGGCTGGAAAATAGGGGGCGTGCAGCTTCTGACGGCGCCCGAAGTCGGGGTCTGAGGTACGCGATTGGCGGGACGCATTAACGTTTCGTTAATCGCTCGGCCCGAAGACTGATGTATCGATCCGGGCCTGTCCCGGCGTCACTCACAGACATGAGACCGCCCCGGCCACAGGCCGCTGGGGCGGTCTTTTTTCGTTTGGCCCACCTGCGAAGGAAATTCGGACATGAACAAAGCGATCACCGACGGCATCGTATTCAACCCACCCCTTTTCGAGAACGGGCTGAACGTCTGGTCGCGGCAGGACGGTCTGCCCGGATCGGACACCTATGCGACGTCCGGGAATGCCATCGTCGTTCCGGCGGATCAGGATTTCTCGTCCTGTCTCGAGATGCTCAAGACCCAAGGCACGCAGAAGCTGCGCTCGATGGGGGCGACGCCGCTGTTGACGGGGTGCTATCTGCGGATCACGGCCCGGGTGAAGGCGATTTCGGGCAACCTGCCGGCCGTGCGCATCGCCGCTGCCCCTATCGGATCGAATGGTCAGATCGTCCCCGGCCTGCCTCAGACGGGATCTTCGGTTCAGTTGACGGCCTACGGACGGGTCGAGACGGTCAGTGCCATCGTTGGCACCGGCAGCCGGGGCGGCGTCGGCCTGGCATGGAACACCTCGGTCGCCCATGCCTATGTCGGGCTTGACCTGACCGGGCCGAACGGCGGCATCGTCCGGATCGACGATATCGAGGTCGAGGATGTCACCGGCGCCTATCTGCGCACCATGATGGACTGGGTGGACGTGCGCGATTTCGGGGCGGTGGGTGACGGGATTGCGGACGACACCGCGGCCTTCACCGCAGCCGACGCGGCCGCAAACGGGCGGGAGTTGCTGGTATCGAAGGGCACCTATCGCCTGACCGATCACGTCACGTTCAATTCGCGGGTACGGTTCGAGGGGACGGTGACGATCCCGGTCTCGAAGCGTCTGAGCCTCGTGCAGAACTTCGAGCTGAATTCCTATATCGACGCATTCGGGAACGAAGAGGAGGGGTTCCGCAAGGCCATCCAGGCGCTGTTCAACTTCACCGACCATGACACGCTCGACATGATGGGGCGACGCGTGCAACTGACCCAGCCGCTGGATGTGCAGGCCGCCGTCAACGACAAGGATACCTACGCCAACCAGCGCAAGATCCGGAACGGGCAGATCGATGTCAACGGCGGCCCGGCCTTCGAGACCACGGTGGTCACCGCCAGCGGAACGTTCAGCGACGCCCAACCGACGCGGATCACGGGCCTCGCCAACATCGCCAACATCCCGGTCGGATCGCTGGTCACGGCGAACGCGGGTGTCGGTCGGGAAGTCTACGTGAACTCGGTAGACGTGGCGAACCAGACCGTCCATCTGTCGGTGCCGCTATACGGTCCACCGGCGTCGCAGACGTACACGTTCAAGCGGTTCAAATATGCGCTGGACTTCAGCGGTTTCGCAAACCTCCAGCGCTTCAGCCTGCAGGACATCGAAATCCTGATGGCGGGCCAGTGTTCCGGGATCCTGCTGCCAGCGAACGGCCTTATCTTTCACGTCAAGGACTGCTTCCTGACCGGCCCGAGGGACCGCGGGATCACGAGTCATGGCACCGGCTGTCAGGGAATGCTGATCGACCGCTGCCAGTTCCTGTCGAACGAGAACATCGAGCGCGTGCAGGACAGGGTGACGATCGGCTTCAACGTGAACGCAAACGACACGAAGATCCGGAACAACCGTGCCAACAAGTTCCTTCATTTCTGCGTGCTGAGCGGGTCGGGACACATCATCACCGGGAACCATTTCTTTCAGGGTGACAACGAGACGCTGGGACAGCGTTCGGCGGGCATCGTTTTCGCGGAGGCGCAGGCGAAATCCGTGTTCATCGGAAACTATGTGGACAACTGCTATATCCAGTGGACAAACGAGCATGACCCCGAGCCCGATTTCAGCAACGAGCTGTCTTTCGGGGGCCTGCAGATCGTCGGAAACATCATCTTTTCGTCCGGCGTGCCGAATTCGTACCGGCCGGTGCAGATCAAACCCTACGGATCGGGCCATTTCATAAACGGCTTCGTGATGACCGGGAACAACTTCAAGACGATCAAGGGACAGGCGCTGACGCGCGTGGATGCAGTCGATACGAGCTTTGCCGATCTCGACAGATCCCGGTTCGTCGATGTCGCGGTTCACTCCAACACCTTCCACGCGGTGACGAACCAGACCCAGAACCCGATCACCGTCCCCCTGACACAAGGGTCGGCACAGACCAGCTGGGACGCGGACCTGACCGATTACCTGCCGTTCGGGGGCCAGGCACGGGTCGTGCAATCGGTCATTCCCGAGGGGCGGATCACCAACGCCAGCAACGCCACCGTGTGGGATCTTCCCTATGCCACGCCAAGGACAGGCTCTGAAAATCAATCGGTGCGCCTGACGTGGTCGCAGGCAGCGAAGGGCAAGGTGTTCGTTACGGCCCGTTGCGACGCACCCACCTGACGGCGCGCAGGGCGGTTCTGGGCATCAGAAGCGCCTCGCGAAGGACTGCCCGCAGGGTGCCGGGCCAAGGCATCTGCCCGCGTGGACCGGACGTTCGCGCGGGCATTTTCAGGATACGGGCCACCAGCGCCGCACGCGGCAGGTGCCACCGGTTGGAGACGATCACGAGGGGGCGGTCCCGCAGAAGCGGGCGTGCGAAGATCAGGTTCTCGAACGTGCTGCGGGAGCGGTCCTCGGCGATCAGGTCTTCGGCCGGCACGCCGAGGTCTTGGGCGAGCGCGCAGCCGACCGTCGCCTCGGGCGGACCGTACCGCCCCTGCCCTCCCGCGATGCAGAGCGCCTGGACCTGACCCGCATGATAAAGCCCGACGGCGTGTTCGACCCGCAGGCGCAACGTTGGGGACGGCGTTCCGTCGGGCCGAACGGCAGCTCCGAGCACAAGAGCGACGGTCATAGGGCGAGCAGGTCCGCAGGGGCAAGACGGTAGGCCTTGCCGAAGCCACCATTGAGCAGCGCCTCCGTCGGAGCGATCCGGACCAGGCGGAAATCGGTGAAATCATAGTAGAGCGTCGCCTTGGGGCGCGCAGCCAGATAGGCATCGCGAAGGGCGGATTTGTCAGCCGCGGCCGCGCCTCCGATAATGGTCAACCGGGGGTGGGTCAGCGGATCGCCCTTGCTGCCCGGCTCACCCAGCAGGATCGAACAGGCCGGGTTAGCCGCAAGTGCGCGCGCATGATCCGAAAGATCGGACAGAAGCATCAGAAGCCCGTGTCCCGGCATCCAGAGGCACCCGACGCGGGTGACCATCGGCACACCATCCCGCAAGGTACCGAGCGCGCCGGAGGCAGCCCCGTTCAACAGGGTTCGCGCCGTGGCGCGGGCATCATCGTCGAGGGAGCGATAAGGGTCCATGGCACCGACCTTGGTTGGCGGTTGGCGCGGGCACAAGGGGCCCTTGACCATCGAAGAATGGAATCTGGACGCGGCGCGTCGGGGTGATACGGTCGCGCGGAACAGGAGGGCGCACGATGGCATTCGGCAAGGTGATACGGACATGGTTCGATGGCACGTGGCATGACGGCGACGTGCCCGTGATGCGGGCCGCCGATCACGGGATGTGGCAGGGATCCTCGGTTTTCGACGGTGCGAGGCGGTTCGAGGGCGTGACGCCCGATCTCGACAAGCACTGTTCCCGCGTCAACCGCTCGGCGGAAGCGCTGATGCTGCGTCCGACCGTGGAGCCCGCGCGGATGGTCGAGATCATCCTCGAGGGGCTCCAGGGCTTCGCGCCGGATGCGGCGGTCTATATCCGTCCGATGTATTGGGGCATTCATGGCAGCGAACTCGGCCTCGTCCCCTCCGCGGAAGAGACTGGATTCGCGATCTGCCTCGAAGAAGTGCCGATGTTCGCCGCCGACAAGACCACCACTCTGACCACGACCCGATTTCGCCGCCCGGTGCTGGAAGACAACGTCTGCGATGCAAAGGCTGGCTGTCTTTATCCGAACAACGCACGGATGCTCGCGGAGGCGCAATCCAAGAGGTTCGGCAATGCGCTCGTGGCCGATGCGATGGGCAACGTCGCCGAGAGTGCGACGGCGAACGTGTTCATGGTCAGGGATGGCGAGGTTTTCACCCCCATCGCCAACGGCACCTTCCTGAGTGGCATCACGCGCGCGCGCCATATCGCGAACCTGTCGCGCGACGGGCAGCCGGTGCGGGAGACTGTCCTGACCTTCGACGATTTCCGGAATGCGGACGAGGTCTTTCTGTCGGGTAACCTGACCAAGGTGACGCCGGTGGTCGCCTTTGATGACCGGCAATATCAGGTCGGTCCGGTCACGCGGCGGGTGCGCGAGATGTATTGGGACTGGGCATTATCGGCCTGAGCCTGCGACTGCTGCGTGCGGCACCGCTTCTGGCGACGCTGGCAGCGACGGGGTGGGCCATGTCGACCAATCCCCTCGCCGCGCCCTTCATGGACCGGACGACGGCGGATTTGACCCTTGCCCTCGAGCGGCGTGTCACGCGCGTTGCCACGCCTGAGTGGATCGAAGGCGCCCTGTCCGATTCCGTCCTGTCGGAGGACGTCGAGCGCACGGAGATGCTGCTCGGCCTTGCCGACGATCTGGGTCACCCCGTGGATCGCGATGCGGCCCAGGCCTTGCTGGATGCGCAATCGGGGATGCTGGTTCAGGCCAGCGCCTGCGGGTCCTGCATGATCGACATTGCCCGCTGCCAGTCCGTCAAACAGATTGCCGCCTGCGCCGTTCCCTTCGAAATGTCGCCCCTTGGCGATGTGAATGCCCTGCGGCGGGCGATGGTGGCCTGGACGGCGGGCGAGAACGTGGATGAGCTCGATGTCGGGTTGGCCCTGGTCGGTCTCGGGGCGACGGCAGCGATCATCGTCAGTGGCGGATCTTCCGCGACCGTCAAGGCGGGCGCAGGTCTTCTGCGGCTGGCGCGACGGATGGGAACCGTGACGCCCGGCCTGGCGCGCGTCCTTAAGGTGCCCGTGCGCTGGGACGCGCTGCCCGGCTACCTTGTTAACCGCCGCACGCTGGCCGAGGTGACGGAAGTGGCGCAGCTCGAGCGGGCCGGTGCGGTCGTTGCCGACCTGGGCCGGGTGCGCGAGGCAACATCGACGGCAGAGACGCTGCGCCTCGTCCGCCTTGTCGACGGCCCCGAAGACGCAGCCAGGCTGGCCCGCGTCGCGGAGGCGATGGGACCCCGCACGACGCGCACTTTTGATGTCTTGGGCAAGGGGCGGGTGTTCCGCGCGACGCTGCGCCTCAGCCGGGCGGCGGCGGGAACGCTGGTCCTGCTGTGGTTGACGATCGTTCAACTGGTAGTGGTTCTGGGGACGCGGGCGGCAGCGACCCTATTGCGGGCCTTGACCCCCGTGCCCGCTCCACGGCAGGAGCCGTTTGTCCGGCGTCCCTGACCACAAGTCATGGCGGAAATCATGGACAGTCGGGGTCGGTCGGTTCATTCTGAGAGCCGCCGCTTGGGAGAGAGCACATGCGCAAATTTCTCGTCGTACTCGATGACAGCCGCGAGTGTCTGAATGCCATGCGGTTCGCCGCGCTACGCGCGGAGCACACGGGCGGCGGGATTGAGGTTCTGTCGGTCATTCCGCCCGATGAGTTCAACCACTGGATCGGGGTCGGCGACCTGATGCGGGAAGAAGCGCGGGACAGGTTCGTCGCCCATTTCGAGGTTTTCGCCAAATGGATGCGCGACAAGCACGGCCTCGAGCCACATCTGGTCATCCGCGAGGGGGAGCCGGTGGACGAGATCCTTGCGCAAGTGCGCGAAGATCCGGAAATCGGCGTTCTGGTGCTCGGGGCCGCAGCCGACAAGAAAGGGCCCGGCCCGCTGGTGACGCAACTGATGAAGTCGGCGGGAACCCTGCCCGTGCCGTTCACCATCGTGCCGGGCGACCTGTCCAAGGAACAGCTGGAGGGGATCGCGTGATCCGCTGCTTGTCACGACGGGCAACGTGACCGTAGCGATCCGATCGTCAGACAGGGTGCGGATCTTTCTGTGACGATGATTTAGAATCGTTCCAACTTCTTGACGATTGTTCCGACAAGGCGCACATAGAAACTAAACTCCTGATGAGGTGCGCCCATGTTTATCCAGACCGAAACGACCCCGAATCCCGCGACGCTCAAGTTCCTTCCCGGACAAACCGTTCTGGATGCCGGCACCGCTGATTTTCCAACGGCGGAGGCTGGGCAAAAGTCGCCCCTGGCACGGCGCCTGTTTGCCATCGGCGGCGTGACCGGTGTCTTTTTCGGCCATGATTTCGTTACCGTGACCAAGGACGACGGCACCGAGTGGGACCACGTCAAACCTGCGATCCTGGGCGGCATCATGGAGCACTTCCAGTCCGGCGAGGCCGTGATGGAGGGCGAGGCGCAGGCACAACATGCGACCAACCATGACGAGGCGGATGCCGCGATAGTGGGACAGATCACCGAACTTCTGGACACCCGGGTGCGCCCTGCCGTAGCGCAGGACGGAGGCGACATAACCTTCCACGGGTTCGAACGCGGCGTTGTGTATCTGCAGATGAAGGGGGCCTGCGCGGGCTGTCCCTCGTCCACGATGACCCTGAAGATGGGCATCGAGAACCTGTTGCGCCACTACATCCCCGAAGTTCTGGAAGTCCGTCCCGTCGGTCTCTGAACAGATGATCGGCCCTGTCCTCGGCTTCGACACCTCGGGGCCGCATTGCGCCATGGCGATTGTCGCCGACGGCACGGTTCTTGCCCGCGCGTTCGAGCCGATGACCAAGGGACAGGCGGAGCGGCTGATGCCGCTCATCGCCGGTCTTCTCGCCGAAGCCGGGCTCAAGACCGCTGACCTGTCGGCGGTCGGGGTCGGCACGGGACCGGGAAATTTCACGGGCACGCGGATCGCGGTGGCCGCCGGGCGGGGGCTGGCGCTCGGCTTGGGCATCCCGGCCGAAGGCGTCTCTGCGATCGACGCCTATGCGGACGGGCGCGCGGGCGTGATCGTCTGCCTTCCGGCGCCAAGAGGCGACATCATTCTAGGTCGCGGCACGGCCCTGCATGTCCACCGTGCGGGGGATCCGTTGCCCACTGACTGGCACGGGGATCTGACTGGTCCTTCCGCCGATGCCTTGTCCGCCGAAACCGGACGGTCGGTCCAGTCAGCGCCCGATATCGCCGTGTCCATTGCCCTGATCGCGGCGCGCCGCGCCGGTGCGGGCAGGCCGCGTCCCGCGCCGGTCTACCTGCGCGCGGCGGACGCCGCCCCCGCATCGGACCTGCCACCGGTCATTCTGTGAACCTTGCCCGGCGGGCAGACGCAGGACGTAAACTCAATCGCGGTCAGGAGTGACGGTCGACTCATGCGCCTCTCAACCCGTCTTGCGCAACTTCATGCGGCGGTCTTCGACGGCCCGGAACGATGGTCGGAGGCGGCGTTCTCGTCGTCACTGGACGATCCGCGCTGTTTCTTCTGCATCGAGGACACGGAGGCGGCTCTGGTCGGGTTCGCACTTGGACGGATCGCCGCGGACGAGGCGGAATTGCTGACGCTTGCCGTGGCCCCGGAGTTTCAGGGGTGCGGATGGGGGCGCAGGCTTCTCGAAGCATTCCGGCTGCAGGCGCGGAAGCGGGGCGCGGAGGTCGCTTTTCTGGAGGTGTCGGCCGACAACGCGGTCGCGCGCGCCCTCTACGGGAGTGCCGGGTGGCGGACGGTGGGCAAGCGCGCCGGTTATTATGAAGGCATCGACGCCATCGCCATGCGCCGGGACCTCTGACCGGGCGTCAAAGCACCACGATTCCGGTTGATCTTCGCGGACCGCTGCGTCCTAATCCCGTGCATCAACAATGGCAGGGGGGCTGCGACGCGAATTGTCGTGCCCGAACCCGCACCAGTCCAACGGGAGTGACTTGATGAAGGCGATTACCAAACTGATGGGGGCTGCGGCCACACTGGCGCTTACCTCCGGCGTGGCGTTTGCC
>JBARXR010000039.1:0-2175 GCA_049647445.1 Jannaschia sp. | reverse complement strand
TCCGCTCCATGTGATAGGGGATTTCTCCGAACCAGACGACGTCCGGTCGTGTCGCTGGGGCGCGGCAGGCGGGACAGGGCGCCCGGGCATCCATCTTCGCTGGCGCATCCCACCGCGCGCCGCAGGCGTGGCAGAGGGCCCGCATTAGTTCGCCGTGCATGTGGATCACACCCGCCGCGCCCGCCCGTTCCAGCAGGTCATCGATGTTCTGGGTCACCAGCGTGACGCCCTTCCGCTGCGACAGCCGCGCCAGCGCCTTGTGCGCGGCGCCCGGGTCGGCGGCCAGCATTCCGGCCCGTCGCTGGTTGTAGAAATCGTGGACCCGCACCGGATCCGCCGCAAAACCCTCCGGCGTCGCGACCTCCGCCAGATCGAACCGGGACCACAGGCCGCCCCGGTCCCGGAACGTCCCAAGGCCCGCCTCCGCGCTCAGGCCTGCACCCGACAGGATGACGATCCTTTCCATGCGCCCACTGTGCCGCACGGCGCGGACCTTGACCACACGGGCGCGAAATTTCCTTGCGCTCGCCCGATTTTCGCCCCTGCCCCGGCACAGGGTCGGGCGACCCGTCAAGGACCGATCCGATGTTCAACAGATCCGAAACCCCGCTCCTGACACTGCCCGGGCCGCGCGGCCTGCCGATTGAGATCGCGCCCAGCTTCCTGTTTCTCGCCTTCATCTTCGTGGGGCTGAATGTCTCGCAACATGCGCTGATCTTCTTCGGCCTCATCGCCCTCGCGATCCTGCTGCACGAATTGGGCCACGCCTGGGGCGCCTGGGTCCAGGGCAACGGCGTGCGGCGCGTCGTCCTGTGGGGCGGTGGCGGGTTTTGCGAATACACCCGCGCCAGCCCCCCGCGCGAACGCGAACTGGAGGTGGCGATGGGTCCCCTCGCCAACCTCGCCCTCTGGGCCCTGTCTTCGCTGGCGGGCGGCTGGCTGATCGACGGCTACTACGCCACGGGGCATGACATGCTGTGGTATGTCGGCTGGTACGTGGACCTGTTCGCTGCGATCAACCTCACGCTCTTCGCCCTGAACCTGATCCCGGTGCAGCCGCTCGACGGCGGCAAGCTTCTGGAACTGGCCCTGCTGCGCCTGACCAGCACCGGCCGCGCGATGCGGATCACCGGCACCGTCGGCCTTGTCTTCGCGGTCCTGTGGCTGCCCGCGATGCTGGTCTCGTTCCTGACCTGGGGCTGGCTGCTCCTGTTCATTCCGTCGATCCCGCTGCATTGGCGCATGGCGCGCGGCGAGGTGGTCGCGTATTAGGACCCATGCGGGTTCTGTTTGTCTGCCTTGGAAACATCTGCCGGTCGCCCGCCGCCGAGGGTCTGCTGCGGGCGCGCTGCCCCGATTGGATCATCGACAGCGCCGGGACCTCCGACTGGCATCTGGGCGCGCCGCCCTATGCCCCGATGCAGGCGGCGGCGCGCCGGCGCGGCCTCCACCTCGGGGACCAGCGCGCGCGACAGATCGTGCCGGATGATTTCAGGCGGTTCGACCACGTGCTGGCCCTCGATGCCGCCGTGCTGTCCGATCTCAGGGCAATGCAGGGCGGCGCGCTGGCCAAGCTCTTTGGCACCATGGCCGGACTGGACGGTGCCGATGTGCCCGACCCCTATTACACGCGCGACTTCGACGGCTGCCTCGACATGATCGCGTCAGGACTTCCCGGCCTTCAGGCGCAACTGCGCTCCGCCACGTCGACGAAACTCCGGTAACGCTTCCAGAACGCCTCGTCGGACGCGCGGTCCGATTGCCGCACCTCCTGCGCCAGGTGCGGATCCTTGAAGAACCGCACGGCCTTGGTCTGGTCGCCACCCGAAAGCGTCGCGTTCGCAGCTGCCTGCACGCAGCCGCACAACTGGCGGTTCGCGGCCCGTCGGTCCGACCGCAGACAGGCCGTCTGCAGCGGTCCGGTCGCATAGCTGCGCGCCACGACGACATCGGTGCCGCCCGAACGATACCCCCCGCCGCCACAGGCAGACAGGACCAGCATCGCCGCCAGCAAAAAGCTCAGTTTGATCGGGGTCATCTGCTCTGCCTCCGGTCTTTATGTTTTGACCGAATGTGCCAGAGTCCACAGGTGATATCAATCACCTGTGGCACACCGCCGCGACTTTCCGTCCGGCCTGTTTGCTGTCCACCCGCCCCGAACGGCGCGCACGGACC
>JBARXR010000038.1:0-21222 GCA_049647445.1 Jannaschia sp. | reverse complement strand
TCCTCGTCGTCCATGTCGCCGGACCAGTCGGTGATCTCGGTGCGGCGGTCGACGGCGAACAGGCTGCGGACCTCGCGCAACTCGTCCGAGATGATGGTCAGGATCCGCGCGCGGGACCCGAGGATCTCGAGGTAGTCCTTGATCTTTTTGGCAAGGTCTTCAAGCTCGTCGGTGACTTCCTTGACGCCGATCTGCGTGAGGCGTTGCAGCCGCAGGTCCAGGATCGCGCGGGCCTGCGTCTCGGACAGGTTGTAGGTCCCGTCCTCGTTGGCCTTGTGCGACGGATCGTCGATCAGCGCGATATAGGGCAGGATGTCGCCTGCGGGCCAACGCCGCTCCATCAGCTTTTCGCGGGCCTCCGCGCCATCGGCGGACGCCCGGATCGTGCGCACGATCTCATCCACGTTGCTGACCGCCACGGCGAGACCACACAGCACATGGGAGCGTTCGCGTGCCTTGTTCAACTCGAAGGCCGTGCGGCGCGCGATCACCTCTTCGCGGAACGACAGGAACGCGGTCAGGAACTTGCGAAGCGTCAACTGTTCGGGCCGCCCGCCGTTCAGGGCGAGCATGTTGCAGGCGAACGAGGTCTGCATCGGGGTAAAGCGATAGAGCTGGTTCAGAACGACTTCGGCGGTTGCGTCGCGCTTGAGCTCCACCACGACGCGGACACCGACGCGGTCGGATTCGTCCTGGACGTGGGCGATCCCCTCGATGCGCTTGTCCTTGGCGGCCTCGGCGATCCGCTCGATCATCGTCGCCTTGTTCACCTGATAGGGGATCTGATCGATGATGATCGCTAAGCGGTCCTTGCGGATTTCCTCGACGCGGGTGCGGGCGCGGATCACGACGCTTCCGCGTCCTTCAAGATAGGCCTTGCGGATGCCGGAGCGTCCCAGAATGATGCCGCCGGTCGGAAAGTCCGGTCCGTGGATGTGGTCGATCAGGTCTTCGGACGTTAGGTCCGGATTGTCGATCAGCGCGAGGCAGGCGTCGATGACCTCGCCCAGATTGTGCGGCGGGATATTCGTCGCCATACCGACCGCGATGCCGCCCGCGCCGTTGACCAGCATGTTCGGAAAGCGCGCGGGCAGGACCGTCGGTTCAAGATCCTTGCCGTCGTAATTGGGCTGAAAATCAACGGTATCCTTGTCGATATCCGCCAGCAGATAGGCCGCGGGCTTGTCCATGCGGACTTCGGTATAGCGCATGGCCGCGGCGTTGTCGCCGTCCATCGAGCCGAAGTTTCCCTGGCCGTCGAGCAGCGGCAGGGACATGGAGAAATCCTGCGCCATGCGGACCAGCGCGTCATAGATCGCGCTGTCGCCGTGCGGGTGGAACTTGCCCATGACATCGCCGACGGGACGTGCGGATTTGCGATAGGGCTTGTCATGCGTGTTTCCGGTTTCGTGCATTGCGTAAAGAATACGCCGATGGACCGGTTTGAGGCCGTCGCGCAGATCGGGGATCGCGCGGCTGATGATGACGGACATGGCGTAGTCGATGAAGGATGTCCGCATCTCATGGACGATGCTGACTTGCGGTCCGGCGTGGGGCATCACCTCACGTGCAGGCTTTTCGTCATCGTTTTCTGGGGTTTGCGGCTCGTCGCTCATCCGAATCTCCGCCCGTATCCGGGTCTATATCTGGTTGACCGTCTTTCTATCACCCACTTCATATAGGCTCAACGGCAAGCTTGGACTTTGGGCTGGCAGCCATCGAATGAAGGTGCCAACACTCTGTTTTTATTGACTGTTAACGGATAGCTGGCAAGCTCGGAACGAGGGGGCCACCAAGACCAACAAAAGACGGAGCAGAGATGACAGATACCCGGCATTCCGAGACGCGGCTGATGCTTCAGGGCTATGGCCTGACCACGGCGGAGATGTTCTACCACATGCCGGACCATCCGCATGTGATAAATACCTTCATCTGGCAGGATTACGATCTGGCGCCCGATCACCCGCGCCTGTTCAAGTTCATCGAATTCTGGGGCGAGAAGATCGATGGCCCGCTTCATTCCGTTCGGTTCACGCACCGCAAGCTGATCGGGCCGGGTGAATGGCGCAACGTGACGGGCGAGTTCACCCTGCACTGAGCTTTGTACAAAACGGGGTATTTTTCGGCCCCCCGTTTCACATTTCGGGGGATGTCCGTTCAGGCGGTCCGGCGGGCCGCAAGGACCCAGATCACGGCCAGTCCAAGAGACAGCACGCCGTTCCAGCCCGCCATCGTCAGGCCGAGTTGCCAGACGATGTCGTCGCACATGACGACCGTATCGCTGACGGTGGTCGAGAGAAGGTCGGCCCCCGACAAGCCGCCGAGACCCGCGCCTCCGGTGCAGCTGCTGGGGCCGTCCCACCATTTCTGTTCGACCCCGGCGTGGAAGAAGCCGATGCCGCTGGTGGTGAGCGCCGCCACTCCGGCGAGGGTGGCCGTCAGGCGCGGCGCGATCCCCACCAGGGCCATGCAGCCCAGTGCGATCGCGGCGGCGTGTGGCCATCGTTGCCACAGGCACATCGCGCAGGGCGCATAGCCGAAAGCCTGGAACAGGAATGCGCCGCCGAGAAGGCTGATGTGTCCAAGCGTGGCGAGGGCGAAGAGGCGAAGACGTGTCACAGGTAGCGTACTCCCCAGAACCCGGCGATCAGGATGATGATGAACGCGGTAAACAGCAGACCGAGGCGACGTTCGATGAAATCGCGGATCGGGGCCCCGAATTTCCACAGAAGCGCGGCGACGATGAAAAACCGCAAACCCCGCGCAATGATCGACGAAACGATGAAGACCGGCAACGACAGGCCCGTCAGACCGGACAGGATCGTGATCACCTTGAACGGGAAGGGTGTGATCCCCGCGATCAGGACGGCCCAGGCCCCGAACGCGTTGTAGCGGTCGGTGAAGCCCTGGAAGCTGTCGGCCTTGCCCAGCGCGGTCAGGATCGGCTCGCCCAGCGTGTCGAACGCCAGCGCGCCGATCGCATAGCCCAGAAGGCCGCCGAGCACGCTGGAGACCGTGCAGACACCCGCGATCAGCCAGGCCCGGCGGGGCGCGGCAAGGATCATCGGGATCAGCATGATGTCGGGCGGGATCGGGAAAAACGAACTTTCGATGAAGCTGACGAAGGCCAGCGCCCAGAGAGCGCGAGGATGGCCCGCAAGTCGGAGCGTCCAGTCATAGAGGCTTCGTATCATGGGTTGCCCGGTCCCATGGAACCCGGGCAGGGTCAAGATGTTCGATTGGCATCAGGTGACGGAGAACGCGATGCGATGGCAGGGTCGGCGCGGCAGCGCGCATATCGAGGATCGGCGCGGCACGCGCGGGCGCGGCCGAGGCGGCGGCGCGATGGGCGGTCTTGGCGGCCTCGGCCTGATCGCGGTCCTGCTGATCGGATGGTTCTTTGGGGTGGATGTCTCACCGCTTCTGACGGGCGGCGGCGGATCCGGCGGGCAGGCGATCCAGACCACCGAGATCAGCGCGGCGGAACGCGAGGAAGGCCAGTTCGTCTCTGTCGTGCTGGCCGACACCGAGGAGGTCTGGGCGGATGTGTTCCGCCGCCAGGTGGAGGGCGATTATCAACCCGCGACGCTGGTCCTGTTTTCCGGTGTCACCGCGAGTCCCTGTGGCGGTGCCAACGGTGCGACGGGACCGTTCTACTGTCCGGCGGATCGCAAGGCCTATCTCGACACCGCCTTCTTCACGACGCTGGAGCGCCAGCTGGGCGCGCGGGGCGATTTCGCCGCGGCCTATGTCGTGGCGCATGAGATCGCCCATCACGTCCAGAACCAGCTTGGCATCCTGGCGCAGGCGAATCGGATCCGGGCACAATCGACGGAAATCGACAGCAACGCCATTTCGGTGCGGATCGAGCTTCAGGCCGATTGCTATTCCGGGATCTGGGCGCGTTTCGCCGAAGCGCGGTTCGGCGCGATCGAACCCGGCGATCTGGCGGAGGCGGTCAACGCCGCACGCAGGATCGGGGACGACACCTTGCAGCGGGGGGCGGGCCGGGTCCCGCAACCGCATACCTTCACCCACGGGACGTCCGAGCAACGGGCGGCCTGGTTCCAGCGCGGGTACGACACCGGCGACATGCGGGCCTGCGACACGTTCTCGGCCGATCGTCTGTGATTGACGGCGTGCCCGCGCAAGGCTAGGCAGCCGCAGCGTTGCCCGTGTGGCGGAATTGGTAGACGCAGCGGATTCAAAATCCGCCGCCGCGAGGCTTGCCGGTTCGAGTCCGGCCACGGGTACCAACGCAAGGCCGAACCGGGTCGCCTTCGGGCACCGCGGGCCACTCCACGCCTCAATCAAGGTTAACGATTCGGGTTATTCGAGGGCACAATCCTCGACTTGGCGACTGTTGCGGGTCGGGCCGGTTGCTGCGCCGGAAACACTGCATTTTTCCGCAAACACAGTTGTGCCACAATTTACCGCAAACGGCGGAAACAATGGCTTTCTTCGTCGAGGCGCCGTTCGCCCGGAATAAGTGCTGCAAGAGCCAACAATTGTTGGGCTCAGCCGCCAGATTTCGGGCGCAACACGACGCAGGATTGTTGACCAAGCGTCAACCGAAATCCGGCATTTTGGGCCAAAACAGTGTTAATTTTGCCCCATTGGTGGCGAAGTCGTGCCGGGAATGAGGCACCGCTGCCTCAATTCTCTTTCGCAGTCGAAATCCATCGGATACATCATCTGTCACGCCCATCTGGGGGGGCGATGTCTGTTGGCCACGGGGGCGGCCGCACTTTTAAGTGTCCGTTTGGGCGCTGTCCGAGACGTGCGGATGCGCAATCCGAAAGGGTTGTTGCATGGAGGGGAAATTTTCCTTGATGCCAGTCTTCGACGCGTGCGCCGCGGGTCCCGTAAGGTGCGTCCGCTCCTGAACCTCCGACATCGCTTCTCTGCCGGGCCTGATTTGCGGGACCTTGAGGAGATGCCGTCATGTTGACGTCTGCCAGACCAGATCGAACCGACGGCATCGGCCAAAAGTCGTGCATTTCGCAGGCGCGTGACCTGTTAACGAGTGCTTTTTTTCCGTTTGCCGCGCGGGATGCGCGCGGCAGCGCTGTTTAGGGGGAACCTGCCATGACGAACCAAGTTCACATCGATTTCAAACTGGGCGCAGCGGGAACCGGGGCAAACGGCAACGGCGGCGGGACGCTGGTGGGGAACCAGTATGCGGCCCAGGGCGTGACCATCAGTTCGATCAATTCGAACGGGACGCTTGATACGCACAACCCGGCGATGATCTTCAACGCCGAGCAGAACCCGCATGGGCCGGTCAGCGGCGGCGACTACGATCTGCTCAAGGCCGGCGCGAACGGTATCCTGATCGCTTCGGAAGACCGGGACAGTCACGACCCGGACGACAACGCGGGCGGCGCGATCTTCAAGTTCGACTTCGCGAAGACCGTGAAGGTCGATTCGATCACGATGGTCGACGCGGAAGACGGCTTCTGGATCAAGGTCTACGACGCACACGGGAACAAGATCGGCCAGATCGACGGCTCCACGTCGAACGGACAGTTCAAGGACGTGCACATCAACATCGACGGCGCGGCCTACATGACGGTCGAGATCAAGGGATCGGGCGGGGTGGACAACCTCAAGTTCACGCCGACGGGACAGCCGGACGGCATCGTCAACGGCACCGGCGGCAATGACCTGATCGATCTTGCCTATGTCGATGCGCAGGGGGACCGCGTCGATGCGAACGACGCCCTCGGCGTGCAGGGCACGAAGGGGGATGAAGACCTGATCCTTGCGGGGGGCGGGAACGATACGGTCTATGCGGGGAACGCCGACGACATCGTCTATGGCGAGAGCGGAGACGACAAGCTTTACGGTCAGGACGGCAACGACACGCTTGACGGCGGCGCGGGCGGCGACCGGCTGGACGGCGGCAACGGCAACGACTTCCTCGACGGCGGCGACGGCAACGACACCGTCCTCGGCGGCTCGGGCAACGACAATGCCCTGGGCGGCTCCGGCAACGACGAAATCTGGATGGGCACCGGCGACGACATGGCCGAAGGCGGCACCGGCAACGACTGGATCCACGGCGAGGACGGCAACGACACGCTGTCGGGCGATGCGGGCCACGACATGGTGTTCGGCGAGAACGGCAACGACCTGCTGTTCGGCGGGGCGGACAACGACACCGTCAAGGGCGGTGACGGCAACGACACCATCTATGGCGACAGCGCGAAGACCCAGGGCGAGCCGATCTGCGGACCGCGCGAGAGCTTCAACTGGTCCCACGTGGGCGGCTTCAAGGACGGCGCACATGTCAGCGACGCGTCGCAAGACACCGGGACGGTGCATGTCCAGTTCTCGACGACGGCCAATATCGGGGCGAAATCGACGACCTTCGCGACCAACAGCCAGTTCACCGGCGGCGTGAACGGCGGCGGCGAGACGGTCAGCACCAAATCGTCGCTCAGCTCGGAGCTGGACGGCAAGGGCGACGCGATCGCCTACCAGTTCGGGTTTTCGCAGCCGGTCAAGAACGTTTCCTTCAACATCAACGACATCGACGGGGACGGCATCGTCAAGGTCTTCGCCTACGATGCGAACGGCGCGCCGGTCCCGGTCACGTTGACCGGCGGCTCGAAGCTGACGATCACCGGCAACACGGCCGACAGCAAGGGCGGTTACGAAGAGGATTCCTCGGGCAATTATGCCGCGACCGTCTCCATCGCCGGCCCCGTCAGCCGGATCGAGTTCGTCCATTCGCAGGACGGGACCGCAAACAGCGGGATCAACGTCACGGACGTCTTCTTCGACCCGATCATCGGGTTCACCGACCCGGTTCTGGTGAACGAGGGCAATGACGTCCTGATGGGCGAAAACGGCGACGACGTGATCTTCGGCGAGGGTGGCAACGACACCGTCGACGGAGGGGCGGGCAGGGACCTGATCGAGGGCGGCGACGGAGACGATTTCCTGCAGGGCCGCGAGGGCGATGACACCGTCTTCGGCGGCGCGGGCAATGACGTCCTCGACGACGCGACCGGTGGCGATCAGGGCACGGGCCGCGACTATCTCGATGGTGGCGACGGCAACGACACGATCTGGGGTGGATTGGACAACGACACGCTGGTCGGCGGTGCCGGTCATGACCGTCTCGACGGCGAGGAAGGCGACGACCTGCTGAAGGGCGGCAGCGGATCCGACACGATCTATGGCGGGTCGGGCAATGACGTCGCCGAGGGCGGCGACGCCGGAGACGAAATCTGGATGGGCACCGGCGACGATCTTGCCAGTGGCGGGTCCGGCAACGACTGGATGCACGGTCAGGACGGCAACGACACGCTGAACGGCGACGACGGCGACGACATGCTGTTCGGCGAGAACGGCAACGACCTGTTGAACGGCGGCGACGGCAACGACACCATCGAAGGCGGCCTGGGCAACGACACCTTCACCGGCGGGGCCGGGGCCGACATGATGGGTGGCGGGGCGGATCGCGACGATTTCTTCGGCGTGACCGCGGGCGACATGATCGACGGCGGCGAGGAGGGCGACGATTTCGACACCCTCGACCTGACCGGCGCGAATGCGGCGGTCGAGTTCGACCCGGCAAATGCCGAGAACGGCACGATCTTCTTCCTTGATGCCGGTGGCGTCAGGACCGGAGACACGGCCAAGTTCATCAACATCGAGAACGTGATCGGCGCGGTGGACGAAGTCCTTCCCGACGGCGTGGTCGATGGCGAGGAGTTCGGCGAGGACATGGGCCTCGGCTATGACGACAGCAACGCGCCGACGGACGGCGGCGGCGACCTCATCACCAACGGCGATGACAGCATCCGCGGCAACGGCGGCGACGACACGATCGACGGCGCGGGAGGCAACGACACGATCCGCGGCGACGACGGAGACGACAGCATCTTCGGCAACACTGGCGACGACATCGTCGACGGCGGTGCCGGGGATGACACGGTCGACGGCGGCGACGGCAACGACATGGTGTTCGGCGGCAGCGGCGACGACTCGCTCGTCGGCGGCGACGGCAACGACAAGCTTGAAGGGTCGCAGGGCGACGACATCGTGGAGGGCGGCGACGGCGACGACGATCTGTGGGGTGGCCCCGGAAACGATACGCTGACGGGCGGCGCGGGCAACGACGTGATCAATTCCGGTCGCGTCGGATCCCCGGACCGCGGCTATCCCGGCCTGTTTCCCGCCGACAAGTTCCCCGAGGACGACCGCGACACGATCATGGGCGGCAACGGAAACGACACGATCGATGCCGGGTTCGATGACGATCTGGTCGACGGCGGCGCCGACGACGACTTTATCGTCGGCGGCGAAGGATCGGACACGATCACGGGCGGCACCGGCGATGACACCATCTATGGCGGATTGGACCCGAGCTTTCCGGATGCGTTGAACATCCGCGACGACATGGGCGACCTTGTCACGGACAACGGCCGCGACCTGATCGACGGTGGCGACGGCAACGACCTGATCTTTGGCCAGGACGACGACGACACCCTTTTCGGCGGTGACGGCAACGACACCATCGACGGGGGTATCGACGACGACAGCATCGACGGCGGCGAAGGCGACGACAGCCTGATGGGCGGTCAGGGCGACGACACCATCTTCGGTGGCAACGGCCAGGACACGATCGACGGTGGAGACGGCGACGACCTGATCCAGGGCGGTCGGGGCAATGACCTGATCTTCGGCGGCGAAGGCAACGACACCGTGCGCGGCGATGGCGGCAACGACACGCTTGACGGTGGCAACGGCGACGACTCCGTCTCGGGCAGCGCCAACGACGACACGATGCTGGGCGGTGCAGGCAACGACACCCTGTCGGGGTCCGGCGGCAACGACTTCGGTGACGGCGGAGAGGGTGACGACGACATTCGCGGTGGCGAAGGCAACGACACCGTTCTGGGCGGCGCCGGCGACGATACGATCAGCGGTGGCAACGGCGACGACGTCATCGACGGGGGCGACGGCGACGACGTCCTGACCGGTGGCGGCGGCAACGACACCTTCACCGGCGGTGCCGGGGCCGACATGATGAGCGGCGACGCGGATCGCGACGATTTCTTCGGTGTGACCGCGGGCGACATGATCGACGGGGGCGAGGAGGGCGACGATTTCGACACCCTCGACCTGACGGGTGCGAATGCCTCGGTGGAATTCGACCCCGCGAACGCCGAGAACGGCACGATCTTCTTTCTGGACGTCGATGGTGTCCGGACCGGGGAGACCGCCAAGTTCATCAATATCGAGAACGTCATCGGCGCAGTCGATGAGCGGGACGGCATCGTTTCGGGCACGGGCGGCGACGACCTGATCGACATCGACTATACCGGCGATCCGGATGGCGACCGCGTCGACAACGACGACGCATTGCTGCCGGGCGAGGTCGGCGACGACGATATCATCGTCGCCGGTGCAGGCAACGACACGATCCGGGCCGGAGAGGGCAACGATGAGATCGATGCCGGCGACGGCGACGACCTGGTCGAAGCCGGGAACGGCGACGATCTTGTCAGCGGCGGTGCCGGGAACGACACGATTTTCGGCCAGAACGGTTCGGACACGCTGGACGGTGGCGATGGCGACGACCTGATCCAGGGCGGTCGCGACGATGACACCATCACCGGTGGGGACGGCAATGACACGATCCGCGGTGACGGGGGTGACGATCTGCTTGACGGCGGTGCCGGTAACGACAGCGTTTCGGGCAGCGCCAACAACGACACGCTGTTCGGCGGGGCGGGCAACGACACCCTGTCGGGGTCGGGCGGCAACGACGTCTCGGACGGCGGCGACGGCGATGACTTCATGCTGGGCGGCGAGGGTGACGATACCTCACATGGCGGCGCGGGCGACGATACCGTCGATGGCGGCAACGGCAACGACAGTCTGTCGGGTGACGCGGGCAACGACCTGATCCGGGGCGACGCCGGCGATGACACCATCGAGGGCGGCGTGGGCGACGACACCATCTTCGGCGGTGACGGTGACGACGTGATCGCGTCGGGTCCCGGCAAGGACATCATCGACGGTGGTGACGGTGCCGACACGATATCGGGCGGATCGGACAGCGACTCGATCATGGGCGGCGCGGGGGACGATGTCATCGACGGGCGCGAGGGTGAGGACACCATCGACGGCGGGGATGGCAACGACCTGATCATCGGCGGCAGCGGGCGGGACACCCTGCTTGGCGGCGCCGGAGACGACACGATCGAGGGTGCCGGTGCGGCCGACGTGATCGACGGCGGCGACGGCGACGACCTCATCACCGCAGGTGCGGGGTCGGACACCATCACCGGCGGCGACGGGATGGACATGATAGATGCCGGGGACGACGCAGACCTGATCCTTGGGGCCACGACCGGCGACATGATCGACGGCGGCTCTGGCGGGGACGACCGCGACATCCTCGACCTGACCGGGTCGGGCGTGAAGTTCATCACCTATACCTCGGCGGACAAGGAAGACGGGATCATCACATTCCTCGATGATACGACGGCCAAGTTCGAAGAGATCGAGACCGTCATTCCCTGCTTCACCCCCGGCACGCTGATCGCGACGCCGCGCGGCGAAGTGGCGGTGGAGGCCCTCGAGGTCGGGGAACGGGTCATCACCCGCGACAACGGCATTCAGGTCATCCGCTGGGTCGGGCGTCGCGAGATGACGTCCGAGGAGTTGCGCGCCAACACTGCCTTCCGCCCGGTGATGATCCGGGAGGGAGCCCTGGGCCACGGCCTGCCGGAGCGTGACATGATCGTCTCGCCCCAGCACCGGGTGCTGATCGCGAACGACGAGACCATGCTCTACTTCGATGAGCGCGAGGTTCTGGTCGCGGCCAAGCATCTGGTCGGCCGCACGGGGATCGAGCGGGTCGAAGCGCGGGATGTGACGTACATCCACGTGATGTTCGACAATCACGAGGTGATCCTGTCCGACGGCGCCTGGACGGAAAGCTTCCAGCCGGGCGACCACTCGCTCAAGGGCCTGGGCAAGGCGCAGCGGGAGGAGATCTATGCGATCTTCCCGGAGCTGGCGGAGCAGGAGGGGCGCGAGGCCTATACCGCTGCCCGTCGGATGCTCAAGCGCAAGGAAGCCGAGCTTCTTGCGAGGTGAAGGGTGGCCTCCGGGCCCGACGGCGTGACGACATAAAAACGGGGCGTGCGGGCAACCGCGCGCCCCGTTCACAGTTTCGGGAGCCGGAGAGACGTGGTAACCGGGTCGAAAGAGGGACGCTTGGAGGCACTATGCGGCGTTGGCATTTCTATGTGATGGGGCTTATCGCCTTCGTGTTCGGCGCGCTGTCGCTTGCGGAATACGTGTTCGTTTCCTACGGGATGGAGGCGGCCTGGCTTGCGACGTATCCGCAGGAACAGATCGACTGGCTTGGCGCGCTCCCGGCCTGGGTCCATGGGCTCTGGGGTGTTCAGGCCACGCTGGCCTTCGTCGGAGCCCTGTGCCTGATGGCCCATTTGCGGCCCGCGGTCTGGATGCTGGGGCTGTCGTTCATCGCGCTTGTCGTTCTGGACGTCTGGATGGTTGCCGTCGCGGAGCCGGGCCTGATCGCGCTGGTCGGCGGCGGCTGGGTGCCGTGGGCGGTGCTTGCGCTCGTCTCGGTGCTCAGCTTCCTGATCTATCTCTATGCACGGCAGGAAAAGCAGGTCGGCGAAGTCCTGTGACGTGCTTGCCCGCTCGGGCAGCCGCTGTTAGGTCATTCCGACAGTAACAGTCGGATATTCTTGTCGTCATGCAACCGCGCCTGCGCACCGAGGGCCTGACCCGCGTTCTGGGCGGTCGCACCATTGTCGACGGGATCGACCTGTCGGTCGCGGCCGGGCAGGTGACCTGTCTGCTAGGGCCGTCGGGGTGCGGCAAGTCGACGACGCTTCGGATCATCGCCGGGGTCGATCGACAGGATGCGGGACAGGTCTGGCTGAACGGGGACCTGGTCTCCGGACCGGGGATCCACGTCTCGCCGGAGGATCGGGGCGTGGGCCTGATGTTCCAGGATTTCGCGCTGTTTCCACATCTGACCGTCGCGCAGAACATCGGCTTCGGATTGCGCCGCGATGCGGTGTCCGGTGCCCGCGTCCGGGAGCTTCTGACGCGCGTCGATCTGGTCGGATACGACGACAAGCACCCGCATGAATTGTCCGGCGGCGAACAACAGCGCGTGGCGCTGGCCAGGGCACTGGCACCGCGTCCGAAGATCATGCTGATGGATGAGCCGTTTTCCGGCCTCGACAACCGTCTGCGCGATGAGATCCGCGACGCGACCTTGTCGGTCCTCAAGGAAGAGGGAACGGCCGTCCTGCTTGTCACGCATGAGCCCGACGAAGCGATGCGGATGGCCGATCAGATCGCCCTGATGCGGGCGGGGCGGATCGTGCAGCAAGCGGCGCCCTATAACATCTACAACACGCCGGTGGATTCTGCCGCTGCGGCCTTTTTCAGCGATATCAATGCGATCTATGGCGTTGTTAATGGTGCTTTGACGTCAACGCCGTTCGGCCAATTCCTTGCCCCCGGATTGCCGGATGGAACCGCTGTCGACATCGTCTTTCGCCCGCAGCATGTCAGATTGGATTTCGATCGGCACGGGCGCGGGCCGAACCCGACGCCGACGGAAGGATCGCCCGCGCGGGGTGTGGTCGAGCGCGCGCGCTTCATGGGCAAGGAGAGCCTTGTGGAATTCGTGATGGACGACGGCGCCACGCGCGTGATGGCGACGGTGCCGGCCGTTTTCCTGCCGAAGCCCGGAACCGTCATGTGGCTGTCGGTGCGGCGCGACCGCTGCTTCGTCTTTCGGCATCGCTAGGGCCGGACGTGAAAAAGGACGCCCTGCAAGGCGTCCCAGTCTAATTCACCGAAGGTGAGGCGCGTCAGCCGCCCCAGGTCCGAACCGACCCGCAATCCACGTGGGTGAAGTTGGAACCGGCGTACCGGCCCACGCCGCCTGCACCGCAGGACGCCGCGGCGCGCGCGACCTGGGAGACCGACCGGGAGCCGAGGCGAAGATCGGCGGCCTGTCCCTGAAGGTGCAGCGAATTGCGCGCGACGCCGCTGGAGCGTGACCGAAGCATCGCGTTCGTGGAGGGAGAGCGGTAGCCCGACAGCAGCATGAACGGTTCGGAGGCATCGACAAGGTTATGGGTCGCAGCGATGATGTCGATCGTGCGATTGTCGATCTGCTTGATTTCGTTGCTGCGCCAGTCGCGGAAGAAGAAGTTGATCTCTGCGAGGGCGTCCCGGACGTAGTCCCCCTCGATCCAGTAGATCGTATCCATTGTTTCGCCCGTTCGGGCATTGTGCATCTTGATGCGGCGAATGTCGCCGCCGCCTCGCAGGAACCCTGCCGCCTTGGAGTAGGTCGGCGCCGAAACGATGGCCGTGGCTGCGAATGCACTGAGAAGTCCGCGACGCGTGAGTTGCGTCGTACCCGTCTTTGTATCGGTCACGATAGCCCCATTCATACTGTCCGACCGTCTTCGCGGCCTGTTTTATGTCTCATCCCCATGTGACACACGAAGCTGTTACACGGCCCGCCCGATTCCAGAACGCATTTGGCATGCGTGCAGGATTTGAGCAAAAATCCGCCAGTTCCGTCGCGCCCCATCGGTTTCGATCCGCCTGTTGCCCGGATGCCTAATCCCGAGGTTTTGCGAATTCGTGAATGGACTCCCCCCGGTCATCCGATAACGTGTTCAAAATTTGTCAAAATTGGAGTTGTTTCGTGGTTTTCGCACGTTCCTTCACGGCCGCAACCTTTGTCCTGACCCTCGCGGCCGCGCCTATGGCGTTCGCGGCACCGCTCGTGACCCCATTCCAGCAGGCCGTGGCGCAGGCCGCGAGCGAGGACGATGCGATCGCCGCCTTTTATCGCGGCCGCGATTTCGCCCCGATCTGGATGGGTGCGGGAGCGGAAAACCGGCGCGCGGCCTTCCTGTGGGCCCTGGATGCGGCACCCGATCACGGGTTGCCCACGGGGCGGTATGATGCCGAAACGATCCGCGCGGATTTCGCGGCAGCGACGACAGCCGCCGCGCGCGGTGCGCTGGAGGTCAAGATGACCGCGCGGTTCCTGCGCTATGCACAGGACGTGAGTTCCGGGGTCCTGGACCCCCGCACCGTGGATGCCACGATCAAGGTCGAAGTGCCCAAGCGTGACTGGCTGGAGCAGATAACGCTGTTCACGGAAGGCGATCCGTATTCCTTCGTGCAGGGTCTCTGGCCGACATCGCCCGCCTATACCCGACTGCTGCGCGAAAAGCTGCGGTTGGAGCAGATTGCAGCGGACGGCGGCTGGGGGCCGGTGGTGACCGCCGACAGCCTCAAGCCCGGTGCGGATGGACGCGCGGTGGTCGACCTGCGCAACCGCATGATCCGGATGGGATACCTGCGTCGGTCCGCCGTCGCGGCCTATGACGCGGAGCTGGAAGCGGCGGTCCGGGACTTTCAGACGGATCACGGCCTGACGCCGGACGGCGAAGCGGGGGCCTCCACCATCGCTGCGATGAACGTGCCGCTGGAGGATCGGATCGCACAGATCCTGATCGGGCTGGAGCGGCAGCGGTGGATGAACAAGCCGCTGGAGCCGCGTCATGTTCTGGTCAACCTCGCAGAGCAGCACGCCTATGTCGTGGATGACGGCAAGGTCACGTTCGATACCGTTGTCGTCGTGGGCGCGGATACACCGGATCGGCGGACGCCCGAGTTCAGCAACACGATGACCCATCTGGTCATCAATCCCTATTGGCACGTGCCGCGCTCGATCACGGTGAACGAATATCTACCGGCCCTGCGCCGCGGCGGTGCGCGGCATCTGGAGGTCTATTCGCGCTCGGGGCGGGTCAATCCGGGCTCGATCAACTTCAGTGCCTATACCGCGGCGAATTTCCCGTTCAGCCTGAAACAGCCGCCCGGGCCGCAGAACGCGCTTGGCGAGGTCAAGTTCATGTTCCCGAACCAGTGGAACATCTACCTGCACGACACACCATCCAAGAGCCTGTTTTCCCGTGATGTCCGGACGTTCAGCCATGGCTGTGTGCGGGTCGAGCGGCCGCAGGAGCTTGCGTATCATCTGCTGGGCCGACAGACCGACGATCCAGAGGGCCTGTACCAGAGCATGCGACGGACCGGGCGAGAAAGCCGGGTGAACCTCGATCAGCCGATCGGGGTGCATCTGGTCTATTGGTCTGCCTGGGTCACGCCGCTTGGACGGGCCAATTATCGCGGGGACCCTTACGGGCGCGATGCGGCGCTGTTGCGCGGCCTGCGCGACGCCGGGGTGGAACTGGGCGCAGAGCGCAGTTAAGTCCCTCGGGGGCAGCGTGCCTCCGGGGACCCGACATGTTCACCTTGCAAGACATCGCAGATACGCTCGGGCGTCCGGTCGAAGGGGATGGATCGCTGCGGCTGAGCCGTGTCGCGGAGCCGTCGGCAGCCGGGCCGGACGATCTGGCGCTGGCGATGTCGCCCGCCTACCGGGAGGCGTTGGTCGCGGGCCATGCCCGTGCCGCGATCTTGTGGGACGGGGCCGATTGGCAGTCCATGGGCCTGCTCGGGGCCGTGCTGGTGCCCCGTGCCCGGCTTGCCATGGCGGCGATCACCCGCGCGCTGGACAGCGGGCCGGACATGGGTTTCGGCGTCATCCACCCGACCGCGATCATCCATGAAAGCGCGCAATTGGGCGAGCGCGTCACGATCGGGGCGTTTTCCGTGATCGGAGCGAACGTCCGGATCGGGGATCACAGCCGGATCGGCGCGAATGTAACCGTTGGCGAAGGGGTCGGGATCGGGACGGACGCGTTGATCCATCCCCGCGTGTCGATCGGCAGCCACGTCCGGATCGGGGATCGGTTCATCTGCCAGTCGGGGGCCGTCATCGGTGGCGACGGGTTCAGCTTCGTGACCGAGCGGGAATCGGGGGTCGAAAAGGCCCGCAAGTCCCTGGGAGATCAGGGCGAGATCACGGATCAGCCGTGGGTGCGCATCCATTCGCTGGGGTCCGTCAGCATCGGCGACGATGTGGAGGTCGGTGCGAATGCGACCATCGACAAGGGCACGGTGGCCGATACCACCGTGGGGCGTGGCACCAAGATAGATAACCTCGTCCATATCGGGCATAACAACCGCATCGGCGAGGATTGCCTGATCTGCGGTCAGGTCGGCATCGCGGGGGGTGCCACGATCGGCAACCGGGTCGTGCTGGGCGGACAATGTGGCGTGAACGACAACATAACCATCGGCGACGACGTGGTTGCGGGGGGCGCCACAAAGATCTTCACGCGCGTCGCGGCGGGATCGGTCATCCTCGGATATCCCGCCGTGAGGATGGACACCCATATTTCCAGCTACAAGGCGATCCGGCGTCTGCCCCGTTTGGCGGAGCAGGTGGCGGAGCTTCGCAAAACCGTCTCGAAACTGGTGCAGGGCAGGGATCATGACTCCTGACGAGATTCGCCTTCTTGTGCATCAGATCATCGCCGAACAGGCCATGATCGACGTGTCCGACGTGCATGATGATGCAAGGCCGGCCGACCTCGGGATCGACAGCATGGGTCTGGTCGAGGCGATCTTCGCCATAGAGGAGAATTTCGACATCACCGTGCCGTTCAACGCCAACGAGCCCGGAAAATCCGAATTCGACATCTCTTCGGTGGGCGCGATCGCGACGGCGGTCGAGGGGCTGGTCGCCCGTCAGCGCGGCTGATGCGCCGCGTCGTCATTACCGGTGCCGGCACCATCAACGCGCTCGGGCGGGATGTCCCGTCGACGATGGCTTCGATGCGCGAGGGTCGGTGCGCGATCGGCCCGCTCGACATTCGCGACGTCGACAGGCTTGCGATCCGCATCGGCGCGCAGGTTCGCGACTTTACCGAGGGCGAGCATTTCAACCGCCAGCAGATCGCCTTGTTCGACCGCTATACGCAGTTTGCCATCCTCGCCGCGCGAGAGGCGATCGGGCAGGCAGGACTGTCGTTCACGGGGGAGCTTGCGGCGCGATCCGGCGTGATCCTCGGCACATCCGGCGGAGGATTGAACACCCAGGACGAGAATTACCGCGTCGTCTATGAAGAGGGTAAGAACCGGGTCCATCCTTTCGTCGTCCCGAAACTGATGAACAACGCGGCGGCCGCGCAACTGACGATGGAATGGAACCTGAAGGGGCCGTCTTTCACGGTCGCCACCGCCTGCGCCTCGTCCAACCATGCCATCGGGCAGGCGTTCCAGTTCGTCCGCTCCGGCATGGCCGACGTGATGGTGACCGGCGGCGCGGAAGCGATGCTCTGCTTTGGCGGGGTCAAGGCATGGGAGGGCCTGCGCGTGATGTCGCGCGACACCTGCCGCCCGTTCTGTGCCACCCGCTCGGGCATGGTGCAGGGAGAAGGCGCGGGAATATTCGTGCTGGAGGAGTTCGAGCACGCGCGGGCACGCGGGGCCGAGATCCTGGCGGAAGTGGCGGGGGTCGCGATGACGTCCGACGCCTCCGACATCGTGATGCCGTCGCGCCAGGGGGCTGAACGGGCGATGACCGGCGCCCTGCGGGACGCGGGGCTGGACCCTCGGGACATCGGGTATATCAACGCCCATGGCACCGGAACGGCCGCCAATGACAAAACGGAATGCGCGGCGGTCGCCCATGTCTTCGGCAAGCACGCGGACCGGCTGGCCATTTCATCAACCAAGTCGATGCACGGGCATTGCATCGGGGCGACCGGCGCGATCGAACTGCTGGCCTGCATCATGGCCCTGCGGGACGGGATCATTGCGCCGACCGTAAACTGGCAGGAGCTGGACCCGGAATGCGCCCTCGACGTCGTGCCGAACGAGGCGCGCGACGCCGTGGTGCACGCCTGCCTGTCGAACGCGTTCGCGTTCGGCGGAATGAACGCGGTGCTGGCCCTGAAGCGGGCCTGATGCCGCGGCTGGCCGAACCGTATGCAGAAACGAAAGAGGGCACCGTTTCCGGTGCCCTCGATGGCGGTTTCCTGTCCCGACGCGTCTATTCGTTGGCGACGGTCACCGCCTCATAGCCCGCGGTGAAGCCGCTGAGGGACAGCGTGAGTTGCGCCTGCTGATCGGGTGCCTGTGCGGGCACGACGATCACGGTCGCGGCCGCGCCGCGCCGGAACCGGCTGATGTCGTCGGCGGTAAAGCCCATGCGCGCATAGCAGCCGCCCGCGTCGCAGAACGAGAAGGGATACCGGCGCGGCGAACCGCCATCAACTGACACAGTGACCTGCGCCGTCAAAAGCGTCTGCAAGGGTGTCAGGACAGTCGCGCCCGCGACGATTTCTCCGCCATCGGGCAGGTCGAAGATGTTGATGTCGGCGGTCGGATTGCCCGCCTGATCGGACATGCGCTGGAACATCTGGCAGGGGTCTTCCTGACCTTCGGGGGCTTCGAGACAGCGGATTTCCCAGTCGCCGTGCTCCTCCCTCAGATAGATCGAGGGTCCCTGCGGGTTCTGCGCCACTTCCTCGCCGGTGGACAGAACGCTTCTGGCGGCTTCGTCGGTTGGGTTCGTCTCAATGGGCGTCTCTGCGGCGGAGGCTTCGGCTGCGGGGGCGTCGGTGGCGGGGGCCTCGGTGGCGGCACCATCCGTCGTCTGCGCCTGACCCAAGGCCGGGGCGAAGGTTGCGGCCAGACAGGCGGCCATCACCCAGGACGGAACCGTCCAACGGGGCGAACGTGTCAGCATATCGGTCATCGCGGCGGATCTCCTCTGGCGTCGATTGCGCACCCCTTACCATGGTTGAACAGGAGGTGCAGGGGGGATTTCATCGACGAGGCGGCCACTTGGCAAAAAGCCGTCAAACCCTTGTCCAAAAACGCAGAAAAGGGCCTATGAGGGGGCCCTTTTCCGTCTTGTTGTCTCCCCGTCGGACTGGCCGACTTGTTATCGTGCGGACAGTACCAGCGGGGTCGTGCACGTCAACAGGGTATTTTTGTTCCACACTCGGGACAAACCAGGGCGACCTGTTCCGATCTGGAAACGAACCCAGGCGGGAGGTCCGGCCTGCGGGCACAAAAAGACCGCGCAGCAGGGAGGTGCCGCGCGGCCAGTCGACAGGGAGGATAGCAGGATCGCATCTGTGCGTTCCCGCCGGGGTTTGTTATGGCGTCAGAAGGTTAAGGCGACGCTAACAGGACAGATATCATGGCGGACGACGCGGGAACGATCTTCGTGGGCGGTGGTGGCGAAGGCTACGGCACTCCGCAAGCCTTGCGGCTGGACTATGCCAACCGGCACGGATTGATCGCGGGGGCGACGGGCACCGGCAAAACGGTGACGCTTCAGATCCTCGCGCAGGGGTTCTCGGACGCGGGTGTCCCGGTGTTTCTGTCGGATGTGAAGGGCGATCTGTCCGGGCTGGCCCGCGCGGGGTCGGACATGCACAAACTGCACGCCCCCTTCACGGAGCGCGCAGCCCGGATCGGGCTTGACCTGGTCTATCGGGCGGCGCCGGTGACGTTCTGGGACATCTACGGCCAGGCCGGGCACCCGGTGCGAACCACGGTGTCCGAGATGGGGCCTCTGCTGCTGTCGCGGCTGATGGACCTGACCGAGGCGCAGGAGGGTGTGCTCAACATCGCTTTTCGCGTCGCGGATGAGCAGGGCCTGGCGCTGCTCGACCTGAAGGATCTGCAATCCCTGCTGGTCTGGACGGGCGAGAACCGGGCCGACCTGGGCCTGCGATACGGCAACATCTCTACCGCATCGGTCGGCGCGATCCAGCGGCGCCTCCTGATGCTGGAGGATCAGGGAGGCGCCAATCTGTTCGGCGAACCGGCGCTGGAGCTTTCGGATATCATGCGCGTCGACCCCGATGGTCGGGGCCGCGTGAACATTCTGGCCGCCGACAAGCTGATGGCCGCTCCGCGTCTCTATGCGACCTTCCTGCTTTGGCTGCTGTCGGAGTTGTTCGAGCAGCTGCCGGAGGTCGGCGACCCCGACAAGCCCAAGCTCGTGTTCTTCTTCGATGAAGCGCATCTGCTGTTCGACGATGCGCCGAAGGCGCTGGTCGACAAGGTCGAGCAGGTGGCGCGCCTGATCCGCTCCAAGGGGGTCGGCGTGTATTTCGTCACTCAGAACCCCGAGGACATCCCGGAGGATATTCTCGGCCAGCTCGGCAACCGGGTACAGCACGCCCTGCGTGCCTTCACGGCGAAGGATCGCAAGGCCCTGCAACAGGCTGCGCAGAACTATCGCGAAAACCCGCGCTTCGACATCGAGGATGCGATCCGAGAAGTCGGGGTGGGCGAGGCGGTGACCTCCCTGCTGGAACGCAAGGGCATTCCCGGCATCGCGGATCGCACGCTGATCCGCCCACCCGCGTCGCAGCTTGGACCGATCACGGTGACCGAGCGCGCGGCGCTGATCGCAAGCTCACCCATCGCGGGACGCTACGAGGCGGCGGTGGATCGGGAGTCGGCCTTCGAGGTTCTGCAGAAACGTGCCGCCGCCGCGGCGGAGGCGGCGGAGGCCGCCGAACGACGGGACGAGGCCGCCGAGGCGGAGGAACGGGACTACAAGGCCGGTCGTCGCTATACGGGCGGCGGAGTGACCCGTTCGACGTCCAGGTCCGGCGGTCGACGGGGAGATTCCGTCGGAGAAGCCTTCGCCAAATCGGTTGCCCGAAGTCTCGGCACGCGGACCGGAAGCGCCATCGTGCGCGGCGTCCTCGGCGGGTTGTTTCGCGGGCGATGATCCTTCGAGCGCCCCGCCCGACCGATGGGTTCGAGATCACGGGCATCCACGCCGAGGGGCTTGCCACGGGCCATGCGTCCTTCCGCGATGTGCCGATGGACTGGGAGGAGTTCGACCGCGCCTTCGACCTTGCCGTGGTGGCCGAGGGCGACGGGCTGGTTCAGGGCTTTGCGGGGGTCGCGGCAACCTCGTCCCGCACGGTCTATAGCGGGGTCGGCGAGGTCAGCGTCTATGTTGCCGCGCGGGCGACCGGACGGGGCATCGGTCGGGCGTTGCTGGACCGCCTTGTCGCGGACAGCGAGGCCACCGGATGGTGGACGCTGGTCGCACAGATATTCCCCGAGAACGTGGCAAGTATCGCCCTGCACCGCGCTGCCGGGTTTCGCGTGCTGGGCATCCGGGAGCGGCTTGGACGAATGCACCATGGCCCCTTGGACGGGAGCTGGCGGGACGTCGTGATGATGGAGCGGCGGGCGGATTGATCGGGCGACGGACGGTGA
>JBARXR010000037.1:0-3962 GCA_049647445.1 Jannaschia sp. | reverse complement strand
TGTTTCAAGCCTAACAATGGCTCAACGATATGAGCACGGGCTGCGATATTGGACGCGTTGGCCCTCTAAGTCTTTTGGTAAGTATCTCAAAAGTCGGGTCAGCGCCACCTCCGGCTCCTGCCTGCCGTCCATGATGACCTCGATGATGTCCTTTGCGAGGAGCGTTAGACGCAGTACGCGGGTCATGTAGGAGGGTGCGATGCCCTCGCGCTCGGCGAGTTCACAGTTGGTGGCACGGTCGAAATCCCGATAGGACTCACGCATCGCCTACTGTGAGTCCGCGGAAGCCCGCAGGTCATGCGACAACTCTTTCATCAGCGTAGTGCCTTTCGCCAACCGCCGCGCCAGCGTCCCAACGAACCCGCCGTATCGCTCCTTCCCCGACGCCTTGGCTGCCGCGTAGGTGTCATCCGGCGGCGGCGGCGTTGTCGTCAGCCAGAAGCGGACGAACAGCGCAATTGCCTCGGTTGTGATCTCCTGGTCTCGTTCCAACCTTTCAAGCGAACGCGTCAGCCGGTCCAGCCGGCGCACGATCGCGGCTTCGCTCTGCTCGGCGCTGTCGGGGGAGAGGAACGACGCCAGTGCCGCTTCGATGATTTGTGTCTTCGGAACCCGCCGCCGCACCGACAATCCGTCGAGTTCATCGAAGAGTGCGGAATCGACATAAACGGTGATCTTGGCCTTCTTCATAAGTGCACCTCACAGTTCGATGCCGTCATCGGGGTCAAGCGCCGCTTGCCTTGCGACGGTTCGGAACCGCGTTTGCATGGCGCGGGCGCGTTGAGCCTCATCGTCCGGTTCGTCGTCGAGGTCTGCGAACTCCTCGCTCGGGAGCGGGAGCTCAGGGGCCGCGTCCTCATGCTGAGGGACCTCCGGTTCGCGGCGGATGCCGCCGTCGGTGTCCTTGCTGGATTTCTTCTCATCGGCCTTTGGAGACGGTGAGATCGGCCGAAGGCTGCTCCAGTCGTCATCTGTCGAGGCGGATGACTGCACACGGTCCGCCACTTTGGGCGGCTTTTGGATTCTCGCCGTCAGTTGCGCATCGCGGAAGTACCGCACTTTTTGTGCCCGGATCGGGGCCGCGCCCGACACGAGGATGATTTCGTCGTCGGGCGGCAGCTGCATGATCTCACCGGGCGTAAGCAAGGCGCGGGCGGTTTCCTGGCGCGAGACCATCAGATGTCCCAGCCATGGTGACAAGCGATGCCCGGCATAGTTTTTCATCGCGCGCAGTTCGGTCGTAGTGCCGAGGGCGTCGGACAAACGCTTGGCCGTGCGCTCGTCATTGGTCGCGAAGGCGACGCGGACATGGCAGTTGTCTAAGATGGCGTTGTTCTGGCCATAAGCCTTTTCGATCTGGTTCAGCGACTGGGCGATCAGGAAGGCCTTGAGACCGTAGCCCGCCATGAAGGCCAGTTGGCTTTCAAAGAAGTCGAGACGGCCGAGGGCGGGGAATTCGTCGAGCATGAACAGCAAACGGTGCTTGCGGTTGGTGTTGTGCAGATCCTCGGTCAGACGGCGGCCGATCTGGTTCAGGATCAGCCGGACCAGCGGTTTGGTGCGGGAGATGTCAGACGGAGGCACCACCAGGTAGAGCGTGAGTGGTTGCGCGCTGGCGACCAGATCGTCGATCCGCCAGTCGCAGCGGCAGGTCGCGGCAGCGACGACCGGGTCACGGTAGAGGCTGAGGAAGGACATTGCGGTGGACAGGACGCCGGAGCGTTCGTTCTCGGACTTGTTCAGCAGTTCGCGCGCGGCCTGCGCAACCACCGGATGCGGGCGATCTCCGAGATGGGCAGTACGCATCATTGCGGTCAGGGTGGCGGCGATGGGACGCCGCGGATCGGAAAGGAAGGCGGCGACGCCCGCCAGTGTCTTGTCCTTCTCGGCATAGAGCACATGCAGGATTGCACCGACCAGAAGGGAATGGCTGGTCTTCTCCCAATGGTTCCGCCGCTCGAGCTGGCCTTCGGGATCGACGAGGATATCGGCGATGTTCTGGACGTCCCGCACCTCGCGCTCGCCGCGGCGGACTTCGAGCAGCGGATTATAGGCGGCGCTGGCAGCGTTGGTCGGATCGAACAGCAGGACATGCCCGAACCGCGCCCGCCATCCGGACGTCAGCTGCCAGTTCTCGCCCTTGATGTCGTGGACAATCGCGGAGCCGGGCCAGGTCAGCAGGCTTGGGATCACCAGGCCGACGCCCTTGCCGGAACGGGTGGGCGCGAAGCACAGCACATGTTCCGGTCCGTCATGCCGGAGGTAGCGCTTGTCGAGACGGCCCAGCACGACCCCGTCTTCCGCGAACAGCCCAGCGGCGGTGATATCCTTGGCGCCTGCCCATCTGGCCGAGCCATAGGTTGTCACGTCGCTCGCCTCACGCGCCCGAAGGACGGACAGCAAGATGGCGACGGCAATGGCGGCGATCCCGCCTGCGCCGGCGATTGCGGCCCCCTCCATGAAGATACGGGGCGCGCAGGCGTCGTACCAGTACCACCAGGTGAAGACCTGCCACGGGCGGTAGATCGGCAGGCCGAAGAGGGCGGTGAGAGGCGCGCCAAGCTGGGGTTGGAACCCCAGACGAAACGCGACCCATTGCGTCGCCGCCCAGACGAAGATCAGCGCCACGATGCTGACGATGAGGATCTGGCCCCAGAGGATCGTGGTGGCCGATGACGTGTCCTGACGGCTCATGGTGATGTCCTTTCTGCTCAGAGGCTCAGCCCGCGCTTGCGCCCGAGGCTCCAATCGATCCCGCCGCCGGGCGTCATCGTGCCTGTGACGGTTTGGCCCAGATGGCGTTCGAGTTGCGGGGCCCAGGGGACCAGCGAGACTCCGAGGCCATCGTCGATCATGGCGAAGCGACCCGAGGCGAGATCGAGGCGTTGCCGGAACGTCCCTGTGACGGGTTCGCCCTAGGTCGGCTTGTAACGGGGGAGGTCGGTTTGTGTGCTGAGGTCTTGAGCGATGGCATCCAGTTCGCGGTTGCGAAGGGTGGCCAGCAGATCGCGGGCAAAGGCGACCCGCTGCCCTTGCCGTCGGGCGAGGCCTTCGGCGACAAGGTGGTCTGAGCGGCGTTCCAATGCCTGGCGAACCTCTGCGCCAAATCCGGCACCGCTCAGCGGTGCGCGGTCTCGGGCAAGATGCCGGCGGTCGAGCCAGGTGGCGCCATCCGCCTCGATCTGGGCGGCCAGCGACAGATCGGAACGACCGACAAGAGACAGTTGCGGTGTCCCGTCCGTCTTCCCTGTCCAGAGCCGGGTTTCGACGATGCCACCTTGCGGCGTGTCGCCGGTCGCATCGAGATTCCGGAAGCGCAGGTGATGTACGCGACCGTCAACACCGTCGATGATCGCGTAGCCGGTCCCGGCGTGGTCATCATGAAAGCCGCGTTCCACGAGCCGCCCGAGGATCGGGGCGGTGGGCGTGCCTTCGATTGCGAAACCACCCGCCGCGCGGTGGTGCTCGGCACCCATGGCCCGGTGCATCCGTTTGATGATGTCGCCGCGCATCCCGAGCTCGCGCAGAGTGTCTTCGGCATCCGGTTTCAACTCCCAGACGGCGGGGGCGATTTGTTCGGCGAGTCCGAGCCTCTCCAATGTCTGGGCACGCCCGATCATCAAGCGGCGCAGCTCCGGATCGCGGGGTTCCGGCGTGCCGCGCCGCAGGTCGGCGATTCCGGCATGATCGTCCGCCAGGGATCGTAGGCCTCGGTCCAGATCAGTCCAGCGTTCCGCTGTGACCTGCGTTTCGAGCGCTTGGGAAATCTCCCGTTCGCTGCGGGGGCCCAGCTCCAGTTGCACGAGGTCTTCCGCGCGCGCTCGAAGCCCCCGGCTGACGTAGTCACGCGAGATGACGAGATCGCGGCCATCGTCGGCTTTGCCGCGCACCAGAATGTGGACATGCGGATTGCCGGTGTTCCAGTGATCGACGGCGACCCAGTCGAGTGTTGTGCCGAGATC
>JBARXR010000036.1:0-5469 GCA_049647445.1 Jannaschia sp. | reverse complement strand
GTTCGGGGCCGAGCCGAACGCCAATGTCGCGTTCGTGGACGCGGGCATGCCCGGCATGTTGCCCGTCATCAACGAGTTCTGCGTGGCACAGGCTGTCCGCACCGGCCTGGGCCTCAACGCCGAGATCCACCTGAAATCCGCGTTCGACCGCAAGAACTACTTCTACCCCGACCTGCCGCAGGGCTACCAGATCAGCCAGCTCTACCACCCCATCGTGGGCGAGGGTGAGGTTCTGGTGGAACTGGGCGACGGCACTGCGCGCGTTGTCCGCATCGAGCGCATCCACCTCGAACAGGACGCGGGCAAGAGCATCCACGACATGGACCCCGCCGCCAGCTTCGTGGACCTCAACCGCACCGGCGTCGCGCTGATGGAGATCGTCAGCCGCCCCGACATCCGTGGCCCCGAAGAAGCCGCCGCCTATGTCGTCAAGTTGCGCCAGATCCTGCGCTATCTTGGCACCTGCGACGGCAACATGCAGAACGGCAACCTGCGCGCGGATGTGAACGTCTCGGTGTGCCGCCCCGGACAATATGAAAAGTATCAGGAAACGCAGGACTTCGCCCACCTCGGCACCCGGTGCGAAATCAAGAACATGAACTCCATGCGCTTCATCCAGGCGGCTATCGACGTGGAGGCCCGCCGCCAGATCGCCCTGCTGGAGGCAGGGAAATCCGTCACCCAGGAAACCCGCCTCTACGACCCCGACAGGAACGAGACGCGGTCGATGCGGTCGAAGGAGGAGGCGCACGACTATCGCTATTTCCCCGACCCCGACCTCGTGCCGCTGGAGATCGAGCAGGACTGGGTCGACGACATCCGCGACAGCCTCCCCGAATTGCCCGACGCCAAGAAGGCCCGCTTCGTCGCGGACTTCGGCCTGTCGGACTATGACGCTTCGGTCCTGACAGCCGACACCACCTCGGCGGCCTATTTCGAACAGGTCGCGGCGGCCTCGGGCAACGGCAAATCCTCCGCAAACTGGGTCATCAACGACCTGTTCGGGCGGCTGAAGAAAGACGAACGCGACATCGATGCCTCTCCCGTGACTCCGGCCCAGCTCGGCGGCATCCTGAAGCTGATCGACGCGGGCGACATCTCCGGCAAGATCGCCAAGGACTTGTTCGAGATCGTCTACACCGAAGGCGGCGACCCCGCCGAACTGGTCGAGACGCGCGGCATGAAACAGGTCACCGACACAGGCGCCATCGAAGCCGCCGTCGACGGCATCATCGCCGCCAATCCCGACCAGGTCGCCAAGGCGCGGGAGAACCCCAAGCTTGCGGGGTGGTTCGTGGGGCAGACGATGAAGGCGATGGCGGGCAAGGGAAATCCGAAGGCGATCAACGAGATCGTGGCGGCGAAGCTGGGTCTTTAGGTTCGGGTCCGCCCGCGAGGCAGCGTCCGTTTTTCAGGGGCCGGGCGGCTTCGCCCACCGGCGCATCCGGGCGGGTCGATAACACCCCGCGGCGCGGCGGTGGCAAAGGACGCAGGGGCTTCGGCTTTGACGCAGGACAGCCTTCATATCGTCCTCTGCGCCCTCGGGATGCGCGGGAAAGGTCCGAAGATCACTGGCGCGGGCGCGCAGTTGACGCGAAGCCGTTGCCCATCTGCGCGCCCTCGCTTTTCCGTAAAATCTTTGCGGATGCGCCAAAAGCAGCCGCGAAAACACCCGGACTGCGTCCCCAATCCCGCCGCATTTGCCCAGTCAAATACCCTCATGCGCCATTTTATGCCCCCAACCGATCCGATCTATGAGTTCACGGTCATCCCGGCCCCCCGCAAGGGTGAGCGCGTCGAAGGCCTGCGCACCGACGCGGACCGGATGGCGAACACGATGACGATCCTGTTCAACGAGATGGCCCTCGACGGCTGGGACTATGTCCGCGCCGACACGCTGCCCAACGACATGTCCGCCGACCTGTCGGGCACCGCGCCCAAGCACATGACCCTGCTGGTGTTCCGCCGTATTCTCGTCCTTCTTGGAAACGAGACCCAGCCGACCTGACGGCAACCCTTACCGATGCCCCACTACAGGCCTCAGCCGCTGTTGGACAGGTCCATCGACAGCGCGTGGATGCGGTCCATGACGTCGCCCAGAGCCTGATGCACCATCCGGTGCCGAGCGATGCGGCTGTGCCCGTCGAATGCGCGCGACCAGATCACCACATGCCAGTGACTTTCGCCCGTCCCGTCGTCGCCCGCATGGCCCGCGTGCTTGCCGCTTTCATTGTGAACCTCTAGGTGCGCCGGATCGAAGGCGGTTTCCAGCCTCCGGCGGATCGTCTCTTCCATTGTCATCAGAAATCCTTGTCCGGCCTCTTCCCTCTGGCGCTGCAACCTCTATGCTTTGGCGCCTCGGACCGGAAGAGGGCGCGTGCCATGACCAAGAGTGATCCATTCAACTTCGACATGAGGGTCTCATCCGCCAAAAAGAAGAATCCGCGCGGCAAACGCGGTATGTCCGGCGCGTTCGAGACATCAACCCGCGAATGCGAGCACGAGGGCTGCACCGAATCCGGTCAGTACCGCGCGCCGAAAAGCCGCGATACGACCGAGGACTACTATTGGTTCTGCAAGGACCACGTGCGCGAGTACAACGCCAAGTGGTCTTTTTTCGACGGGGCGACCGAGGCGGAGATCGCAGCACAGGAAACCCGCGACGCCAAGACCAAGCCGTTCCGCAAGTCGGTCGAGGAACGGGCCTGGGCCCGTCTCGGGATCGAGGATCCGCATTCGGTGCTGGGCGGAAACGCGACACGCAATCCGGGGCGCGGCGTGGTCGGGCGCAAGCTGCCACCGACGGAGCGCAAGGCGCTCGATATCCTCGAGGGCAAGGACGACTGGGACAAGGCGATGATCCGAAAGGCCTACAAGGGCCTCATCAAGGTCCTGCACCCCGACATGAACGGCGGGGACAGGTCTCAGGAGGAGCAGCTCTCCGAGGTCGTCTGGGCCTGGGATCAGCTCAAGGACAGCCGCAACTTCAAATAGCGCTCATCACTGCTGCCCCGCATCCCGCCACGCCGCGAGTTCGGCTTCGAGGGACGACAAGGGTTCGGGACGATAGGGCTTGAAGTTGCGGTCGGTCTTGACGTCGTAGGACCACCGAATGCGCGCGGCCTCGTGCACGTCCTGCAGGCGAACGATATCGTCGCGGGCCGAGCCAAGTCGACGCATCAGGGCGGCGACGGGACCGCCCGTCGCGATCTTGCTGTTGGAGAGAGGGCCTGTCGGATCGGCATTCCGCGCGATCCTGTCGAGAACGAGCGGATCGAACTCAAGACCCTGCGCGGCGGCACCCTCGACAATCCAGCGAAGGGCGATCGACGACAACGCGGTGATCTCGCCGCCGCCCCCGACCGACCCGTGATCGCCGGCGAAATGTTGCTGGAAATATCGGTCCGGCCCATCGCCATTGAGCGCATCGAGGTTGGACCAGAGCGTGGGGCGGAACGCATTTCTTCGTTCGTCTATGGCAACCGCGTGACGGGCGGCCCGGACCATGTCGGTCAGCGCGGTGTTGTGGAAGGCGTATTTCCTGTTGATGAACGGCGCGGCCGTGAAATTGCCCGGCACGCCGAGTGCCCCGACCGTGTCCCAGACCCCGAGGAAGGCGACATCGAAGGGCACAGACCGATCGGCCCCGAACTCGGCGTAGACATCGGCATCTTTCGGGTCGGTCATGATCCAGGGCGAATGGATCGCCCGCCATTCCGCGTTGCGCGACTGTCGTCGCTCGGGCGTCAGGATCAGGCGTTCGGTATAGCGTGCCACGGCCTCCGGCAGGTGGTGCAGATCAGCGCGGGCCAGAAGGCCGGTAAATCGGATGAACCCGACGAGGGAGCGCGCGGTGAAGGCCCCGCGGGAAAACCCGAAGACATAGACCTCATCCCCCGGTTCATAGAGGAACACGAGGTGCCGGTAAGCCTCCACGACGTTTTCCATCAGCCCGTATCCCAGGGCTCCGCCCAGCGTACGATCGAGAAAACGCGAGGTGGCCGTCACGCCGCGTCGCCCGGTGCCGACGCCTTCGACGTAGACGGGAACCTGCGCCCGCCCGTCGGCCCCCCGCCCCGCCAGCGCCTGACCGAGCTTCACGACATTCGTCGGATGGGGCGCGTCGGACCTGTTCCAGGTCCCGTCGCAGAGGATCGCGATGCGTTTGAACTCTTGTGCCATGGGACGATCATAGACCCGCCAGCCAGGATCGCGAAATGCTGGTTTCCCCCACCCTCGACAAACCGAACGCCCCGTCAGGTCTGACGGGGCGTGGTGCCATCGCAAGGCCCAGACTCACGATGGCGGTGGACCCGATCCGGTTGCCGGCGCGTCATTGACGCGGCCTGTCCGGCGACCGGGTCGTGGCGGCCACGTTTACTGCTGGGGGAGAAGGACGCGGTCGATGACGTGGATCACGCCGTTGGACTGATCCACATCGGCGATCGTGACGTTGGCGGTGCGACCATTCTCGTCGGTGAGCATGTTCTTGTCGCCCGAATAGGTCGCCTGAAGGGTGCAGCCGCCGACGGTCGGCACCGGATGGTTGCCGTTGTCGTCATCGATCATGCCCTTGATGGCGACCGCCATGGCGTCAGCGGAAACGACGTGGCACGCGAGGATCTGCGCCAGTTGCGCCTTGTTCTCGGGCAGCAGCAGCGCCTGCAGCGACGCGTCGCTGATCTGGTCGAAGGCCGCATTGGTCGGCGCAAAGACGGTGAAAGGACCGGGGCCCGACAGGGTCTCGACAAGGCCGGCGGCCTGGACCGCGGCAACCAGCGTGGTGTGATCCGCGGAATTGACGGCGTTTTCGATGATGTTCTTGTCGGCGAACATCGGCGCGCCGCCGACGATCATCTGGGCCTGTGCGGCACCGGCAAGCGAAAGCGCGATGGTGGAGGCGGCAAAAATGGTTTTCATGATCTCTCTCCGTCTGTTGAAACTGCCGCGCCTTGTCGGCCCGGTCACGTACAGCCACGACAGGGACGCGCAGGAGTTTCAGCCGGACCGTGGAAAAATGGCGGCTTCACGGCTTCGTGAGACTGTTGGATTGCAAGACTGGCGCTATGGACGGGCAGTTGCCCGGTGTCGTCTTGGGCCGCCCCGACTGACGCCGCACAGCCTTCAGATTTCGAAAAGGGGTTCCGCCGCCAGCACGTCGCCGGTCGGCGCACCGGTCGGCGACCCGCCAGCCGGTTCGTCCGAGACGGCGAAAATCACGCCCGGTGCCAAGCCTTCGGGGCGCGGAATGTCGATCTGGCCGCTGGCCGGCACGAGGGCAAGCGAGACGGGGGCGGCGTCGCCGGCGATGAGCCAGAGTTCGAAGACGCGCCCAGGCTCGGGCGTGCCGTCCAGGTGGATGATCCGCAACGTGTCCTCGTCGGCTCCGGCCGCGATGCTCAGCCCGATTTGGGCGGAGGCCAGATCGACATGCAGTCTGGGATCGAAGCCCGACCCCGGCGTCAAGAG
>JBARXR010000035.1:0-1813 GCA_049647445.1 Jannaschia sp. | reverse complement strand
TTTTCGTTTCAATACCGCGAAAATCTGCTTCGACCGGATCACTTCTGTCGCCGGGATGGGCGGATTCGGTCGAATTCGGCTCGGCGTAACAAACGGAATTCGCGGATATTTTTAGTGTTATCCCCTGCGTCGGCAAGAACCCGCCACCCGCCGTGGCGTCGCTGTTTCACACCGTAACGACCGGTGAATTGTGCCCGTGGGGCGCCGTTCGTATCTACGATCCGGGGACAAAGGCGCCTTGGCGCGACCGGGCAGAATGGACAGCTTATGCAGACGACCGTGAAATCCGTGATCCGCCTTTCGGGCGTCGGCCTGCATTCGGGTGCGCCCGCGCGCCTGTCCATCCACCCGGCAGGTCCCCACCACGGCATCTGGTTTCGCCGCACCGATGTCGCGGGCGAGGGGATGATCCCCGCGCGGCATGGCAACGTCCGCACCTCGCCGCTCTGCACGTTGCTGGTCAACGAGGCGGGCGTGGAAGTGTCCACGGTCGAGCACGTCATGGCGGCCCTTGCCGGGTGCGGCGTGATGAATGTCACCGTCGAGATCGACGGTCCCGAAGTTCCGATCCTCGATGGCTCGGCCGCGGATTTCGTGCGCGCGATCCTGAAAGCCGGGGTCCGCCGCCTGTCCGCACCGGTTCATGCCATCGAGGTCCTGCGCCGCGTCGCCGTCGTGGACGGGGACCGTCATGCCATCCTCGAACCCGCCAAGGAGCTTGAGATCGACTTCTCCATCGATTTCGCGGACGCGGCCATCGGGCAACAGCGCAAGGTCCTGCGCCTGTCCAACGGGTCGTTCGTGCGGGAATTGTGCGACAGTCGGACGTTTTGCCGCCAGGCGGACGTGGACGCGATGCACGCCGCCGGAAAGGCGCTTGGCGGGTCGCTTGCGAACGCGGTCGTGGTCGATGGCGCGCGGATCGTGAACCCAGAGGGCTTGCGTCACGCGGATGAGGCGGTGCGGCACAAGATGCTGGATGCATTGGGCGATCTGGCTTTGGCGGGTGCGCCGATCATGGGCCGCTATACCGGTTTGCGGTCCGGTCACGCGATGACGAACCGCCTGCTGCACGCACTGTTCGCCGACCCGCTGGCCTATCGGATCCGCACCCTGACGGAGGCGGAATGTCACCTTTTGCCGGGCGCGGGACTCGAAAAGGATCACTTTGAGCACCTCTGAGTGCACCCGGATGTCCCGCAGACGCTTCACACCCAGAAACGGTCTGACTATAAGTCCCTCAAGTCCTTCGGGGCGCATGGGCCAGGGAACGTTTCGATGACATTTGCGGTGAGTGAACGACGCATCAAATCCCTTGCGGCCCTGATCCTTGTTCTGGCCCTTGCGGCCTGTGGCGGCGACCAAGAACTGGCGCTGGAGGACACGGCGCCGGAAACGATCTTCCAGCGCGCCGAACGGCAATTGGCGGACGGGGATGCCGATGATGCGGCCCGCCTGTTTTCCGAGGTCGAGCGGCTGTATCCCTTTTCGGAGTGGGCGCGTCGCGGTCTGATCATGCAGGCGTTCGCGTATCACCCGGCCCGCGACTATGAAAACGCACGCGCCGCGGCGCAGCGGTTCATCGACTTCTCTCCGGCGGACGAGGACGCCGCCTATGCGCAGTATCTGCTGGCGCTGACCTATTATGACCAGATCGACCAGGTGGGTCGTGACCAGGGCCTGACCTTCCAGGCGCTTCAGAACCTTCGCACGGTCATCGAACGCTATCCCGAGAGCGAATACGCGCGGTCGTCGATCCTGAAGTTCGATCTGGCCTTCGACCATCTGGCCGCCAAGGAGATGGAAATCGGGC
>JBARXR010000034.1:0-13429 GCA_049647445.1 Jannaschia sp. | reverse complement strand
CCGACGGCCCGCCCTACCTGACGCTGGTGATCGTGGGTCACATCATCGGGCCCGCGAGGCTGTGGTTCGTCATCGCGTTCGAGCCGGACCCCTTCACCTTCATCGCGATCTTCATGGTCGCTTCGGTGGGCCTGTCGCTGTGGTTCCTGCCCCGCCTCAAGGGAATGATCGTCGGGATCCAATGGGCGAATCGCATGCATGGATTCGACCAGACGTGATCGACAAGACCGCCCTGCGCGATGCGGCGACGATCCTGCTTTTGCGCGATGGCATCGGCGGCCCGCGCGTCCTGATGGGGCAGCGGGGCGACACGGCGGCCTTCATGCCGTCGAAGTACGTATTCCCGGGCGGCGCCGTCGACCGAGGGGATGCCGACGCGCCATTGGCGCGGCCCTTGCGTGCCGAGGTCCATGCAGCGCTGGCGCAACGGAGTACCCTTGCACCCGAAGCGATCGCGGCCGCCGCCCTGCGGGAGTTGGCGGAGGAAACCGGCCAGATCATCGCCCGTCCGTCCGCCGAGCCTGTGTCCTGGCCGGGGTTCGACGGCCACGCCCCCGACGCCGACCCGCTCCGTTTCATCTTTCGTGCGATCACGCCGCCGGGGCGGCCCCGCCGCTTCGACGCGCGGTTCCTTCTGGCGTCCGCCGAGGACGTGCTGGGCGACCCCGACGATTTCTCCGCCGCGGAGGATGAACTGAGCCACCTGCATTGGGTGCCCCTGTCGGAGGCGCGCGCCCTCGACATGCCGTTCATAACCGAAGTCGTGCTGGCCGAAGTCTCCGCCATCGCGGAGGGGCGCGATTCGCCGGGGGTGCCGTTCTTCGACAACTCGGGCGAAACCTCGGTCTTCCATCGCCTTTAGGGCGCGCCGCCCAGAAGGATCAGGCCCAGGACGCTGACGCCCACCAAGGTGATCCCTGCAAGCTCCCGCGCCGTTTGTCGCTCACCGAGCAGGAACCGCGAGATCAGCATCGACAGCAACAGTTCGATCTGGCCAACCGCATTCACGTATGCGGCCGTCTGAAGGGTATAGGCGGTGAACCAGCCCAGGGATCCGAGCATCGAGGTCAGACCCACGAGGGCGGTGACACGCCAGCGGACAAAGACCGCCCTGAGCCCCGCACGGTCCCGCCACAGCAACCAGCCGCCCAGCAGCGCCGTCTGGAACAGCGTCACGAAGCAGAGCGTCATCGCGGCCCGGATCAGCGGAGCCTCCGTGGCGATCGCCAGCGAGGCGCCGCGATAGCCGACCGCCGAGACCGAGAAGAACGCCCCCGAGGCAAGGCCCAGGGCGGAGGCCACGTTGAACGGGTTGGCGCGCGCGCCCAGACCTTCGGGCACGGACAGGATCAGCACGCCGGCAAACCCGACGGCCATCGCGACGAGGGCGGCAAGGGTCACCAGCTCTCCCAGCAACAGGAATCCGGCCACCACCGTCAACAGGACAGCCGTCTTGGAAAACGCCATTCCAACCGCGAAATTCCGCCGCGAGAACAGCGCGACCAGACAGATCGTCGCGAGGATCTGCGAGAGGCCACCGGCCGCTGCAAAGCCCCAGAACGCGGACCCGATCCGGGGCATTGCGGTTTGCGACGTCAGGGCCCAGATGCCAAGTCCGATGGCGATCGGCAGTGGCGCATAGACGAAGCGGGCGAAGGTGGACGCGGTCGGACTCAGTCCCGAAACGGAGAGCCGCTTCTGGAGGTAGAACCGGGTGGCCTGCAGGCTCGCGGCAAGAAGGGTGGCGACTATCCAGAGTGACATGCGCGCATCTGGCACGAGGTCGGTGGACGAGGCCAGCGCCCTCGGTCGCGATCACCCCAAGCCCGACATCCGGGGCGGAGCAGGAATTTCAGTGTTTCCAGTTGATTGTCGCAGAAGGATGGACAGCATTCGGCGCCTTTGCCATAGATTGGACGCAATTATGTTCCAAGTCCGACTTAATCCCGCCGAGGTCTCGCCCGAATGTTTCAGCACCACCGCAGCCCGATCCCTCTTCGGTCCCCGCTGGCGCGGGCGCGGGACTGGCTGACGGGACGTATCGACGACATGTCCGGGCAGGTCCGGTGCGCGTCCCGGCTGGAGGCGCTGTGCATGTCGCTTGGTATCGGCGGCATGGCCCTCGCGCTGGGCGTGACGGTCGCGCAGGCGACCCTCGCTCCGTTCGCCGTCACCGAGGAGGCCTTGCGCCGCGCGGTGGTCTCGGCTGACTTTGACGATGCCCTGTGCCCCGATGGCTGGGCCAGCGATCATGCCGCGATCCTTCGCATGACCGAGGCGGAAGTGACAGCGTGGTACCTGCGCGAATCCTTCGAGTTGTCGGATCAGGCCGTCATATCTGCCGTGGGCTTCTATCTCATGAATGCGTCCGACTTCCGCCAGATCGAAGGGCCGGCCCTGACCCGCAACCAGATCCATCTGTGCATCGCCGAAAGTCGCCGCCTGACCCAGCCGCTGCGGGACCTGTTGCCGCCGCATCTGCGGGACGTGAGCCTCAACGACGTGTGATCGCCCGCGTTCGGGGAAACGTCGCTTCCGATCCGTCCGGCAGAGCGCCCGCTGCGACACTCTCGGCGGCTGCAGCAGGTGCGAGCGCATATCTGTGCAACGCCTCCTGACAAAGACGCTCGCCCGCTTTTCGTCCGATCAGGGACCGGCAGGCGACGCGGCGCTGACTGCGTCCCTTGATGCCAGAAGGTCGGTCGCCCGGATGACCGAAGGACCGGCGCCCCTGTCTTTGCGTCGCCGTTCATGGCACACAGCTTCGGCAGGGGGCCGGGCGACGGTCGAACCTCTCTGGCCCGCAAAGATAGTTCAATGTTAAACAATCCCGGCAACGGGGCAGGGGAGGCCACCATGAGCGACCGCAAGGATGACCATCAGGCAGCCACCCGGCAGGCGGCGCTGGATTATCATGAGTTCCCGCGCCCCGGCAAACTGGAGATCCGTGCAACCAAGCCGCTGGCCAACGGCCGCGACCTCGCCCGTGCCTATTCGCCGGGCGTGGCCGAGGCGTCGCTCGCCATTCGCGACGACCCCGAGTCGGCGGCCAGGTACACCGCGCGCGGCAACCTCGTGGCCGTCGTCACCAACGGCACCGCCGTCCTGGGGCTCGGGAACATCGGCGCGCTGGCCTCCAAGCCGGTGATGGAGGGGAAGGCCGTCCTGTTCAAGAAATTCGCCAATATCGACTGCTTCGATATCGAGCTGGACGAGGCCGATCCCGAGAAACTCGCGGATATCGTCTGCGCGCTCGAGCCGACCTTCGGCGCGATCAACCTCGAGGACATCAAGGCTCCGGATTGCTTTATCGTCGAGAAACTGTGCCGCGAGCGGATGAATATCCCCGTGTTTCACGACGACCAGCATGGCACCGCAATCGTCGTGGGGGCCGCCACGGTCAATGCGCTGCGCCTGACCGGCCGCAGCTTCGAGGACATCAAGGTCGTCAGCACGGGGGGCGGCGCTGCGGGCATCGCCTGCCTCAACATGCTGCTGACCCTTGGCGTGCAGCGCGAAAACGTCTGGCTCTGCGACCTGCATGGCCTCGTCCACGAGGGCCGCGACGCCGACATGACGCCGCAAAAGGCCGCTTTCGCACAACCCGGTGGTGCGCGCAGCCTGGCCGAGATCATCGACGGCGCGGATCTGTTCCTCGGCCTGTCCGGCCCCGGCGTCCTGAAGCCCGAGATGGTCGCGAGGATGGCCGCGAAGCCGATCATCTTCGCCTTGGCCAACCCCAACCCGGAAATCCCCTACGACGAGGTCAAGGCCATCGCTCCCGACGCGATCATCGCGACCGGACGCTCCGACCACCCCAACCAGGTCAACAATGTCCTGTGCTTTCCGTTCATCTTTCGCGGCGCCCTCGACGTCGGCGCGACCGAGATCAACGAGGCCATGAAGGTCGGCTGCGTCGAGGGCATCGCGGCCCTGGCGCGCGCGACCACCTCCGCCGAGGCCGCCGCGGCCTACCAGGAAGAACAATTGACCTTCGGGACCGATTACCTGATCCCCAAACCGTTCGATCCCCGTCTCATGGGCGTTGTCGCCTCCGCCGTGGCGCGCGCCGCGATGGACTCGGGCGTCGCCACGCGTCCGATCGACGACATGGACGCCTACAAGCGCCGCCTCGATGCCTCGGTGTTCAAGTCCGCCATGATCATGCGACCCGTCTTCGCCGCCGCCGCGCAGGTCGAACGCCGGATCGTCTTCGCCGAGGGCGAGGATGAGCGCGTGCTGCGTGCCGCGCAGGCGATCATGGAGGAAACGACCGATACCCCCATTCTCATCGGGCGTCCCGACGTCATCACCACGCGGGCCAACCGCGCGGGTCTGACCATCGAGCCGGGCCGCAACGTCGAGATCGTGAACCCGGAATCCGATCCGCGCTACCGCGATTACTGGGAAACCTATCACAGCCTCATGGCGCGGCAGGGGATGGCCCCCGACCTCGCCCGCGCCGTCATGCGCACGAACACCACCGCCATCGGTGCCGTCATGGTGCATCGTGGCGATGCGGATTCGATGATCTGCGGCACCTTCGGGCAATTCCTGTGGCACCTGAACTACATCACGCAGGTGCTTGGCCACGACGGCCTTCACCCCGTCGGCGCCATGTCCCTCATCATCCTCGAAGACGGCCCGCTGTTCGTTGCCGATACCCATGTCCACGCCCAGCCGACGCCCGAGCAGATCGCCGAGACGGTCATCGCCGCCGCCAGGCACGTCCGCCGCTTCGGGCTGGAGCCGAAGATCGCGCTGTGTTCCGCATCCCAGTTCGGCAACCTCGACTCGGCCTCTGGCCGGGCGATGCGCGAGGCGCTCGCCCGTCTCGACACCATGGCGCTCGACTTCCAGTATGAGGGCGAGATGAACGTGGATGCCGCCCTCGACGCCTCGCTGCGCGCGCGATTCCTGCCGTCCTCGCGGATGGAGGGCGCGGCGAACGTGCTGGTCTTCGCGTCGACCGATGCCGCGGGGGCCACGCGCAACATCCTCAAGGCACGCGCCGGCGGGCTGGAGGTCGGGCCGCTGTTGATGGGCATGGGAAACAAGGCGCATATCGTCACGCCCTCGATCACCGCCCGTGGCTTGCTCAACGTCTCGGCCCTGGCCGGAACGCCGGTCACACACTACGGCTAGAGTGCGAACCTGCGGGTGATGTTGGCGTTATCCGCATATGGCGGCCTGTTCCTGTCCGCGCTGGTTGCGGCGACGGTTTTCCCGGCGCAGTCCGAGGTGGTGCTCGTCGCCCTCTTGCGGTCGGGCGACTGGTCCACCGGCGGCCTCCTTCTGGCGGCCAGCCTCGGCAATGTCCTCGGGTCGGTCGTGAACTATGTCCTCGGGCGGATGATCCAGACATTCCGGCACCGCCGCTGGTTTCCCGCAAGCACAGCCACGCTCGACCGCGCCCGCATCCGGTATCGTCGCTATGGCCGTTGGTCGCTGCTGCTCAGCTGGGTTCCGGTCATCGGCGATCCGATCACGGTTGTCGCAGGCGTGTTGAAAGAGCCGGTCTGGAGTTTCCTGCTCCTCGTCACCATCGCCAAGGTCGGCCGCTATCTCGTGCTCGCGGCGATCACGCTGCGGTGGATATGATCGCGGCGAAAGCGCATCACGAATTTGTGTGATCGGTTTGTCCCGCGTCTTGACGGGCTTATCTGAATGCAAACGCATCAAAGGCCTGTTCCAGAGCCTTGTTTCCGACCACCCTCAGACAGGAGACGTCCAATGCCCCCCGTCCCCGGAACTCGCCGTGCCTTCCTTGCCGCCACGGGCGCAATCCTCACCACCGCCGCAACGGGCCTTATGGTTCCGGCCCGCGCCCAAGGGTTGGCGCCGACGCCGACGATGCGGGGCGGGGCCAACAATTATCGCCCCGGCGCGCCGATCGTCGAGCGGATCGGCGGTGGCGGGTTCCTCATGACCGGCACCGTCCGCCGCGCGGGCGACGGGGCGCCCCTCGCGGGGCAGCGCATCCAGGTCTGGGCCCACACGACCGAGGGCCACGAACGCGATCCGGAAAGCCACGGCGCGACCCTGACCGATGCGAACGGCGTGTTTCGGCTGGACATGCCGCAGATCGTGCCCGCGTTCGGACAGCCCCACGGTCACCTCGCCTATGACAGCGGCGATTTTGAAACGGTGTTTCTGCGCCCGGTGATGTCCAGTCCCGCGGACACCAGCCTTAACGTCGATTTCGTCCTGCGGCCGGCCTGAACGGGCGTCCGACGATGCCGTCCCTCCGCGCGGGTCTGGTCTGGACCACTGTCCTTGCGGCAATCGCCCTGCCCTTGGGCATCGCGGCGGCAAGTCCGTTTCTGGCCTATCGCGATCCGGTCTACATCGCGGCCGGTTTCGCCGGTATCGTTGGATTGGGCCTCATGCTGCTCCAGCCGTTGCTGGTCGGGGGGCGTCTTCCGGGGGTCTCGGGCGGGCGCGGCAGACGGGTCCATGCGTGGACCGGGGCGGTCCTGATGGCCTTGATCGTTCTTCATGTCGGGGGCCTCTGGCTGACAAGCCCGCCGGACGTCATCGACGCATTGACGTTCACCTCGCCGACACCCTTCTCGGTCTGGGGCGTGGTCGCGATGTGGGCCGCTTTCGGTGCCGCGCTGCTGGCGGCGCTGCGCCGGCGTCTGCCGCTGCGGGTCTGGCGGCTCGGGCATTCCGACTTGGTGACGATCGTCGTCTCGGGCACCGTCCTTCACGCCGTCCTGATCCAGGGCACGATGGGACTGGTCTCCAAGGTCGTCCTCTGCGGCCTTGTCGTCGCGGCTCTCGTCAAGGTCTTCGCCGACCGGCGCGTCTGGCTGCTTCTGAAGCGCCGCCGCACCTAGGGCGACCGCTCAGGCCTTTTCGACTTCCGACGAGAGTTTCAGGACACCGTCGCCATCGTCCTGCTCGATATAGAGGGCCGGATCGTCCTTCGATCCGTGTCGCGTGACCTCCGTGCCCTTCAGCTTCCGCGTGATCTTGCGTTCATAGGTCGTCTCGACCGTCCCGCGGGCCGTACCATTTCCCCAGGTCCATTTCACCGTGTCACCGGCAGAGTAGCTGGCCATCGTCGTCTCCCGTTCCTGATCCATGGACACGAAACGGATTTCGGGGCGCGGGGGTTCCGCAGAAGGACGTCCGACGTATATCACCCACAGATCACCCGTAGATCACCCATGGATCATCGCAGGTCCCGGGCCCTCATTTCACTGCGATAGACGGTCCGCAGATGCACAGCGTCCGGCCCGTCCACCAGCCGCAGCGTGCGCAAGTGCCCGTATATCCTGGCCAATTCCGTATCTTGGCTCAGCCCGGTCGCGCCGTGCATCATCATCGCGTCGTCGCAAACCGCCAGCGCCACCCGCGGCGCCAGGATCTTCACCTGCGAAATCAGCGGAGCCGCCTTTTTCATATCCCCCCGATCCATCATCCATGCCGCCTTGAGGCAGAGCAGACGCGCGCTTTCGATCCCGATCCGTGCCTCCGCGATGCGCTCCGGGTTGCCGCCCAAGTCGTTCAGATTGCTTCCGAAAGCCTGCCGGACGTGGCCCCGCTCCAGCATCAGTGTCAGGCACTTTTCGGAAAGGCCCACAGCCCGCATGCAGTGGTGGATCCGGCCTGGCCCGAGCCGCCCCTGCGCGATCTCGAACCCGCGCCCCGGCCCAAGCAGCATGGCGTCCGCCGGGACCCGCACGTCCACGTAGCGGACGTGCATGTGGCCGTGCGGCGCGTCGTCCTCACCCAGAATCTGCATGCCCCGCAGGATACTTATGCCCTTCGCATCGCTTGGAACGACGACCATCGAGTGCCGCTGGTGTCTTGGGCCATCGGGATCGGTCAGGCACATGACGATATGCACGGCGCAGCGCGGATCGCCCGCGCCGGTGATCCACCATTTCTCGCCGTTGAGAACCCAGTCGTCGCCGTCCCGCACGCAGCGGAGCGCAATGTTGGAGGCGTCCGAGGACGCCACGTCAGGCTCCGTCATCAGATAGGAGGAGCGGATCGCGCCCGCCATCAGCGGCTGCAACCATCGCGCCTTCATCGCCTCCGTGCCATAGCGCGCGAAGACCTCCATGTTGCCGGTGTCGGGCGCGTTGCAGTTGAAGACCTCGGGGGCCAACCACGAGCGGCCCATCTCCTCCGCGATCCAGGCATAATCGACGGTCGTGATTCCCGGCCCGCCCGGGACATGCGTCTGCCACAGGTTCCACAGGCCCCGCGCGCGGGCGGTTTCCTTCAGAGTCTCGAGGATTTCCGTCTGCCGCGCCGAATATTCCCAGCGGTTCCCGGTGGCACCGGTTTCGGCGTGAAACTCCGCATCCAGTGGTGCGATGTCCAAGGTCACCATGTCGCGCACGGCATCGCGCAGGGCACGGCCCCTCTGCGTCAGTCCAAGATCCATGTCGATCCTCCCTCGCGCACACTCTTGCCATGGGCCCCGGCGCGCGCAACCCTGTCGCGATGCGAGACCTTCCGCCCGCCCTGTTTCCATGGCTGTCCGAACGCCTGCCCGGGCGACCCCGGATTGTTGGGTCGGAGCGGTTCGGCACCGGTCAGTCGAACCCGACATGGGCCATCGTCACCGACAGCGGCACTTTCGTGCTGCGCGCCAAACCGCCCGGACGCCTGCTGCCCAAGGCGCATATGGTCGAACGGGAGTACCGCGTGATGCAGGCGCTGGCAGAGACCGCCGTTCCCGTGCCGCGCATGGTGTTGCTGGCGGGCGAAGACAATCCTCTGGGCCGCGCATTCTATGTCATGGAGCATCTTGACGGCCGGATCTTCTGGGACCCGGCCCTGCCGGATGTTCCCGACTGCATGCAGGTTTATCTTGCGATGAACCGGGCCCTTGCCGACCTTCACGAGATCGATCCGCAGTCGGTCGGTCTTGACGATTTTGGCCGCAGCGAGGGCTTTTTCGCGCGGCAGGTCGCCCTTTGGACGCGGCAATACGAGGCGGCCGTCCGGACACCGGACCCAAGACTGACCGATATCGGGAAATGGCTTACGGACCGGACGGTCGCCGACACGGCACCTGCCATCACCCACGGTGATTTCAGGCTCGACAATCTGGTCTTTCATCCGACCGGATCGCGCATCATCGGTGTCCTCGACTGGGAACTCAGCACGTTGGGTCACCCGATGGCGGACCTGTCCTATCAGGTGATGCAATGGCACCTGCCGCATGATGGTCCCCTGAAGGGGCTGGGCGGCGTCGACCGCAGCGCGCGGAGCCTGCCCTGCGATGACGCCTACGTCGCGGCCTACTGCGCACGGCGCGGGATCGAGGCACCGTCCGACTGGTCAGCCTGGCTTGTGCTGGCGGCATATCGATTTGCCTCCATCCTGGCGGGCGTCGGCGCGAGGGCCGAGGCCGGCAACGCGTCGAACCCGGAGAAGGGAAGGGAATACGGACGGCTGGTTCCCGCCCTGGTCGATCTGGCGGAGCGCTTCAGAGGTTAGGTCGCGGTTTGCCCGTCAAGTGTGCCAGCCGTGCCAGAACATCCACGCCCATCTGCGCCATCAGACCGAGTGTATCGTTCGGCAGCCAGTTCTCGGCGATCCGCATGTCGCTGTCGAAGCGGTAAAAATCCATCACCCGGAACCGCATGTTTCGCCCCGTTGCAGCGATCCCCATGTAGTCCGCGCCGGAATGGGTCACAGCGACGTCACCTCCCGTGACGGCGAAGGGCCCATCCGACAGGCGCACGAAGTGACCCGCGCCGACCGCCCCCGGAAAGGCGCGGCGATAGGGGATCTGGTGGTGTGCCCGGAACCCGTCGATCCCACGACAGGCGCCGATATTGCCTGCGGCCCAGTACATGAAATCCGGGTGCCAGTGCCCCATGTCGATTGCCGAGATGTCTTTTCCCGTAAAGGTATTCAGGCCGTGATGCATCTCGAGCACCCGGTCCAGTGCCCCCGTTTCCGTGCTGTCCGACAGGCGCACACCGGCGCCGCCAAGAGGCGCGGGCCAGTGACCGGGCGCGCCAAGGGGGGCGGCCATCGGCCAGCATCCCGCTTGCATCATCAATCCGGCAAGGTCCCAGACGAGCCAGGACGCGCACAGCTTGCCCTTTCGGAAGGAATGCGCCTCGCCGTAGGTCAGTCGCACGACGCCCTTTGTCGGCGGAATGCCTGCGAAGGGTTCGCGGAAGGTTCCCAGGTAGCTGCCGCAGCAGGCGACCATGTGATTGGGGCGCGGTCCTGTCCAGCGGGCGTCGGCAATGTTCGGTCCGGCCAGAAAGATGTCGTCCCGCCGCTCCATGTCGGGCAGAGCCTGCCGCAGGTCGGCCCAGAGACCAGCCAGCCCCGCACCATCCAGCTGCCCGAAGGGATGCGACGCCTCGGCGATCGCGTCGGGTGCGATCAGGCTCAGGTCGCCTTGGGCAATCGCGGCGAGGGCCTGATGCGCAGCGGTTCTTTCGGGGGATTGCTGGCGCACGGTCGCCTCCTTGCATACGCTTGCAAAACGCTTGCCGCAGCGCCCGTCGCCTGTCTAGGGTATAACGGTGAACAGGGGGTCGGCATGGCGGATATTCAGCTCAGGCAGGTCACGAAGCGCTGGGGCGATTTCGTCGGGGTTCATGACTTTACCCTCGATATCGCGGACCGGGAGTTTCTGGTCCTCCTCGGGCCCTCGGGCTGCGGGAAGACCACGACGATGCGAATGATCGCCGGGCTGGAGGATCCGACGTCGGGCGATATCCTGATCGGCGGCACGCGGGTGAACGATCTCGACCCGAAGGATCGGGACGTCGCGATGGTGTTCCAGTCCTACGGCCTCTATCCGAACATGAACGTCTGGGAGAACATCCGCTTTCCCCTCAAGGTTCGGGGCGTTCCGGAAGCCGAGCACGAGGAGCGTGTGCGGCGTGCCTCCGCCATGGTGGAGCTTGACGACTTTCTGCACCGCAAACCGGCCGCCCTGTCGGGTGGCCAGCGTCAGCGGGTCGCATTGGCCCGGGCCATCGTGCGCACGCCCAGGGTGTTCCTGATGGATGAGCCGCTGTCCAATCTCGATGCCAAACTGCGTGTCTCGACCCGCGCACAGATCAAGAACCTGAGCTCGGAACTCCAGACGACCACGATCTATGTCACACACGATCAGATCGAGGCCATGACGCTGGCCGACCGGGTCGTCGTGATGAAGGGCGGCATCGTGCAACAGGTGGGAACGCCCACGGAAATATACGACAATCCGGCCAACACCTTCGTTGCGGGCTTCATCGGCAGCCCGGCGATGAACCTGATGCAGGGCGAGGTGGTCGACGGGACCTTCCACGGCACAGGCGTGGAGATACCCGGCTTTGACGGCAGGAAGGGTGCGGTCGTTTGCGGCTTCCGCGCCGAAGATGCGTCCGTGTCCGAGGACGGGGGAGAGTTGGGCGAGCCGGTCTAGTCGATGGAACTTCTGGGCGACTCGACGATGGTGACGGTTCGCGCGGGCGGCGCACTCGTTGCGGTCAAGGCCGCGAAGGATTTTCGCACGACGATCAAGGCACCGTTCAATGCCCGGATCCCCGCCGATATCTGTCACCTCTTCGATCCGAAGACCGGAGAGCGTATCGTCTGATGCTCCCGCAAAATGACAGGGGGGCCGTCCGGCCCCCCTGCGCAGTCTGTCGGTCCTGTCGGATCAGCTTGCGGGAATGATGACCGCGTCGATGACGTGGATCACGCCGTTGCTGGCCTCGATGTCGGCGGTCACGACGTTCGCACCGTTGACGGTCACGCCACCCTCGGTGCCGATCGTCAGCGTGCCTTCGTTGGCGGCGGTTGCTTCCATACCGTCAGAGAGGTCGGTGGACATCACCTTGCCCGGTACGACGTGATAGAGAAGGATGTTCGCCAGATCGTCCTGGTTCTCGGGCATCAGCAGCGTTTCGACCGTGCCCTCGGGCAGCGCGGCGAAGGCTTCGTCGGTCGGGGCGAAGACCGTGAACGGGCCTTCGCTCTTGAGGGTCTCGACCAGACCGGCTGCGGTCGCGGCGGCCAGCAGCGTCTCGAAGCTGCCCGCGGCGGCGGCGGTGTCGACGATGTCCATCGTGTGGCCATCGGCGAATGCCGGCGCGGCCAGTGCGGTGGAAGCGGCGATTGCAAGGAAGGTTCTACGGATCATGAATTTCTCTCCAGTATCTTTCAGGCACAGCACGACGGCTGCGATACCGCTCAATTAGGGGGCGCGTCGGCGCAGAAAAGGGCGATCTCGTGCCTTGGTGCGACAGCTTGTCACTTTGATCCGTTTCCGATCTGCGCCAAGCGAAGTCGGAAAACAATTTCAACTGATAATAACGTGTTGGCGCAGATTTTTGCCGATCCTTTGGGGCCATGGGCGGTCGATGTGGCCTGGTGTCTCCAGACTTGAAACTGGGTCCTTTGGGGGAAAGAAGCCGACCCGGACAGGTCATGCTTCCGACAGATCCGCTCAGGACAGAAATACCCCGAGGATCACCATCGTCAGGCCCAGCCCGGACAGGGCCAGCGCCCCGAGGTTCATCGCCACGAGCTTGCGCAGGCGCGCCTCCATGGCGGCACCTTCCAGCCCTTCGCGCTTGGCCTTGAAGGCCACGACAATGCACCAGACGAGGCCCGCGAGGCCCGCGAAAGCCAGCGCCGCACCGATCCATACCAAAGCTGCCATCCGACCCTCCATCCCGCGTTGCACCCGTCGCCTCGGGGCGCTACCCAAGGTGCCTCAAGGATACAAGACCAACCGGCAACGAGGAGAGCAGGCATGGCTGATTTGAAAGTGGTCGAGGACGGTCCGGCGGATACCTACCGTGTCACCGCCGACGAGTTGCGGCAGTTCATCGAGCGGATCGAGCGACTGGAGCAGGAAAAGAAGGACATAGCAGAGCAGGTCAAGGAAGTCATGGCCGAGGCCAAGGGGCGCGGCTACGACACCAAGGTGATGCGCAAGATCATCGCCCTGCGCAAGCGGGAGGCCGACGATATCGCAGAGGAGGAGGCCCTTCTCGACATGTACAAGGAAGCGCTTGGCATGAGCTGAGGGTGCCGCGGTCCGACGTCCGGGCGGGCCATCCCCCGACGACAGGTCAGGGCGCGAGGAACGTCACATCGTCCCGCGCCCGGATCTGCGCCAGGTCCCGTTCATACAGATCGGTCAGCGTCGCGATCACGTCCTGCGACCAGCCGGGCAGGGCGATTTCCTCGTCCAGTTTGCTCTCGTCGGCATATTTCCCGAGGAATGCCATCACCACCTTGCGCCAGATCGTGAGGGACGGGGCCGGGTTGTCCCGCAGATACGTCTGCAGGCGTTTGAACCCGGCTTCTGACATGATCTCTTTGAGGATCATCTCGTCGCCCGAATGTGCGGCACTCACACCGCTGACGGCGCGCAGGATGTTCGGCCAGATCAGTGGCAGGTCCTCGTTTGCCCAGACGGTCAGCGGGACATCCGGAC